>JAJPGX010000027.1 GCA_021325595.1 Nitrososphaerota archaeon | reverse complement strand
CGCAAAAGCACTAGTCCATGACGCAAAAGCACTAGTCCATGACGCAAAAGCACTAGTCCATGACGCAAAAGCACTAGTCCATGACGCAAAAGCACTAGTCCATGACGGATTGAATTTGATTCATTCACAACAAAATAAAAAATTAGGATTAAAGAAAATAAAAATAATAACAAAATTAGTATCTAAAGCAGTACTAGTTCTAATCAGGGGTTTAGCATCATTAGTATCTAAAGCAGTACTAGTTCTAATCAGGGGTTTAGCATCATTAGTATCTAAAGCAGTACTAGTTCTAATCAGAAGATTAGCATCATTAACAAACAAAATAGTAGTATCTCCAATTTCAAATGGAATACAATTGTTAAACTATAGCAGGAAACTAGGTTATCCGTTATTGCATACTAATGGGTGTGGAGATTTTACTCTGATGGCAACAGAAAAATGGCATGCACTCCATGGTTATCCTGAATTAGAAATTTTTTCATGGAATTTAGATTCTGTAATGTTACAAATGGCTTATGAATATGGTCTTAGAGAGAAAATACTCAAAGATCCTATGAGGTTGTATCATATGGAACATTCTTCAGGGTGGACTCCTGAACAACATGATAACCTATTCAAGAGATTAAAAGATAAAGGTATACCATATCTTAGCTTTGAAGAATTCAAATTATTAGCTAAACAAATGCATAGAGAAAAACGTCCTATAATCTTCAATAAAGATGATTGGGGATTAGGATCTGAAATCCTTCCAGAAATACATCTAAATTAATAAAATCAATAAAAACATAATCAGTGTATCCAGAGATAAATTCACCTGTTATTGTTTAAGGTAAATGTTGATTTTTTAAAAATGTTCTAGAGAAAACTTGGTTTATCATATCCTACATTTGCATACAATTCCCAAGCCTTGTCAGATACGACGGATTTTATTATATCTATCTGCCAATCATCAAATTGGATTTCTTTTTTCACATGAACATTCACTCTTCCAATTTTTAACATTGTGTCTAATAATTCAGATTCTGTTTTTATTGCTCCACGAGTTATTTCTTCGATGAATTCTGAAAGTATAGATCCATTAGTAGTAAGGTCCTCTGATCTGTAGATTTTGCCAACATTAGCCTCTTCAATAACTGCATTTAGCATATTGACACCATGCACAAATAGCTTTTCTGCATAATCATTATGTGGTAATACCAAGTTTCTATTTTTGATAATGTCATCTATATAATCAACATTATACAACTTGTATTCAGAATCTAGTTGAAAGTGACTTATAGTTGATTTTAATCTGGGAAGTGGATCTCTTACAACAACCGCAGCATTAAATCTATCACCTAATAACTGTCTTATTTCAGGTATATCATACTGAGACATTCCATGAACATCGCCTATGGCATTGTAGACATTGGCAGTTCTTGCTATCAAATATAAATATTCCAAGCTGTCATTCCTAGGAAAAATTCTTCGTTCTTTGTCAAAAGTAATTGCTAAATTCATGGCATGTAAACAAAAAATTTCTGGATGTACATTTAGTATCTTTGATAACCAATACGTAGCAGCAGCTCCCCACGAAATAACAGCAAAAAACTGTCTACGTGGACCATCACTAGGTCCATCAATCCATTTTTTTGCATATTTCAATTGACGTTCATAACGAAAATCTTCCACATTTTTCAATTTTGTTACCATATCTTAAATTTTAGTATCATGATTAGGTTTGAATAGTATGAAAGATAATTAGATAATTTTTCAAAATCATCAAAAATCTAACACAATGTCATAATTTCTATGAAATGCCCTTGGCATTACTCTCTTGTGTTCACTATTTTTGTACAAGGAATACGTCTTGTCAAAAATCTGTTCATTAGATAGATTCATCTTTAGAATTTCACTTTTTGACATTTTTTTGTCTATCATACAATACAAAATCACATCAATTTCCTCATATGAAGCGCCAAGCTCGTTTTCTGCTATGTGATGGGACCATAAATGAGGGCTACTTTTTTTCTGTATGATTTTTTCAGGAACGCCAAGATGCTTTGCAATCTCCCTTATCTGAATTTTATACAATGAAATTATGGGCTGCAAGTCAGCACTTCCGTCACCATGCTTTGTAAAATATCCAATCAAAAACTCACTCTTGTCACTTGATCCAAGTACCAAAGAATTGGAAACATTTGCATGATAATACAAAATGTTTGCTCTTATCCTTGCTCGCAAATTTCCAAGTGCTCGCTCATTTGGCTCCAAGTATTTTGAAAACTCGGAATGAATAGGATGTATATCAATTACTTTGTATTTTAACCCTAACTTCTTTGCAAGCTCAATAGCATCCTCGGTCTCTTGCGGAGGAGTTATTGTTGAATCAGGTAAAATCAACGCCAAAGTCTTTTCTTTTAATATATTAGAACACAAAGCAGCAACTACTGCAGAATCTATTCCTCCACTAAGTCCCAGAACAACTCCGTTTGCCTGTCTTGATTTTACCTCATCTAATAGAAAATTCTCAATTCCTTTTTTGATGGATTTGTAATCCTGATTTTTTATCTCATCTAAAATGGAATCCATTTATGTCACTTGAGAGTTGTGATTGGCATCTAATTTATATTGGTAGTTATCAAAAACCCACTAAATGAACTGGGTAAAACGCAAGGTAATAGTTACCGGCGGAGCAGGCTTTATTGGCGGTGCCTTGGTAGACGCATTGTTATCAAAAGGTGCCGAGGTAACAGTAGTGGACAAGTTACTTTTTCCAGCTGCGTCATGGATCTGGCAGGCAAAGCTCCAGCGTCTAAGAGAGATTTATCAAAAACACGGATACAGTGATGCCAATTTACATATCATTGATCTTTATTCAGAAAGGGAGCGTTTCCAACTTTTAGCACAAAAGCATGACACTGTATTTCATCTAAGTGCAGTCTTTGGTGGAAGAGAGTTTGTTGACACACAACAAGCAGAATGTTCCAAGATGCTTGCAGTAGATCATAACGTAATCAGCACTTCATATGAAGCAGGAATATCTCACTTGCATTATTCATCAAGTGCATGTGTTTACCCATCATCACTTAACAAACCAGATGTCTTACTAAGAGAAGATCACATTCTAAGTACAGGTGAGGGATGGAATTCAAGTGACAACTTGTATGGATTTGCAAAGTTGATGGGCGAGATGCAGTTATTAGCATACTACAAAGAACGCGGATTCAAGTCTTCGGCATCAAGATATCTTACTGTTTACGGTCCTGGAGAATTTGATTCAAGTCATGCAATATCAGCTCTAGTTGGAAAAGCACTTCACAACCAGGATCCATACGAGGTATGGGGATCTGGAAACCAAGAAAGGGGATTTACCTATGTTACTGATATCGTAAATGGTTCTATTTTGTCAGCTGAGAAAATTAGTGACGCAACAGCTGTTAACATTGGCTGGGACAAGAGATACAAAATAAAAGATGTAGCTGAAATCATCTTGCGTCTTGCAGGACACAAGCCAAGCAAGATTCACTTTGATACTAACAAGCCTGAAGGACCATTTAGCCGAGCACTGGATATATCATTAGCCAAGAAGCTACTTGGATGGGAGCCAAAAGTTGATCTTGAGGAAGGGCTTGCAAATACGATCGAGTGGCACAAAAAATTAGAACAAACAAAACTTCTAAAACACTAATTTACAATGTCAAAAATTAGCAACATCTCTGTTGTAGGATTAGGAAAGCTAGGCCTGTGTCTTGCTGCTGTTTTTGCAGAAAAGGATTATAGCGTTACTGGAATTGATGTTGACAAGTCCAAAATAGATTCCGTAAACAATGGAAAATCTCCAATCTTTGAGCCAGGCTTGGATGAGATGATTTCATCAAACAAAACACGACTTAAAGCAACAGATGATTTTGATACAATAAAAAACACAGATGCAACATTTGTGGTGGTCCCAACACCAAGCGACGAGTCAGGCGAGTTTTCACTAGAGTTTGTAACACCAGTCATGAAAAAAATTGGTAAAGTCCTATCATCAAAGACTGGATATCATCTTGTAGTATTGTGTAGTACAGTTATGCCAAACTCGATGGATTCTGTTGTCAGGCCAGTTCTAGAATCAACATCTGGAAAGAAATGCGGAAAGGATTTTGGTTTATGCTATAATCCGGAATTTATCGCACTAGGTGATGTAATCAAGGGATTTTTGAATCCTGACTTTATCCTAGTTGGAGAATCAGATGCAAAGGCAGGTGAGATGATATCTGAGGTGCACCAAAAAATATCCAACGCACCAATTCAAAGAATGAACTTTGTAAATGCAGAGATTGCAAAAATAGCGGTAAACTCGTTTGTTACAATGAAGATAAGCTTTGCAAACACACTGGCAGAGATATGTGAGAATATGCCTGGAGGTGATGTGGAAAAAATTACTTCAGCAATTGGCAAGGACAAGAGAATAGGAACCGCATACCTAAAAGGTGCATTAGGTTATGGAGGGCCGTGTTTTCCACGTGACAATGTGGCGTTTGCCAGATTTGCAAATAAAGTGGGAATTGACGCACAGCTAGCCGTTGCAACACATGATATCAACATAAAACAGGTTAACCGAATTGTAAATCTAGTCGAGTCTATAGGCGTCAAGCCACCAGCCAAAGTTGGAGTGCTAGGGTTGACCTACAAACCAAAAACAAACGTCACAGAAGAGTCCCAGTCATTAATGCTGGTTAACTTACTATCTGAGAAGGGATTCCAGGTATATGCGTATGATCCAGCGTTTGTCAACAGTTCAGAAAATGTTGTCAATCCAAAAATAACTCTAACAAAAAACATGGAGGACTGTATCATTCCATCAGAGCTCTGTATAATCGCAACACCATGGGAGGAATTTTCCAAGATTGACAAGTCCAAATTTTCTAATAAAATAATTCTTGATTGCTGGAGAATGTTTGCAAGAGATGGACTGACAAATGCACTGAGATACCTAGTTGCAGGCAAAAACCCAAATGACTAACATTTGAAAAATATTTTGGTGTATCAAATGACTAAATTTTATAATAGTACAGGTGGAATCGTACCATGAGCGCACCTGTGATATGGCTTACTGGTATACCAGCATCGGGAAAAAGCACACTTGCAAATCTACTCATGGTATACTGTAAATCAAAAAACCTGCCAGTTGATATATTAGATGGAGATGAATTACGAAAGACGCTAAGCAAGGATCTGGGATTCTCACCTGAGGACAGAAAGGAACACAATAGAAGAGTAATAGTGGTTGCAAAATCTTTGTCAGAAAATGGAATCATAACTATAATTCCACTAATATCACCATACAGAGAGACAAGGGATCTTGCAAGAAAAGAGATCCCAAACTTTGTCGAAGTATATGTCAAGGCATCAGTTGACACCTGTATAAAACGAGACCCAAAGGGACTCTACAAAAAAGCACAGGCAGGAGAAATAACAAACCTTACCGGACTACAGTCAACATATGAGGAACCATTACATCCTGATATAATTTTGGATACGGAAAAGAACACACCACAGCAGTGTCTTGATATGATAACAACAAAACTAAAAGAGCTTGGTTACCTGTGATCTCATAAATAAAAAAAGGGAAAAGAGAAAAACTCAGATCCTATTTTTCTCCATGATGTATATTAGACACAATTTTCTCCTCACTTCATCACTAGTTGCCAACAAAAAATACTTGAGAAATGTTCTGTAAAGCTCATCCAACTTTTTCTGTCTTTTCTCCTTGTCTTTTCTTTCTTTTATCTTCTGCTCATCTTCAGGTTCTATCCCAAGCTGTCTGTAAAGTGGCTCAATTAACTTGCCAGGCATTCCAGCTTGCTTTGCTTTTGTGATTTGTAACCACAAGAATTTTCCCCGCTCAAAGTTCTCATAAGTTTCTTTTTGGGCTTGTTCTTTAGGATCTAATGAAATGATTGCCTTTTTTCTCTCCAAATTGCTTGCTCTTAATGTACCAAGCAACACTATTAGCTCATATCTGATTTTACGAATGATTCTATATGCTAAATTTACCAAAAAATCGCAGCGATATTGCAGCAGCGCAGCAAAAGGCCGTCTAATTTAGACTAGTCTACCAGTCAAACTGATAAGCATCATACGCATGCAAGTTATTTTTTGACCATGTTATGATTGTCTTTTTTGCAGAGTGTATCATCTTTGGGGGCGGGCTTGCATGAATCTTGTATCCTGTTTCGGTATCAACTTTTAGAACGCGAGTCTTTAGCTCAACTCCCTTTGGTATTGTAAAATCATACCTGAACTTTTTACAGTCAGATGCAAACCTGTAGAAAAATGTCCTCTCAGGCTCCTCCCAGTCATATTCTAATATCAAGATCTTTTTCTGCTTTGGCTTTAAGGGACGGTTGAGCTTTACATTAAACTCCTTGTGATATGGCTTGTTCACATTCAGACTTTGAATCTCTAATCTGTTTCCTCGCTCGTCTCGAACAGTAACATTCATGTCTGAAAACTCCTTTGGAATATCGCCATCCAGATAGTAAAAGACCTGGTCCTTTGGCTCCTTTGCTACATTAATGACATTCCATGTCCATGTGTGGTGGGTCATCATTGATTTTGCATCCAGTACATCAAGTTCGATTCCTATACTGTTGAAGACAAAGTTGTTTACTGTCTTGATCTCTCGCTCAAGATTTGATTTGGCAATCTTTGATTTTCGCGGAGCCATTTTATTTCCAAAATTGTCACCATAGATGTTGTACAGATTTAACTGCTCGCCGTGCTTTATGGTGTAATCTCCTATCGAATGAAATATTGACTTGTACTCGGGCGACAGCTTTCTTACATCTTCTGAAATTCTAGATGATGCCAATATCTGATTGTCTGATGCCAGGTCCATGACACGTCTTGTTACAATTATCCCAGGGCCCCACACATTTAACCTGCCTGTTATATCCTTGATAAAATAGACAGGACCGGTATCTATTCCAACACGAATCAATAGTTTTTCTTTCCCACGCCTCTGCAGGTTATACTTGTTTAATGCCTTGTGTGTTTCTATTGCAAGCTTTAACGGCTTTTCGGCGCTGTCTGAAAATCCAATTGCCATGCCGTCCCCTGTTGATAAAACAACAGTGGATCTTTTGTCACGGTTCTTGAATGTATCAGCCCTTGCAACTATCTCATTTAATGCAATTACCTTTCTTACCTGCTCCTTTGTTGGTATGGTAGGATTGGAACCTGCAACTATATCGCAAAAGAACCAGTGATATGTCTTGGTTAGAGCCCTGACATCTGAAAAATTCTCAAAGTCCTCTCCCTTTAACACGCGCAATGTCTTTGTGACAAACTCTCCAGGACATGATCTTAATATCTGATAACTATTCATTGTCGGCTTGATTGCACCTTTGATGCGGGATTTTTTTATCTCCTCTAATAGCCAGTCCTTTCCGCGATGAGTCTCATCTAATAGTCCTAGTATCTCTCCAATCTTTGATATCTTTTCAGTGTCATTGATCTTCTGCAATACTGAAAACTAGCAAATCCAACTATTTTAACAAACATGGTACCTAGTTTTGCCGCAATGAGCATATTTTTGATTTAAGCCTTGCGTGTGATAGTTCATTGACGTTTAATACCAACATGTAATAAAATCTCTTCAAATGAAAACCAAGATTGCGGCTTTGCTGCTTGTATTCGTACTTGGAGGCTCTGTTACAATTCCAAACGTATTCTCAGATGATGAAAACTCAAACCAAACCAAAAACGACCAAAAAGAGAATGAAACCAATACAAATGATACAGAGCATATCAAGTTTGGATTCTCAAATGCAACCAGCATCAACCTTGCACTGCCAAATGGAACTCATATCACATTTTCATTCTCAAATGTAACAAACGTGGGCCAGTTGATATCATCATTTGTACACCAAGCACGTGATGACTTTAAGGACCAAAGAAACCAGAGCATGCAGATCATAAAAGAGTGCAGAGAGCAGGCAAAGAATGCAACAAGTAAAGATGAGCGAAAAAGCATCATGAATGACTGCAAGACACAGCTAAAACAAGTAAACCAAAAGTTCAGAGATGAGCGAAAACAGTTCCAGATAGTATTCAAGAGTTTCAGAAACCAAGTAATCGATATTCAAAAGGCAGAGCATGAAAAGGAAAAACTGGAACATATGAATGCAAAGATACAGAACCAGACGCAAAGACTAGAGCAAATGAAAGAGAAGATACAGAACCAAACTCAAAAACTGGAGCAAAAACGACAGGAACTAGAACAAAAATTCCAGGACAAGCAAGATAAACTGCAACAGCAAGAGCAAAACCAGCAAGAAAAGATAACTCAACAGGAACAGAAACTACAGGAAAAGATACAGCAACAGCAGGAAAAATTGAAAGAAAAATCACAAGGACAGAAAAACAAAGGCAATAGTTCCGAAGACTAGGTCTAACATATCCTGTAAATTTCAACATGAGAAACTTGAAATAAATAAAAAACAAGTATACTAGATGTCAGTTAAGCTAAGAGACGTCAAAACAAGGATAATCAAGGAAGACGATGGCTCTTATTCCATAACATGTTCTGCATTGGGAGTTTATAGCGTGGGTAAAAATCTAGACCAAGCCAAGAAAAACTTTCACAAGGCACTCAAGCTACACTTGGAAATTCTAAGAGAAAAAGCAATTGAACCTGTAGTGATTTGAAAAAACTTGGACCCATAAATGGGAAAGATCTAGTCAAGATTCTCTGCAACAAGTTTGGTTTTCAAGCAATAAGGCAAAAAGGGAAGCCATGTAACCCTCACTAATGGCACCATTTACGTAACAGTTCCTTTAAAGAAGATCCGAGTTGGATTGCTTGATGTAATCCTGAAAGATTGTAAGATAACAAGAGAGGAGTTTCTGGAACACGTCTGACAACTTTGTCTGACAAAATATGTTGGCAAAGATGAAAAACAGAAAACTAGCTAATGTCTTCAAAATTATAGCACAACCAACTAAATTATATGTCATTAATTTACGACATGGTATGATGAAACTAGTCTGCATTCCGGCATATAACGAGGAAAAAAACATTGGTGATATAGTAAAACAATCAATCCCATATGCTGACAAGGTAATAGTCTGCGATGACGGCTCTACAGATGATACTGCAAAAATAGCTAGAGAAAATGGAGCACATGTAATTTCGCACAAAAAAAATTCAGGATACGGTGCTGCCATTATAACATTATTTGATTATGCAAGAGAAAACAAAGCTGATATCATGGTAACACTTGATGGTGACAGGCAGCACGACCCGTCACAGATTCCATTGCTGATATCTACATTGCAAGAAAATAATGTCGATGCTGTTATAGGTTCAAGATTTTTAGATAAAAATTCAAACACTCCAGGATACAGAAAACAAGGAATAAAAATAATAACATCAGCTACAAACTTTGCAACTGATTTTAAGGTATCAGATTCCCAATCAGGGTACAGGGCATATTCAAAAAAGGCAATTGATGCAATTCATCCAACAGAGACAGGAATGGCAGTATCAACTGAGATCCTACTGAAAATATCAAACAAGGGACTGTCAATTGCCGAGGTTCCAATCACGGTATCATATGGTTCCGATACATCAAAGCAAAATGCAGTCCCACATGGCGTTGAAGTCTTGATGAACACTTTGAAATTTATTTCAGTAAAGCATCCGATTGGATTTTACGGATTTCCTGGAATCGCACTTGTAATAATTGGAAGCATCTTTGGATATCAATTTCTTGATGTCTATCTACACACACATACAATTTTTGTAGGCTCGCTTATGGCATCAATTGTTCTTTTCCTGCTTGGAGCAATACTTTGTGCAACTGCAGTAATATTGTTTTCAATGGCGACTTTGATGCGCGAAAGGCAATAAT
>JAJPGX010000037.1 GCA_021325595.1 Nitrososphaerota archaeon | reverse complement strand
GAAAAAAAATGCGATTGTTCAAGTGCGTTTAATACATGCTCAATTATTGGTTTTTTGTACTTTAGAAGAAGTTTTTCCTCTGATGATTCCATTCTACTTCCTTTGCCGCCACACATTACAAGGGCTATCATACTGATGCAAAAATCAACAGTGAAGATAGTCTAACAAGTTCATTACTAGCCCCAAAAACATCTCCTGAAACTCCTCCAAAGCTCTTGTTTGAGACAGATAGCAACAAGAAAGTCATTCCTATACTTACGATTACTGCATAAATTCCAGCCGTACCACCAAATGCCAGAGTTGGTATTATAGCCAATCCAGCTGCTACTGCTAGTTTTTTATGATCTTTCATTGATTGTGTAAATGGAGAGCTTAGTCCTTGCCAAGCTGATTGCCCACGGTTTGCTTGTAGTACCATAGAAAATTTTGCCAAAAGTTCGCTTAGCACAATTGCTTCAAGTAGTACAAATCCTTTCATCATAGAGATTGCTAATATCATACCTGCAACATACAAAACAATGGTAACAACACCTGCAGAGCCAACTGCAGGATCTCGCATAGCTTGAAGTTTTTTCTCCTTTGTTCCTTTTACCATCATGCCATCTGCAAAGTCACACAATGCATCTGTATGATGTATACCAGTAATGATCATAAGAGAGCCTGTTAACAGAAGACCAGTGATAAGGGGTTGTTGGATAATGGATGATAATCCAAATCCTGCAACGCCAATAATCAGACCAATTATTGCACCGGCTATAGGAAATAGATACATGTTCTTTGCAACAGTATCAAGATCACTATTCTTTGATGGAATAATGGTTAAGAAAGAAACTACAGATTTTATTCCTCTAAACAAATAACCACCAACCAAAATACGATAATAACAAAATTGTTGGAATCGTAAACAAGGCCACAAACAATGCAACAGTAGTCTTCATTATGGAAACAGCTTCTTTGAAATGTGTTTCTGTTATTTCTAAATCTCCATTTCCCAAAACATAATGATTAAGTTTTTCAAATTTTATACCAAGCGCCCCAGCCATAGCAGCCATTGGATATCCTGCATTTGGGCTTTCTGTTCTTGGTCCATCTCTCTTCATGATCATAAGAGAGTGTTTCCAGTCTTTTCCAAGTAATACACATGAGAGTATCATCACTAGACTTGTGAGTCGTGATGGAATGAAATTCAATATCTTATCACAATTAGCTCCAAACCAACCTAGGTTTTGGAAGATCTCCGTTTTGTACCCAATCATAGAGTCAATCGTATTCACAGTTCTATAGGCAAATGCACCTACAAGACCAAAAAATGAGAAATAGAAAAGTGGTCCTGTGATTCCATCTACTATGTTTTCACTAAGACTTTCTAGCGTGGCAGATATGATGTGTTGTTTATCTAGATTCTTAGTACTACGCTTTACGATCATGGATAATCTTGTTCTTGCATCTTCTAGATCATTCCTAGATAAAGATTCCATAATTTTTGATGTGTGAGATTCCATACCCTTTATTGCAATAGTAGTTTTGAGTAAAATTGCGGATATAGCTACTGAAGAAATTAAAAATATAATTTTGTAAATTTGTGACATCTCCAAGTTTTCAATATATTTTAAAATTAAGCTAAATGAGAATATAGATACAGATACTAATGTTATAGTTGATATTACAAGAATAATTCCATTAAGTTTCTCGCTTTTTGGATTATTGGTTCTTGTAATTGGTATTATTTTGCCTACTAATTTTCCAACCCAGACAGTAGGGTGATACTTATTTCTTGGATCTCCAAATAACATATCAAGTATTATTGCAAAAACAACTATGGATGGAAGTAAGATCAATTTATCAGGTCACCAATTTTTTTCATATCCAGATTCTTTTTTACTATTTTACTTAGATTTTCTATTTCTTCATCTAGTGTTTTCATGTATTTACTTGTCCATGAGACCTGTTTTGGATTTGAATGTAGAGAATCTTCATCAGGAATATTTAGTTTAACAATAGGTATAGTTCCAAGCACTGGTTTTGATGTCATTTTCTTTAACAATGAATAGCTTGGTTTCAATATGTTAATGTCTCCTCGAAACTTGTTTATGATGAAGCCCTTGACGAGATTTTGGTGTTTTTTATCAAGGAGTAAAAGAGTTCCAAGTATGCTTGCAAAGGTACCACCTTTATCAATATCAGATATTATGATCACAGGAGAGTTAGAGTATTCTGCCATTCTCATGTTGGCTATATCGTATTTTAGCAAGTTTATTTCTGCTGGAGAGCCTGCACCCTCAAGTATTACGAGATCATATTTTTTCATAAGACAATCCAATGCTTTTTTTGATATAGATAGTCCTTGTTTTAAGGTGAATTTTTCATAATACTCTTTGGCATGCATTTTTCTGTAAAATTTACCATTGACATAGACTTCACTCTTATAGTTTCCAATAGGTTTGAGCAAGATAGGATTCAGGTTAGGCTCAATTTCCGTTCTGGCTGCAATGGCTTGTATTGCCTGAGCCCTAGAGATCTCAAAACCATTTCCAACATATGAATAAGCAGACATGTTTTGAGATTTGAAGGGGGCAACAGTATATCCGTGATTAGAAAAAATTCTACATAGTGCAGTTACTAATGTAGTTTTACCTGCACCCGAAGATGTACCTTGCACCATTAGTTTTTTGGAGGTCATAGTTTTTTTAGTGCCTCAACTAGTTTGAGATTTTCTTTCCTAGTTTTTACTGCTATTCTAATGTGATTTTTATCGAGTCCTCGAAAACTGCTACAGTCTCGTACTAGGATGTTTTTTTTCAGTAATTTTTTTTGTAATGTAGCGGATCGAAGTTTTGATTTTACTAGTATAAAATTAGTGTCAGAATGATAACAGGAAAAACCACTAATCTTTGAAATAGATTTAATGAGAAAGTTTGATTCGGATTTTATCATTTTCTTTGATTTTGAAAGAAATGTTTTATCAGAAAGTGCTTTTATTGCAACCTGTTGTGCTATTCCATTAACATTCCATGGGATCTTGATCCTGTTTAAGATTTGAATCATTTTTTTATTGCCTAGACCGTATCCTATTCGTATGCCTGCTAAACCAAAGGATTTTGTAAGTGATCTTAGAATAAAGAGATTATCGAATTCTCTTAAATAAGATACAACACTCTCATTTGCGGAAGGAACCAATTCAATAAAACACTCATCAAGAAATACCAATGATGATGTTTCATATGCAGATTCTATAATTTTGTGCATGTTTTTCTTCTTTGTAAGCACTCCTGTAGGATTATTAGGATTGCACAAAAATACACATTTTTTTCCATAGAGAGAATCTTGAATTGCTGAAACATTTTTGTTAATATCCATCATTCTGAGATATGTAATTGATGAACCATTCAATCTGGAAGCAGATTCGTATTCACTAAATGTTGGAACAGGAATAAGCACTTTCTGTTTTTTCAAAAAAGATCTTGAAAAGTCATAGATAATCTCAGTTGCGCCATTTCCTACCACAATTTGATCTTTTGAAATACCTGTATATTTTTGGAGTGTGTTTCTTAATTCATTTGAATTTGGATCAGGATAGATAGAAAGTAAGGATAAATTCTTTCTAAAAGTGTTTTTTACAGCATTTGGATATCCTAATGGATTAACATTTGAGCTAAAGTCAAGGAGATGTAAATTTGGCTTTTGCGGTATGGAGTATATTCCTCCATGAACAGCTACTTTGTGATTTTCTACTAGTTTGTCGATTGCAATACGCACAGTGTCTAAACACTCTAATGGTATTTTTAGTTGTGTTTTGGTTTTTGTGCTAAAGAAATATTAAATGTCCATAAGTCATTTTTATTATGAAACGCGTAGCTATCATAGGTGTGACTGGAGCAGTAGGTCAGGAATTTGTTTTAGCTCTCAACAAGCACCCATGGTTTGAGGTAAAACAGATAGCTGCATCTGAACGTTCTGCCAAGAAAAAATTTGTGGATGCCATAAGAGATCCAAACAGTGGTATTTTGAAATGGCATTTGCGAGAACCCATACCCGAATATGTAAAGGATATGGTGGTTGAATCTGTTGATGATATAAAACCTGAAAATTTAGATTTAATATTTAGTTCAGTTGAAAGTGAGGCTGCAAAAGATATAGAATCTCGTTTTGCAAAAGATATACCTGTCATAAGCACCTCTGCTGCTTACAGATATGAAGTAGATGTACCAATACTGATTCCTGGAATTAATGATGATCATATAGCATTACTAGATGCACAAAGAAAGAATCGCGGCTGGAAGGGATTTGTGGCTCCCTTACCAAATTGCACTACAACAGGACTAGCAATAACAATGAAGCCATTACTAGACAAATTTGGAGCACAGAAAATAATCATGACATCTATGCAATCAATGTCAGGCGCCGGAAGATCGCCTGGAGTTTCTGCTCTTGATATAACTGACAATATCATTCCATACATACCAAAAGAAGAAGATAAAGTAAGACTTGAAACAGGAAAGATACTTGGAAAGTTAGTAGATGGTAAAATTGATCCCGCTAAGCTGAAAGTGAGTTGTACTTGTACTAGAGTTCCAGTAATAGACGGTCATACCGAAACTGTATTTGTTGAAACTGCATCACATACAGATCCTGAAAGTGTAAAGAAAGCAATGAGAGAATTCTCAAATAAAGTAAGCATATATGATTTACCATCTGCCCCAAAGGAATATCTCATAGTACATGAAGATCCTACAAGACCTCAGCCAAGACTTGACAGAGAAATTAACGAGGGTATGACTACAATGGTTGGCAGAGTAAGGGAAGATACTGTATTTGATAATGGAATAAAGTATGTCTTGTTCTCTCATAATGAAAAGATGGGCTCTGCAAAAGGCGCAGTTCTTCTTGCAGAGTTGCTATACAAGAAAGGCTACATATAGAGAAAATTATAGAAAAATTATAATAACAACTTTATTAAGATCCATTTATTCACAATAATCGGTGTTTTGAATGACAAAAGTTGATGATTTAGATATGATAATTTTATCGGAGCTGTCCCAGGATGCAAACATATCAGTACCAAGAATTTCAAAGAAAATCAATGTAAATTCATCCGTAGTCTACAGCAGAATCAAGAGACTAATTAAGAGAAAACTTATTGAGCGATTTACTATCGTTGTAAATGATAGAGAGTTAGGTTATACTGTTAAAGCTTTGACTGGAATTAACATGGACTCTAAAATGAGAGATCATGTAATTGAGGAATTATTGAAGATTGGAGAGGTACGCGAAATTTCAGAGGTTACAGGAAGATTTGACATTATTGTAACCATGTATGCCAAGAATTTAGACGAGATGCACAGGCTCATCTCTGAGAGAGTTGGAAGAATTCAGGGAGTTCAACGTTCAGAGAGCTTCATAGAGATGAAGCGAACTACAAAGCCCATGCCTTACAAGCCTCAGAAATAATAGAGATTTTTCAACCTATAAATAACTAAAAGGAGTCAATGGGGACAGAGTGTGCTAACTACAAAAGCAAGTTCAAGAATTAAAGTATACTACGAAGTAACCAAGCCAAAGATATGGTATCTTCTGGTTTTTACTGCATTAGGCGCTACCTTTACTGTTTCTAATCTATATCACATTCCAGTTTCACCGTTAACATGGATTCTAGTCACAGCTAGTGTTATTGCAGGCTCAGCTGCTGCTAATACGTTAACCAACTATAATGATAGAGATATTGACGCAATAATGGAAAGAACCAAAGAAAGGCCAATCCCTAGTAGAAGAATCTATCCAGCAGAAAAAGCATTATACTTTGGACTAGTTCTTGCCGGAATATCTCTTGTCTGTGCTTTTGCAATAAACACATGGGCAGGAATTTTCATGGCATTTGGACTAGCTGACAACATTCTAGTCTATAGTAAATTATTGAAAAGAAGAAGTAGAACCAACATTGTTCTTGGAGGATTTTCAGGAGGAGCTCCTGCAATGATAGGATATGTTGCAGTTACTACAACAGGCTTGTGGGATCTAGGATTAGTCATGGCAGGTATCGTTTTTGTATGGATACCCATGCATATTTGGAGTCTGACATTACATGTAAAAGAAGACTACAATAAAGTTAAGGTTCCTATGCTTACAGCAGTAGAATCTGAAAAAACATCAGTAAGAGTAATAGCAGGAACTACCCTTATGATGGTTCTATTCAGCGTACTTCCTTTCTTTATGGTGGATTCTACAGGAAAACATCTTTTCCATGATGTTTATCTCTATACTGCAATTGCATCTGGAGCTATCATGGTATTACTTAGCTTATGGTTACTGGTTAAACCATCTGAAAAAGCTTCATGGACATTATTCAAATTTTCAAGTCCATATCTAGCAATCTTATTTATAGCATTAATGGTAGATTCTGCACTTTAATTTTGTTTATTTTAGATATTTTTTTAACGAAATTTGATTCAGTTTTGGAATTTTTGCTATCTCAAAACCTTCTTTTCGTTTTGAGAATGGTTTGGTGGCATCAATTCCCATTTTAGTAGTCAACAGATTCTTTTGATCACTTGATGGATCAAGACTTGAACCACGAACTTTTGGCACGATTACAATATCCTTATCAGCTTGAAATCTAGTAGCCATAGCATATTCTACTGCAATTGGATCAGATGGATCTATGTCATCATCTACAATTACTACATTTTTCAAAGATCTGTGTGCAGAAAATGCCATTTTAATTGCCTTTTTTGCATCAGATTCTTGTTTTTTTGAGATTTGGACAACAGCATGTAGCCATTTGCATCCACCTTCGGTTAGTACTACTTGTCTTGTTTGAGGAAGATTTTGTTTTAAACTGCGATTTAATTTTGCTTCAATTGGCATTCCCATTAAAAGCCTGTGTTCTCCATAACCTGCAAGTATATCATGAAATATTGGATTATTTCTAAAATACATTCTATCTAATTCAAAGACAGGTTGTTTTCGTTTGAAATCATAAGTTCGTAGCATTTCCACCATCCATTCTTCATGATTTTTATCTTGCAAAATACTACCTTCCATTACTATTTCGCATTCAGAAGGAACAAGCATTCCTGAATATGGAGTCATAGACAATGTTAGTTTCTTATCAAGAAGCTCATTGGCCACTTCAAGCTCATCTTTTCCCCAATCAGCTTGATATGCACCAGCTATAGAAACGGCTGGATGTACCCCTACAGAAATGGCCACTCTAAGATCTTCACCATGTTCTTTAGCATAAACAAATGTTCTATGCAGATGTCTTCCTTCAACCATACGTACCGAGAAATGTTTGTCATCTAATCTAAGCAGTCTATGAAATGAAGAGTTTTGGGTTCCAAACTCTTGGTTTTTTGCGTATATGATAGAGGATGTGATAAATGGACCTGGTTCTTTTTCAAAGTGTGTAACTATTGGTAAGATGTAGAGATCTTTTGAGACATTTTCCATGAATTTGCCTTTTTTTACAATCTTTGGTTTTGAAGCATTTTTTATTGCAGATATTACTTTCCCATGAATTTTATCGTTAGAGCTGCCAACTGCTTGCGCAAATCTTTGCCTTGTACCGACTAAATTTGAAACCAACCTAAACTTGCTTTCCTTGATATTTTCAAACAAGACGGCTTTTGATCCTTCCATTTTTGCAGTTATAGCTGCGATTTCATATTTGGTAGATACTCTTTTTTTTATTACAGCAAGATCTTTTTCCTTTGAAATAAAATCGATATACCCACGTAAATCATAGTTCATTTTATTATCTCCATTATTTCGTTCATTAGAACCTTCATACTTTCAAGTTCCAATTCTTTTTGTATATTAAGTGAAAAAAGACATATTCCGTTTATTGTACTAGCTACCCTTTCAGAAACCATTTTAAGAAAAATTGTTTCAGATTTAGATGGAATAACTGTAGCAGAGCTAACTCTACCACCTAAACCAATTGAAACTACGACTGTTCCAATTTTCTCTTTTCCTTCCGTAATAGAAATAAAATTTCCATTATCGAATGGAACAATCTGTACCAAGAAATCTCTTTGATTCACGTTGACGGTTTTTTTTCTATAACCGACTTGTGATATCATCAGCCTTTGTCAGCTGACTACGCCTTTATTGCTATCGCTTCTAGCTGATCGGCTTCTACTCTAGCACGTAGTTTTGCTTTGTACTTTAGGTTTCGTGGTTTAGTTCTCAATCTGTATCCGCAGCATGGACACCAAAGACCCTCCCATTTTATGAAAATTTCACAAATTTGGCATCTTTTCTGTCCTGATGCATATCTACCAGTTCCTACAGGCTTTTGGGCCTTGTATCTTGTGCATATTCCTTTACACGTCATTTGGTTCTACCGCTATATTATAGTAATAATAATTATTTAAGCATAGATCAGAAATTTTTATAATTTTAACAATAATTCGTTAAAAAAATTATACTGAATCAGCCAAGTCAAAGCAACAGTTTTCAGGAAAAAACTGAAAAACACTATAAATATGTATTGATTTTATAAAAATTAAAATTTTTTGGATTTTTTTCTTTGATATTTAAGTATTTTTGAACCGTACATTTATCCAATCCTTGAAAGTGGTAATACAAGATGCCTATAGCCTTCTCTTTGAGTTATGTATCTTGCCGAGATTTTGTCACGTTCGCCCCTTTTGTTATAATTTCTTACTCGAACGGATGTTCTTTGTTCATCAACAAACTCCAATTCAAAATGAGAACAAAATCTAAGATTTAACGAGTTGGAAATTTGTCTTGCTATTCGCATATTACCGTTACCTACTTTTACAATTTTTCTTTGGGCATTAAGCCCAACTAGAACTTTGACAATATGAGAAACCAATTCCTCAATTGATGTGTATATAGAACTTTCAATTTCTTTTTCATAATAAAAAATTGAAAGACCAATTCTATTTCCTGGATCGATGCCTATTATTAGAGAGCTATTATTCATTCCAGAATCTAGTTTTTCAGCAATTTTACCCCGTACTATGGTTGGATCATGATCAAATTCATCATCAAACAGAATTAAATTCGTAGGAATTTTTGTCGATTCTTTATTTGTAGTAAGAACCAATCGTTTTTCATTATTTTGGATTTCTTCAGGCAATTTAGAGTCATATTCCAATTTTAAATGATTCAATGTATTGACGAATTTATAATATGACCTTCCTGACACTGTTGCAATCACAATGTTGCTGTGTGGTTGATAGTCTATGTTTTACCTTACCCCTTTGAAAATTTAAAGATTGTTTGTGTATTATTCTTCAGTAAGAATATCATTTAGTTGTTAATAGAAGTATAGCTCTTGCAAGATCTCCTTTAGCTTCTGTTAAAGCTTTTGTAGCCTCTTCCTGAGATACATTGGCTTGTTGGGCAACTAACATTATATCTTCCTCGCTAAAAATAGGAACTTCGAGTTCTTTTTCTTCATAACTTTCAGCTATCACTTGAAAAATTGAATTTTCTTTTGATTTCATTTCTGTTACTGCTGGTTTTGTAATAATGATTTCCTTTGTGTCAGTCTTAATTATTACTTCTTGCACATTTGGAAGCTCTTTCATTTCAAGACCCATTCGGTCTAGCATCCTACGCATTTCACGATTTCCGCCACGCATCATTTACATTCCCTCTCCTTGAATTGTACTTTTTAAACTATCTCTAACTTTGATAGCAACACCTCTTTTCAAGGATTTGATCATTCTATGGGATAACACAGCTCTTCCTACAGCTATTACTTTTTCTTTGTATAAAACAGGCACATCTGAACCAATGAGAATGTTTTTTCCACACCATTTTACATGATTACAGAATACAGAGCTGCCCTCTTCCACAAATGGTTTTGAGTCATCATCAATTTCTACACAATTTTCTTTAAATTTACTACTTTTCATTAGAAGTTGTGCAAAATATGAGGTAATAGCCAAGCCTCCGTCTATTCTTAAAGTACATAATAACTTGTCATTTTCATAAACATGCTGTATCCTACCTGTTTTCTTTGAATATGTGAGTTTTACATTCTTTGGAAGGTATCTTGACACTCCAATACCAAAAAGGGCATCAATGGTATACTTGAGTTTTACAACATTATCCATATTGATTCTTTCATCATTTTACCAACTTATTATTTTTGCAATACTACTTGCACCTATATAGTATTTCCGAAGAACTATATAGAATGAAAAATTATACAGACAATATGGGAAGCAATGAGGAGATGAGGAAAATACAGTTCACTGGCAAATCGTCCTATATTGTATCGCTGCCAAAACAATGGATCTCAGATATGGGTCTAAAACAAGGAGATCAAGTAGCAGTTGTCAGACAAGGGATCTCCACATTACAGATCATGCCCCTGAAGCATCACAATAAACCTGTGGGGATTGAAGATGCTACAATAGAAATCAAATTAGAAGATGAAGGTGCCATAATTATTAGAAAACTCATTTCGCTTTATCTTCTTGGTTTTACTATAATTAATGTAAAACCAAAAGCTGGAAGGTTAAAACCATCGCAGAGAAATGCGGTAAAAGAAGCTGTAAAAGGAATTTTGATGGGGACAGAAATAATTGCAGATTCAATAGAAGGAATAACAATCCAAGTGCTGATAAATCTCTTTGAACTTTCAGTGGATGGCGCATTAAAGAGAATGTTAATCATAGCAAAATCAATGCAAAATGATGCATTATTAGCATTAGGCGAATCTAACCTGGATCTTGCTAAAGAAGTTATAAACAGTGATGACGAGGTTGACAGATTTAGTTTCTACATTATGCGACAATTAAGAATTGCAATACAAAATGAACATATGTTAAATGAGATGGGGTTAGAAAGCCCTGATCATTGTCTTGGTTACAGATTAATTGTTAAAAATATAGAACGATTAGGTGATCATGCTACTGCAATAGCAAAGGATATTCTTGAATTTAAAGTGCCTATAAAACAATCGATCCTTGAACCAATACAAGAAATGAATAGTTTTGCTTTATCTGTATTAGATGAATCTTGTCTTTCACTTTTCAAAAAAGACTTTAATCAAGCAGAAAAAACTGTTGAAAAAACATCAGAGATTTCAAAATATGAAAAAAAAATCCTAGATAGCATAAAATCTCTCAGAGACGACGAGGAGATATACCGTGTACGAAGAATAAGCGAAAATATTCGAAGAATATCGGAATACGCAAGTGATATTGCGGAAATCGTAATGAATATGACCATAGAAAAGGCGCTTCGGAAACAATAAGACATACAGGAGTTTTGTTTATACATTGAAAGATTCAGCAATTTTGATAACTTATGATAAGGAAGATGCTGTAAAAGAAGCTGTAGCTCTTTGTGATGCAGCAAATTATGATATTCGTAAAATAATACGACAGAAATTTCTTAACAAATCTAGATATGGTTTAGGGGAGGGAAAAGTTGAGGAACTAAAAGAGATGGCACAAGCCATAAAACCAGATGTAATCATATATGATGAAATATTAAAACCAAGCCAGAATTATAATCTTGCATCTGCTCTAAAAATTAAAATTCTTGATAGAGAAACGCTGATTCTCGAGATTTTTGAAAGAAGAGCCAGAAGTTCGGAGTCTATTCTACAAGTAAAGTTAGCTCAATTAAGATATGAAATGTCTAGAGCAAAAGAAAAAGTTAGACTTGCAAAGATGGGTGAACAGCCTGGCTTCATGGGAATAGGTAAGTTCGAAGTAGATGTGTATCATAACGATATAAAACATAGAATGAATAGCATAAAAATAAAACTTTCAAAATCATCAAGACAACGCGAATTACACAGACAGGCAAGAAAAAGAATTGGATTTAAAACAATATCACTTGCAGGATATACTTCTGCTGGAAAAACAACGCTTTTTAATTTTCTAACTGGTGAAACTAGAGAAGAAAGCCCAAAACTTTTTACAACACTTTCTACCACTACACGAAAAATTATCTTGAAAGATGCAGAAGTTCTGATATCAGATACTGTAGGTTTTATCAGTAAACTTCCAGCTTATATGATAGAGGCTTTCAAATCTACACTTGAGGAGCTAGTTCATACCGATATTGTCATAGTGGTAATAGACATAAGCGAACCAGTATTTGAATTGAAGAAAAAATTTAGAAGTTGTGTTATAACGTTAGACGAGATTGGAGTTAGTAAAGACAGAATAATCTTTGCTTTAAACAAATCAGATATTGTTTCACAAGATGTCATACTTGAAAAAGTAGAACAAATTGGTCTCAAGGACAGTAATAAATGGTTATCAATATCTGCAATTACTGGAAAAAATATGGACAATTTGAAAAATCTTATACATGATGCGCTTGAGAACAAACCACAACCGGAAAAAACGGATTATACGCAACCACAAATAGAAATTAACTATGAAGATTGAAATTTTAAGAATTGGACAGAGATTGGTAAGAGACGACAGAGTCACAACGCATGTAGCTCTTGTATCTCGTGCATTTGGTGCATCAAGAATACTGATGTATGATGCTAACCCAGAAATAAAAGATACAATATCCAAAGTAAATAAAATATGGGGAAGTAATTTTGAAGTGGAAATTATTGAAAACTGGAAAGATGTAATTCGTAAAAAAAAGAAAGAATCTTTCAAAATAATACATTTGACAATGTATGGAGAAAATATCAACGATATACAGGATGCATTAAGAGATGAAGAAAAAATTTTGATAGTAGTTGGTGCGGAGAAAGTACCAAAGGAGGTTTACGATATGTCAGATTATAACGTAGCCATAGGAAACCAACCACATTCAGAAATTTCAGCGTTGGCCATATTACTTGACAGAGTTTTAGTCGGAAATCAGTTTAAGATTAGCCACCCCAATGCAAAAAGAGAGATAGTCCCTTCCAAAAAGGGCAAAAAAGTAATGGATAAAACCATTGATTAAATATGGAGAAAATGGGGTAGAATATACTAATGTCGGTTGAGCATGAAGATCCGTTTGTTAAGATTGCTGCACTGATAGGAGGAGATGAGTATCTCAAGGTGGCACGCTCTCTGTTAAACACTGAGGATGCAACAGATGAAGAAATAGCTAGTTCGACTGGTCTTAGAATTAATATAGTTAGAAAAGTTCTCTATGACCTCTTTGGAAAAGCTCTCATAACTGGAATTCGTGTAAAAGACGAAAAAAAGGGCTGGTTCGTATACAGATGGAGGGCAAGGAAAGACGAAGTAGATAATTTCATTGAAAATCAAAAAAAGAAAATAGTTGAAAGATTGCAACAAAGATTAGATTATGAAAACTCGGCAGACTTTTATCATTGTGGTAATGCTGATTGCCAAAAATTAACTTTTGAAAAAGCGTTAGATCTTTCCTTCAAGTGTCCAACTTGTGGTAGATTAGTAAATTTATCAAAAAACGAGAAACTAAAAAAAGCGTTACAAAGTAAGATAGATCAATTACGTGGAGACCTTAAACATTAGAGTAGTGTAGAACAAGTTCATTTTTTAATCTCGTAATTTTCTTTAGTTTAAAGGAATTATGTCTTACAATTTTATCAAATCCACATCCCTCTACAAACGATATTGCGTTAGTTCCACCCAAAATACATGGAGTTACAGTAATTGAAAATTCGTCAACAAGTTTTTCGTAAAAGAAGTACCAATTTGTGGTTCCTCCTCCCTCAACCAACACTTTTCTTATTCCTTTTTCCCAGAGTATTTTCATCAATCGTTTCAGATTGATCTTGTTTTTACCACATCTAATTACTTCTACACCAAAATAAGATAGGTTTTTAGTTTTCATTGGTGCTTTTTCTGATACAACTAGTATAGTTGGGATTTTTTTTGCTGTTTTGATTAGTTTAGAATTCACAGATGTACTTCCCTTAGAATCTAACACAATACGAATAGGATTACGGCCTTTAATCAAACGAACTGATAATAATGGATTATCAATTTCAATAGTTTTTTTTCCTACAATTATAGCATCAACAGAATTTCGTAGTTTATGTACACGCAAGAGGTCTCTTTGAGAGGAGAGCCCGATATTGCCCTTATGAGTAGCTATTTTACCATCGATACTCATTGCAGCATTAAGTATAACGTAGGGTCTAGATCTTGCCATATACTATTTCTCCGGCAAACATTACTGCCTTTATGGTATTTTCCGATACACGTTGAACTATTGCAGCATATGGATTATGCATGGGTTCCAGATCAATTGAATGCTTTTCAATAAATATGCAGTCTGCAATCTTGTTTTTTTCGATTATACCAATTTTTCCTCCCAAGTAATTTGAAGCATTTACAGTTGCCATTTTTAGAATATCTATTGGAGATATTCTTTTTTTCTTCATTCCCATTGAAACTTTCCAAAGATAATCCATCTCCCTAAAAATGTCAGGCGAATTTATCATAACATTATCTGTACCAATGCCTATATTACACCCAGATTTCAGCATTAAATCCACATCCGGAATGCCTTCTGCAAGAGAACCATTAGCCCGTGGACATACCACTATACTCGAGTTATTTCGTACAGCCAATTGAAGATCTTTTTTTGATGCATATGTCATATGTACTAGAAAATTTGGTTTTGTAAGAAGTGCTCGTTGAGTTTCAGTTTTAGATGTAATTTTTTGTGAAAGTTTTACGCTTTCTTCCGTTTCACTTGAATGAATCGCCCTTAATTTTTTGGTCTTCGAAAAATCTTTTAGAGTAGAATTACTGAATTCATTAGCTCCGCTGATTCCTATTCCATCAGATATTTGAAGAAGCTCATCCAGTAAAGATTTTTTTGTATCCGGAAGAGGAATGTTTTTTCTAATTGATTTCAAATCTTGATAATATTCGATTCGTCCTAGAATTATAGATCTGATGGGAATTCCCGATGTTGCATCTCTTAAAATCCTTGATCCCTCGATTCCGCCTTCCCTAAAATCAACAAAGGTAGTTATGCCTTTTTTTATCATAGAAAAACAAGAGCTTTTCATAAAACTGATAAGATGCGAAGCGCCAGAGTTTTGTAGAATTTTTTGTTTAAATCCAAATATAGGGTGTATTTTTGTCTCAACATCTGAATCAATGCCAATATCTTTTGCTATCGAATCACCAATGTGTGTGTGTGAATTAATCAGCCCGGGCATCATCAATAGACCGCAGGCGTCTATGGTTTGTTCGTTATTTTTAGGCGTGAGAGCAGATCCTACTTCTGTAATGTATTCACCTATGATGCGAATGTTAGTACTATCAACATACGTCAGTTTCTTACCATGTAAAAGACTGACATTTCTAATTAGCATGTTAGCTCTAAAATTCTAGTTTCTTGTTTACCTGAATCTCTTAGATCACGGATAGCATCTAACGATTTTGTTGCAAGTTTTGCAGCATCTCTTCCAGTTTGAGCAGTACCTATACCACAATTAAATAATATTCCATGTTTTTGTTTTACAGTATCGAGAAATTTAGAAATTTCGTCTTTGTTAGCATTTGTACTGATAACCATAAAATTATCTCCTCCCATGAAAAATGCCAACGAATTTCTTTCAAGAAAGAATTCTGACATTTCAGCATATAATTTGAGAATCAGAGATGATACTTCATATGCTGTTTTGTTTGCTGAAATAGAAGTTGAACCATCAACATCCATGTGTATTATTTGAACAGGTCCAACTTCTTTTTGGATAGGAAACCCAAATATGGTATAATCTTGGTTTAAGAAAGTCTTTGTCCTTCTTGCCTTATCTGCATTTGAGCTTGCTTCAAATGGGGTATTACCAGTACCTATTGACATAGAAAAGCTGAGCTCAAATGTTTGGGCTAGTTTTTTTTGGATCTCAATATGTTCATCAAGTGTTAACCCATTACTTATTACAAATGTTTCATCAAATCTATTTGGAAAGGCAAGACAGTTTTTCTCTGAAAATAATTTTTGTATTTCATGATATAATGAAGCTTGAAGCATTTGTAACCTATGTTCTCTATCGCTTCCAAGTGTGAGAGTCCACGGACCATATCCTGTGATCTTGATTAAAGTGAGTTGTACCAAGTCCTATATCCTCTTAATTTCTTCATACAGCTTTTGTGCTGCGTCAACCGCTCTCTCAGCCACAGGTCTTATTCTTTGATATGCCTGTCTATCACTCATTCCAGGTCCGGTAATTCCCAAGGTTACTGGTTTTTGGTGCTTAATTGATAGATTTATGAGCGCGTTTGCAACAGAATTTGAAATTAGTTCATCATGTTTTGTTTGTCCTTTTATTACTGCTCCCAATGTTATTACAGCATCAATTTCTTTTTTTTGAAGTAATGTATCTATTACAAGCGGCATATCAAAAACACCGGGTATCGTGCTGGTGTGTTTTATATTAATTTTCAATTTGTTTGCTCTTTCTTTGGCAACATCTAACATCTTGTCAGTTATCTCTTTGTTAAATTCAGCTACAACTATTGCTATGTTCATAATTAATGCTCCTTTGTGTATTTTACTAATTCTCCGCCATCAAAATATGGAATATTGTTTTCTTTTGCATATGTTTTTGCTTTTTCAATTGATAATGCGGTATAAGTTTCGGAATCTAACATTTCACAAATCACGGTTACTGGACTAAGACCCGCAAGACTAGATAAATAAATTGACATTTCAGTGTGTCCCAATCTTTCTGAGAGGAGATTTGGTGATGCAATCAGAAGCGGCACATGCCCCGGTGTTTTAAATTCGCTGTTAAAGATCTGCTTCTTATTTTTTTCTGCAATTTTATATAATTTTGCCATTTCAGATATTGTCAATGCCCTATCTTTATCAGTTATACCAGTAAAGGTATTCTTATGATTAATTGGTATAGAAAAAGATGGCCTGTCACCATAAGGTGCCGTACCTATAATCATCTTTTTTGATTCTGCATCTACACCTTGAGATTTTGAAAGAATGTCGTGCATATAATTTAGGCCCAAACTTGAAGCAAATGAATGATTTATTGATATGCAAATAAGGCCTCCAGCGTCATGACGCATACGTGCAATATGTTCAGGTGTTACAAATTCCCCTGCCATAACCATGTCTACCTCATTTTCTCGTTTCCCGTCATCATGAAGTAAAATGAATCTGCCTTGCCTAAGTGATGAAATTGCTTCGTCCAAGGACATGTTTAACCAGCTAAGGAGTTATTATTATAAATCTTACTACAAAATTGGTAACTACCACAAAAGTAGTAAACTAACTATTTTTCAGATAGAATGTATTTTCCCAAAACGTCAGTTTCAATATTAACTTTGTCGCCAATTTTTTTGTAACTTAGATTTGTTACTTCCATGGTATGAGGTATTATTGTAACTGAAAACTTTTTTTGTAGAGAATCTACAACTGTCAAGCTTATACCATCAACTGTTACCGATCCCTTTTCTACAATATACTTTGATACTTCTTTGGATATATTAATCCATAATTTTATTTCATTAGTATGTTTTTCAATTTTTGAGATAATACCTATTCCATCAACATGACCAAGCACAAAGTGTCCTTCAAGTCTATCACCTACTTTTAAACTTCTTTCAATATTTACTCTATCTCCATTTTTTAGATTACCAAGATTTGTTTTTTTGATCGTTTCACCGATCATTTCGAATTCTGCTAATGTAGATGATACTTTGATTGCAGTAAGGCAAACTCCATTTATTGATACACTATCACCAACCTTGAGACCTTTAGCAAGCTTGCCCAAATTTATCTTCATTTTTGCAGCACTTCGTCTAGTGGTATTTTTATTGAATTGTACTATGTTACCAAGGCCTTCAATTATACCAGTGAACATAAACCAATCAGATAATGTTTGATCTCATGATGATTTATGTGTATCAAGATACAAGCAGTTATGTAATGACATAATGCATGGTTTGGTAGTAAACACTGTAAAATAGAAGGTATTTTAGAATTTCATTATTTTGTAGATTCAAGTAGAGTCTTTGCTCTCTTATAATGTACTTCGTCAATCATTTTTCCGTCTATTTTTGTTGCGCCCTTTCTCTTTGTTTTTGCTTCATCATATGCTTGTATGACTTTCTTTGCCCATGTTATTTCAGACATCGTGGGATAGAATATCCTATGTACCGTTTCAATTTGATTTGGATGGATAATGCTTTTTCCAGCATAACCTAGATTTCTTGCATCAATACAATTTTTCTCAAGCCCAGCAACATCATTTAGATCTTGCCATATTGCATCTATAGCATATTTACCTGCGGCTCTTGCATCAACTGGAATTTTTTCCTTGGAATATTGCGCACCTTCTGCCTGTTTTGTATATTCTATACCTAAATCATTTAGTAGATCAAAAACCCCAAAAACTAGCGCCGAAACTCTTTTGCTTGATGCAGCTATTGAATATGCGTTTACCACTCCTGCAGTAGATTCTATTGATGCAATAATTTCAATGGGTTTTAATTTACGTTTTTTTTCCAAAGATAATAATATCTTTTCAATTTTTTTTATATCATCTGTACTATCTACTTTTGGTATTACTATTCCATTGATTCCTTTTTGAACAATTGTAGACAAATCTTCAGGAATCATTCCAGATGCAGGAGAATTTGTCCTCACATAGATTTCAGAATGATATTCCTCCCTTTTTGCAAGTGTATCTTTTATCAAATTTCTGGCAGATTTTTTTTCTTCAGGTGGAACCGAGTCTTCTAGATCAAAACATACAATATCGGCATTGAGAGTTTTTGCTTTTTCTAGAAAGCGTGGATTATTTCCCGGAACAAACAGAAGACTGCGTATGAGTCTTGCCATAAATTGAATTATTCTATGGTTTCAGTAGGATTTTACCGAATAGTCCCTTACCGGTCAACATCTTTGTGTGTGCTTCTGCGGCATTTTCAAAACTGTATTCTGAATCGATTACTGCCCTGATCTTCTTCTTTCCCATCCAATACAGGCCTT
>JAJPGX010000018.1 GCA_021325595.1 Nitrososphaerota archaeon | reverse complement strand
CTTCAACCGACATATTTATTAGGTACTGGTACCGTACCATACGGTAAGATGGACGATATAAGATTAGAAAGTCTTGATGGGGTAGGCCCCGTAACTTCCAAGAAGCTAAATGATGCAGGTGTTCACAGCATACTAGATCTTATTGTTAGAGGACCTGTAGACATATCCGAAATTACAGGCATGGATAAAGATGCTGCTGAAAAGCTGGTAAACAAGGCACGACAACAACTAGTTGAAAGTGGTCAACTTGCAAAAGAGTTTGTCACGGCAACTGAGATTTATAAAAGAAGACAAGACATTGGCAAAATCTCTACTGGAACCAATTCTCTTGATACTTTGTTTGATGGTGGAGTAGAAACACAAGCTGTTACTGAATTGTATGGTGAATTTGGATCTGGAAAAACCCAGTTCTGTCATACTCTATGTGTAAATGTTCAAAAAGCAAAAGATGAGGGTGGACTAGATGGAGGTGTGCTGTATATCGATACAGAGGGAACATTTAGACCAGAAAGGATTGTTTCAATTGCAAAAGCAAAAGGACTTGATCCAGAAAAAGTACTCGATAGAATTATTGTAGCAAAAGCATACAACAGTTCTCATCAAGAGCTCATCTTGCAAGAAGCAGGTCCTATAATTGAACAAAACAAAATAAAACTAATTGTTGTAGATTCTGCCGTAGGTCTGTTCAGAGCAGAGTATCTAGGTAGAGGTACTCTCTCTGTTAGACAACAGAGACTAAACAAGTTCATGCATCTGCTATCTAGAACTACAGAAGCATACAATATTGCAGCAATAGCAACAAATCAAGTTCAGTCATCTCCAGATACATTCTTTGGTGATCCGACACGACCAATTGGAGGAAATGTTGTAGCACATGCTTCAACCTACAGAGTTTACCTCAAGAAATCAGGTAAGAAGCGAATTGCAAGGATGGTTGACAGTCCGCATCACCCAGAACAAGAAGTACTCTTTACGGTAACTGAGGCAGGCGTCTCAGATCCAGAAGAAGAAACAAAGAAGAAAAAGAAAGAAGATTCTGAAGAATAGATGTCTTAGTTGGAATAAACTTCCAACCCTACATGTTTTTTCACTTTTTAGCCAGTAAGTGTTAAATTAAGGTCAACTCAAGTCCCTACGAATATGACTACCAAGAAGCCATCTGGTCATTCACATGGTTTTATGCACAAATCTCGTTCTGTCATGACAAAGGACAAAACAAGAGGTGTGTCCTTCCTATTGCGAAATTATACAGTAGGGGACAAGGTCTTAGTAATCATAGATCCATCACAACACAAAGGACTACCGCATAGACGGTATCATGGAAAAGTAGGAACTGTGGATAAAGTGGGTCGTAGAACTGTAACCTTGGGTGTCAAACTAGGTAACAAAACAAAAACATTAATCACTAGGCTTGATCATATCAAACCATTCGGTGTGTAGTATATGGAAGAGATAAAGAAGAAACAAGCAATTTCTATACCAGAGGTTAAGGAGATTATGGAAAAAGTTGATCCTGAATCTATGGATCAAATCCAAAGATGGACATATGATTATGTTACCAAGTTTGCTAAAATTGACTCAAAGGCAGGAAAGAAACTAAAACAACAACTAGTAAAAGAATGTGGAATTACAGAAGAAGAAGCAGTGGAGATTGTAAACAATTTACCATCTACTGAAGCTGAACTTCGTGCATTCACATTTGGTTGGAAAAAACTGATTCTAGCAGAAACACTAGACAAAATGTTAAAGATCATCAAGGAGAACGCGTAGTTTCAGGAGTGGATTCTTCTTGGAAAGAGCTCAAACTAGAAAGTATGAAGAGTACGCATACGTCTTAGATTTTGTAACTCGAGGTAAATCGACTACAGTTCGTGGTAGAGATGGAATTATAGTTACAGCACTAGGCGAAGAAAGACTCACAATACTTGAATTATTGGCAATACCAAATTCTACTTTTGAAATTGGTGAACGTGTATACATTGGAAAGGAAGGTAGAACCAAGATACTTTCTGTACTCGGTAGATTGGAGTATAACCAAATATCATCTTCTGCACAAAGCGAATTAAACTCAGTAGTAGAAAAAATAGTGGCACAAAATGAACAAAGATTTATTGATTATCTAAACAATGCACAGCCTCTTACACCAAGAATTCATGCACTTGAACTAATCCCTGGTATTGGCAAGACATACATGAAAACCATGTTGGAAGAACGAGAAAAGAACAAATTTGTAGATTTTAAAGATCTTCAAGAACGGGTAGGACTAAAAGAACCAGCAAAACAAATTGCAAAGAGAATCATCGAAGAAATCACAGGTGAAACAAGGATGAATCTCTTTGTTAGAAAATGAATAAACGCCAGTCACTCGGGCAGCACTTTTTAAAATCTCAATCAATAGCAAAATCTATTGTAAATTTTGCCAAAATAACAAAAAATGATACAGTTCTTGAAGTTGGCACAGGCAAAGGAATTCTTACGCCATACCTGTGTGAAAAGGCAAAACATGTAATCTCGATTGAAAAAGACCCTCTCTTGTACGTTCAAGCAAAAGAATCACTTGGGATGGCTTCAAATCTGTCACTTGAGAAGGGAGATGCATTCAAAACAAGCCATGATTTTACAATATTTGTCTCCAATTTGCCGTATTCTGAGAGCAGAAGGGCAATAGAATGGTTGGTCCAAAGGCGCTTTAAACGAGCTATTATCATGGTCCAAAAGGAATTCTTTGAAAAGTTGCTGGTAACCAAAGGAAAAGAAAGACGAGCAATATCGGTTCTTGCAAGTTATTCTTTTGAGATTCAAAATTTAATGGATGTAAAAAATACAAACTTTAACCCTCCTCCAAAAATAGACTCTGTCGTAATACAAATAGTTCCACGTGAACAACTTTCAATAAATCTTGTAAATGCAGTAAATAAACTATTTTCATTTAAACGAAAAACATTAAGACACATTGGGAAAAAAATGGGTGTAGAGATTAAATCCGACAAAAGACTTGAGGATCTGACTGAAGGTGAAATAATAGAAATTGCAAAAAAAATCAATAAATGATTACTATAAACCAGCAGAGGATACATTATTCATTTCGGATTATCTAAAAAATGAGAAAGGTGAGATTGCACTTGATATTGGAACTGGTTCTGGGTTTCTTGCACAGGTGCTGTCAAAGAACTTTAAATCTGTTGTAGCAACAGACATTATTTTTTCTGCATTACAAAAAGCACATGAAACAGTTGAGAACTGTATATGTTGCAATGCAGCAGATGCAATAAACAAAAATTTTGATCTAATTGTTTGTAATTTACCGTATCTTCCATCAAATGAATTGTCAGATCCTGCAGTGGATGGCCTAAAAGAAGGAGTTGAGATTCCATCTAACATAATAAAATCTGCAAGCCCAAAGATTAAAAAAAATGGTAAGCTTGTACTTCTTACATCATCACTTGCAGATCATCTACAATTAATCAAAATTATAGAGTCACAAGGATTTGATGTAAGAATAGCTGCAAAAAAGAAACTCTTCTTTGAAGAATTGATTCTCTTAGAATGTACAAAAACAAGTAACACTTGATGAATAAATATTACGCATAACACATTCTATTAGCTTATCTAGTATTTTATCATACTAGTATCATTGAGATTCAATTACGTGATATGTGGTCTAGTAGTGCTGGTAGGATGCTGCTCCATACTTATACAGAACGTACAAGCATACAACGCTCAAGTAATTATAACAAACGGCACAGGTCACTGCAGTCCACAGCCTTCTTGTTACACTCCATACGAAATTGATGTTCTACCAGGTGACACAGTAACTTGGATAAATAACGATAACAAAACACATACGGCAACGACTGGAACGTCAAATTATGGTCCTGTGGGAGTTTTTGATAGCGGTCCCATCTTGCCAGGAAATTCATATACGCAGTTTTTTGGCTCGGTTGGTAAATATCAGTACATCGACAAGACTGACAATTGGGCCTCTGGAGTAGTAGTTGTGTCAAAAAACCCTATATCACATGCTGAGCTTGGTTGGGTTGAAAATTCACTTGTGATTTTCCCAAGTAATGTCACCAATGGAATCATTATTGCAAAAAATATTGAAAATAGTGGAAACACTGATGCAAATTCCATATTGTTTAGTCTTAAGATAAAAAACCAAACTGGGTTTATCTTTTATAATCAAGGAGCAAAATTCGATGTGCCTGCAAAACAGACCATTCCAATCAAATTTTTATGGAATAATCCACCAGATGGGAATTATCAACTGATGTTTGAAACTAATGCTGCTAATACTATAGGTGACATGAATGCCAACAACGACGTGTCTTCTGATTTAATTACAGTATCAAACAAACCAAATCAAACATCAAATCCAATTACACAACAAAACTTTACACTAAGCGGAACCACAACAATACCTGAATTTGGATTATTTTCTTATGTAATGCTTGCCATATCAATTGGTACAATTGTGGCTATCTCAAAATATGGTTTGAATAAATTATCTTTTTAATTTTTGTTGTGCAAGATTAGCTATTGCTTCTGCCATTTTTGAAGTCGATGCATTACCACCAATATCATAAGTGACATATTTTCCTTCGTTGATAACTTGATCAGTAGCAGCAAATATCGCATTTCTTATATCTGGCTCACCAAGGTATTCTACCATCCATGCTCCTGACAGGACTGCTGCAGTAGGATTGACCTTGTCCATACCTTTGTATTTTGGTGCACTTCCATGGGCTGGCTCAAACATGGCATAAGAGTCACCGATATTGGCTGAATACACATTTCCAATTGAACCTATATTTCCTGATGCACATTCGGAAATGATGTCCATGAACAAGTTAGTGCTAACTAGAATTGAATCATTGAATCTCTCTGGATTTTTTACCAGCTGTTGTGTCATATTATCAATATAATATTCCTCTACCTCGATATCGGGATTCTCAGCCTTTGCCTTTTCTATCTCGCTCCAGAAAATACCATCTGTTTCCTTGAGAATGTTTCTCTTTGTTATAGGAAATATTTTTTTTATATGGCGCTGTTTTGCCCATGCAAATGAGGCTTTGACAATTCTTTGGCAACCTTTTCTTGTTGTCTTCCTAATTGCAATTGCTGCATCATCTGAGATCTTAAACTCAATTCCAGAATAGAGACCTTCAGTTGCTTCTCTAAAACACACAAAATCTAATTTTTTGTCTGGAGAAAGTCTATCATAAGTCTTTATCGGTCTGATATTACTGTAAAGTTGAAATTTTTGTCGTATGGTAACAGCCACACTTCTTGGTGCATCTGGACGTGGAATTGTTGTAGTAGGTCCCTTGTAACAAGCACTGCATTCTTCAAGCAACTTCATTGTTGAATCTGGAATGTATGTGGCACCACCATGTTTTTCCCACTGCTCAGAACCTGCGTCACACAAGATGAGTTCTACTTGAGTATTGCAAGCTCGTAGGACACGAAGCATAGCATCTACAAGTTCTGGACCAGTACCATCACCCTTGATTACTGCAGCTTTCTTTCCCAAATCAGCGAAGGTGATAAGCTGAGTATATTTAACTCTAACTAGCAAATTATTGTCTTTTCTAATTTCATAAAATACTAAAGCTTAAACCAGCATTACTTGTCATATATTACTGCATGAAGATAATACAGATATCAGACGTACATGTGGGCGCGCAATTCAAAGAAGAAGTTTTTGATCAAGCAGTATCTGAGATTAATGATCTAAAACCATCGGTTATTGTAATAACAGGTGATCTCACAAATGAGGGACTGCTAAAAGAATACGAAAAATGTAAAAAGAAATTTGCAGAGTTTGATACAGATAAGATAATTGCAATTAGTGGAAATCATGACTATAGAAATACGGGATATCTTTTATTCAAAAAATACTTTCCAGTTGATTCAGTCAGTGAACTAGATGACAATACCGTGCTTGTGACCATTGGCACTGCAAGGCCAGACAGAGATGAGGGAGAGGTGGGGTATAGACAAAACCTATGGCTGGAAAGAACCATGAAAAAATATGAAAAAAAGACCAAGATTCTTGCAATGCATCATCATCTAATTGGCGTGCCTGATACCGGAACTGATAGAGTCACTGTAATTGATTCAGGAGATGTATTACGTACTGCACTTGGCAGCAAGATTGATCTTGTAATCTGTGGACATAAACACCGGCCTTGGTTTTGGAACTTTGGAAATCTTGCCATTGCAAATGCAGGAACAATATCTTCAGAAAGAACAAGGGGACTTTTTGAGAATACTTATAACATAATCACTATAGACAAAGGAAAGATCAAAGTTGATCTTAAAATCGTAGGTGGAAAGTTAATGCCCCTCAAAGACATGGTTGAAAACTACAAGCGATTTGGCGAAGAATGATCTTCAGTAACCAAGATTAATTAACAGTTTAAATTTCAGCAAACTTATGCGGGGGTCGCCTAGCCTGGTAGGGCGTGGGATTGCTAATCCCATGTCCGTAAGGACCCGTGGGTTCGAATCCCACTCCCCGCGCTTTCTGCGATCTACGCTTAAACTTAATAATCCGATTTTAAGACTTGAATCAATGGTTAGAAGAAAATCAGTAAAGCCAAAAACGAGTGGTCCAAAAAACATTACAACAGGTCTATGTCCTAAATGTGGAACAATAGGAAAGATTTTGATTATAGGCATGATTGGCAGCGAAAAAGGAAAATGTCAAGCATGCAATGCTGAATTTACACTATAGAAAATACTGACAAAACCCTCAACAAAATAAACCATAAATTTTTAAGATCGCATCTAGCGCAGATTGGGTATATGACCGCAGGCGAAGAAGAATCCATTTATGAAAGAGTAGCCAGACTAGAAGACGAAGTAGCTGCTCTACGAAATGAAGTCGACGTACTCAAAGGAACAATGCGAAATAAAATAGTAAGATACGAGCACAAGTTGATAAAGAAAGGAAAGGACGTCAACTCAATTATAGATTAGAATTTTCTTTGATATTTCTTATTAATTCTAAAACATAATCCACATCATCAGCTTCTGGAGCTAATTCTAGATACCTGTTAAGTGATTGCAAAGCTGCATCTTTTTGTAACATTCTTGATTGCACTATTCCCATGTCTCTTATCTCTTCAGGAGAGTTGGGCTCTAATCCTAGTATCATATTTATGCAACGCATGGCCATTGGATAATTGAAAGATTGGGTATACGAATTTTTTAGATTTCTACTTATCCTTATCAAAATTTTTTCTGGTTCTATCTCGTTTAGATACTCTGGATTAAACTCTACGCCTTCTCCGTAGGTTGTATCTAGAATGTCTTGCAGATCGTCAATATCTAAAAGCAATCCACCATTAAAGGGATCCAGTATCATTTCCTCTGAATATTTAACAAGAAAATGTCCAGGGAATCCTACCGGTTTTAGTTCAAGACCTATGTATCTGGCAAGTTCTATGTAAATTATTGATAACGTTATTGGTATACCGCTACGCATGTCAATGACTACATTAAGAAAGTTGTTTCTTGGATTGTAATAATCATCTGAGTTTCCATGAAATTCTAATGTATCAAACATGTATTCGTTTAGCATCGAGATCTTGTATACTGGATTTTGTACCTCAGACATTGAATTTTTTAATTCATTTCCATATGTGTTCAATTTCTGAATATATTGAGATATATCCAGTTCTGGAAACTCTAGTATCTGAGCTAGCTTGAGACACTTCTCGATTAATGTGTATTGTGGATTCTTTACATATGAAATCCACTCTGCTACAAATGGATCAAAATTACTCATGCTTTCAAATATTTCTCGGGATTTTTTAGCTCTCCTGTAGTTGGAGGTTTTTGAATGAGTGTTTTGTATGTATCTTTTTCTAACCTGTTGAATACATATTCTGTAAAATCCATACCGATACTTTTTCTTACTTGATATGAAGAGATGTCTGAATTTGCAAATGTTACAAGATAATTCTGAAAGTCCTTGTCATCCTTGAGTATGTTTCTTACCGCAAATTCTGCCATGCCTTCCATGACAGTAAAAGCAGCATGGTGTTGTTGTATTGGACCTAACCATCTTTGATAAATATCCAATAGTTGTGGAATCATTTCTAAAATTTTTGGGTCTACTGAAACTTTTGTAAATGTCATGACATCAGGTCCCAAGACTCTGACTATGAAGTTGTCTGGATTTAAAGTGAAGAATAAATTTGCTCTTTTTGCAGTAGGATATTCGTCAGGTACCTCAGGAAGTTGCAAATAGTTATAGAGGTTCTTTATGGCAGAATCATCTAAATCTAAAATGACTCCAGCAAGCTCTTCATTTATTGCATTTACCTGAGTCACTGCCTTCTTGTTGATGTCATAGAGGTTTGTTTGTAAAGAGTGCACCTGTTCTTCAAGTAATGTCATCTTTAACGCTCCAATGTATCCAGAATTTACCATGTCAAATCTGGCATCAAATGGCTTTCCTTGCTTGTACAATATTATCTTGGGATAGCTTGCAAGTATGAACTTGTTTAGGTATATGACTGACTCGTAAAAATCACCATAGGTGGTCGATATCTGTGAGATATACGCTTTGGCGTACGTGGAATAAACCAGGTACTTTAGTGTCTCATCTTGTGCTAGCTTTGTTATCTTTTCCACGTCTTCATGGGCAACTGCAGTAAATAATTCATCAACAAAGGAAGATGATTCCTTTGTAGGGTATACTTTGTGCCCCTTTAGACGCTTGAATTCCATCAAATCTGGAAACTCTACATTGGATTTTGGAACTGTAATGCCAGTAAAACTAGTTACCTTATCTGAAGTTTCTAAAAATATTCTTTCAGTAATTGTTTCTATATCTTCAAATTTTATCTGTGAACCAAATGCCTCACTTGATTTTGTCTGGGATTCTACTATCTCTTTTTCTTCGTTAATCTCTACAGAAAGTTGATCCAACAAGGCATATGCAAATTCTTCAAATTCTGTCATTGTGGGTTAGAAGATATGAACCAATTTAACATTAACTTTGAAAGCGTCTCTAACAATTGGTACTTTTTGCATCAAAATGACGTATAACTACATTCCATGGTTTGTCTGATGTTGCCATGTAGGGATGAAAAATTTTAGGAGTATTTTCAAATTTTTCTATGATACAAGATTTTTCATATATTGTCTGTGACTGTCTTAAAGATGCATCACGTTCAATGGGTGGTGTACTTTCTGCAATGTACATCTGATTTGGAAGTTTTTTCATAAAATTCAGACTAAAAAAATCACTGACTTGAATGTCTGGTCTGTATTGGGTTATTATCCATGAATAGCCTGCATTGGTAACAAGAAAAGAGTCCTTTGGAAGTTTGTTTATTAAATATTGCATAGCCTGTACTTGTGAGATTGTTGCATCAAAAGATGTAATCCATAGTGTTATTACAATGGAGGAAACCAAGAAACTAACTAGCATCAGATTTGCTACTTTTTTAGAATCTGCAGTTGTTCTGACGGATATTTTCTTTGAAATATCTGCAAGCATTTTACCTGAATGAATACAAAAAATTGGTAATATTGGTATTGTATGAACAAATCCAACAAAACCTCCTCTCAATAGAAATCCAAGATATGGCAAAGATAAAAGTGAAGGCATCCAATTTTTGTTTTTCAGTGATTTTACAATTCCTGCAACACCAAAAACAAATCCTACAGGACACACTGTAAATAGAATCTGAAATATTGTTCCATAAGGTAGATTGGAAGTTCTTTCAATCTGCCATAGCTGTGTAGATATTAGGTAGTTTAGGTTATGCTGTAAATTCAATACGTAAAGCCACACTGCACATAAAATAATTACTGGAGTTATCCACCAAATAGTGAATACTATATTGTTTTGTTGAGATTTACTTTGATCTATGACTGAGGTTTTATTCCATATGAAAAAGAATGCTATAGCTGGCAAAAAGAAAATAGCAGTAAATTTTGTAAGTAAAGCAAATCCAAATAGAGCACCAGAAATGACAAGATAATGACTCTTGTCTTTTTTTTCTTTTGATACGATAAAGAACACCGATGATAGTACAAAAAGTATCATAAGTGGATCCAACAAGAATTCTCTAAATGGCCAAAGCGCCGGTATCAAGGCAAGTGTTGAAAGAGAAAATATTGCAGACTCTTTGTTATACAATTTTGATGATATCTTGTAAACTAGAACTGAGATCAATACAAGATATACAACGTCAATTAATCTTGGAATGAGAATTAACAAAAGTATCTGCGATTCTATAGAGCTAGTACTATGAGTTATTGAATCAGGAAAACCAATTGCTGAAAAAAATAACGATGGTACTATCCAGCCAAATGGGGGATGATCAATATAATGTGGGTTCTGATAAACTTGAAACGTTTTCAAAAAACTAACGGCTCTTCCAACATAAACTCCTTCATCCCAAAAATATTCAGGAAACGCTGTAAGATTTATGGAGGAATTGACAATTATTACAAGAAAAATAACAATTAGGTATGCCTTTGTTCTTAAAGCCGTGAATTGCTGTAACATATCTATGTTTGAATTGAAGCATCACTCATTTTAAGATGATATTGGAATTCTTTTTTAATCTCTAGGGCAAACCTGATTTATGAGATTTTTCCAAGTTGAATTCTATTATATTAATAAAGAAAAATCTAGATTAATTTGGAATTACTTTGAATTACTACAAAAAAAAATCCACCTTAGGTACTACAGATGATAAAGTTAACAATCAGTGATCAAGAGCAATCAAAAATAGAATCGTGTATAAAGAAATGTCAAAAAAGAACAACATCTTCCTTAGATAGAAATTTTGAATATCATCATCTGGCTATTGCTAGATCAAACAAATTTTTACGAAAACACGATTCTGAAAAAATGAAAATGTTTGTACTTTTCGTAGATTTGGGTGAATCTACAAAGATGAGCTCAGAGTTACACCCTGATGACCTTACTAAAATAATCAGACTCTTCTCTCAGGAAATGGCTTACATCATTGAATATTATGATGGCTTTGTACTAAAATATGTAGGAGATGCAGTGATTGGATATTTTCCATCAAGAAAACCTTTCACTAGTTCCAAGAATGTAATATTTTGCGCACAAGCGATGATGTCAGTAATTAAAAATGCCATAAACCCCATTTTACAAAAATTTGGTTATCCATATCTCCAAATTAAAATCACTATAGATTTTGGAAACAATAACATAGTAAGATACGGTTCAGACAAGATGAAATCGCATATTGATATTATTGGACTACCAATCAATCTTGCTGCAAAGATGCACTCACTTGGAAAATCAAATCAGCTCATAATTGGAAAACAAGTTTTTCTCAGGTTACCACATAAATTAAAACTCTGTTTCCGAAAAATCAAAACTAGTTCTAAAGTATGGCACTATCATGATTTTACAAGTAAGCGACCTTATCCTGTGTTTTTGACTCAACTATAAAATAAGGTACAATTGAGGTGTTGCTCTCACACAGGTTTTGTTTTGTGCATTCTTGTCATAACAAAGTAAACAGCAAATCCAATTAATCCCCATCCTAGGGATGCTATTTTTGCAGTATTGCTAAGATAGTAAATTAATGCCACACAACATATCAATCCAATTATTGGAAGAATTGGATAAAAAGGAACTCTAAAAGGTCGTATTGTGTTGGGTTCCTTTTTCCTTAATCTCAAAAGTGATAAATGCAAAATATGTTGCACTGATAGATGCAAGAAATGATGCCACTAATACTGCAATTTTATTTCTCTTACTCGTTTTAGAATTACATGACATCATTGTTTTCTCTTGCTTGGGGGTGTCCATTGTCTGAGTAACAGAGAACTAGTTGTTACAGAAACAGAGCTTGCCGCCATTGCAAGGCCTGCAAGGGCAGGATAAAGTAGACCTAATCCTGCCATCGGTATCAAAGCTACATTATATGCAAAAGCATAGAAAAGATTTTGTCTTATCTTACTCATCGTCTTCTTGCTTATCTCAATTGCAGATACGACATCTATCAAATCATCTCTGATAAGCACAACTTTGCCAGCCTCTAGTGCAATATCGGTTCCACTACCTATGGCAATTCCAACATCTGCCTCAGTCAAGGCAGGTGCATCGTTTATTCCATCTCCAACCATTGCTATTTTTCCTTCTTTTTGCAGCAGTTTTACAATATCAGATTTACCAGATGGCAAAACATTTGCAAATAACTTGTCAATACCAAGTTCCTTTGCCACGGTACTGGCAGTCTTTTCGTTATCTCCTGTAAGCATAACCACTTGGATTCCCATTTTTTTCAGGGATTGTATGGCAATCTTGGCACTTGGTTTTGGAGCATCTAATAGTGCAATTATGCCAACAAGTTCTTTATCAGATGCAACAAGTATTGCAGTCTTTCCCTCTTCTTGTAATTTAATCAAAGATTGTTTTGCAGATTCCGTGCATATTTCATTGTCTTCCATGAATCTTGAACTTCCTACTAGTATGTTTTTTCCATCGTATACTGCATTTACTCCCTTTCCTGGAATGGCAACAAATTCGGTCGTATCTGATAAACTAATCTTTGAATCAATTGCATATTGCACAATTGCCTTGGCAAGAGGATGTTCAGAATTTTTTTCAGCAATTGCTGCAATCTCAAGTATTCTGTTATCAGCATCTACTCTACTTGCAATGTTTTCTGACGCAATTGCAATTTGCTTGATAGTTATAATATCTGTGATTATTGGTTTTCCTTGCGTTAGAGTACCAGTTTTATCAAATACTGCAATTTTTATCCTGCCAAGCATTTCAAGTGAATCGCCGCCTTTGAAGACAACTCCATTCTGAGCTGCCTTACTCATTCCAACCATTATTGCAGTAGGAGTAGCAAGTCCAAGTGCACATGGACACGCTACAACAAGTATTGCCACTGCAGGAATAAGAGACGTGGCAAGTTGATGTATTCCTACTGGCGTAAACAAATACCATGTCATAAAAGTTGCAAAAGCAACAATCATCACTACAAAAGCAAAATATCCTGCAACCTTGTCTACGGTTCTCTGCATAGGTGGCTTTCTACCCATTGCATCTTCTACTAGCTTGACAACTTGGGCAAGCATTGTATCACTTCCAACTTTTTCTGCTCTGATCACTAGCATGCCTTCTCTGTTGACTGTTCCACCTATTGCATAGTCACCAGTCTTCTTGCCTACGGGCATGGATTCACCTGTGACCATGGATTCGTCAACGGCTGAATTTCCTTCTAGAATTAGGCTGTCAACTGGAATCTTTTCCCCAGGTCTTACAAGAATTACATCGCCAGGCTTGATTATCTCAATTGGTACATCAAGTTCCTGCCAGTCTTTTTTTACCCTTGCAGTCTTTGGTTGTAACTCTAGCATTTTTCGTACAAGTGATGATGTTTTACCCTTTGTTTTGGTTTCTAAATATTTTCCAAGAATTATGAAAGTTATAACTACTGATGATGCATCAAAGTAGATGTTGTGCCATACTGGAGTGGGAAATGTGTTAACTGCACTGAACAAGTATGCAGCAGTGGTTCCAGTTACCAGTAACGTATCCATGTTTGCAGATTTCATTTTCCCTATTCTGTACGCTCCGATGTAGAACCTACTTCCTACAACAAATTGCACTATGCTTGAACAGGCAAAAACAATGTAAGCTGCAGTAGCACTTCCTGTAAAGGGTGCAAATGAAATGTATTCTGGATATCCAAAAATTAAAACTGGAATTGTAAATGCAAGTCCGAGGAAAAACAATTTTTTGAGTTTTTTTGCTTCAATCTCTTCTGTTGAAGCAGAAAGATCCTCGCTTAATATTTGATAACCACTTTTAGTTATGGCTTGTCTTATATCAGAAAGCGAGACCAATGTCTGATTATATTCAACTAGAACCTGTCCATTTCCAAAGCTAGCTGAGACATATTTTACACCTTCAAATTCTTTTAATCTTTGTTCTATTCGGTTGGCATCACTAGAGTCAGTCATGTTTTTTATCTTGACTGTGAGTTTTTCATAAACTACTTTGTATCCAATCTCTTCTACGACTCTTTCAATTGTGGAAAGATCAGTTACAGTAGGATCAAACTCTAGTGTAGCTTTTTCTGCAGCAAGATTGACTTCACATTTTGTAACTCCTTCAATCTCTGTGATGTGATTCTGGATGGAATTAACACATCCAGCACAATGCATGCCACCTATCTTTAATGCAGTACGCTTTGTCTTGCTATGCTCTGTCTTGGCTATAATGCCTTCCATGAACATAATTACGATTAAAGGATACTTATTATCCGATCTTTACAATTGTAAAGATCAGCTTTCAAATAGGCTTTGCATGTATGGTTAGTTATGCCTCTAAAGCTAGATGAGATTGACTTGGCACTACTAGAATCTCTTGTCAAGGATGGGCGAAAGTCTTTCCGACAAATTTCAAGGGAGATAAAGGTTAGCACTCCTACCGTTAAACTGCATTACGAGAGACTTGTCAATATTGGATTAATCAAGGGAATATCAGTAGACCTAGATTTTGGGAAACTGGAAACAGAAGCAAGTGCAAAACTGGATCAAATTAGACATAAGGCATTCAAAGGACACAAAATAAAAGTAGACAAGGGAATGCTTGTAAAGATCACCTGTGATTATTGTAATGGACCTACACACAATAAACCTACAATACTAAAAGTGGGTGACCAAGAGAGGTTCTTCTGCTGTTCATCATGCAAGACATTGTACAAGGAAAAATACCGTGGTAGGATAGAATCACTTGCTAACAAATAGAATTTTAGTATCTTTACTGACTTGATGTTATGTTCATGATTATAGATTCTTCATTTTTCAAAATATGATTTTTATAATCTGATATTGGTTCACCGTCTACGGCTACACTGACTGTCTTTCCTTTCAAATCAAGTCCCCAAATGTTTAGAAACTCACCTAGTGTGTAATTTCTGATTATTGTTGATTCTACATGGAGCATACCATCAGCTGTATGGGTATGTATTGGAGCCATTCCCTTCATGCCGTACTGATCAAGTGTGTGGTCATTCCACAGATCTGGTTCTATTCCTACATTTTGTGGTACAAAGTATGGTTTACCATCTATGTTCAGATACAAGCGTGGATGAATGTGCAATAACATCGGTTTATCATTTGAAGTTATGGTATCCGTAGTGGGCTTTATTGATGATATGCTGATTCCAACTCCTATCAGTACAACGATAATTATTCCAGCTATGACGAGTGCTTTTTTCTTTTCCAACGTTTCTGTCTAGAGCCTGAGATATTAAACAATAATAGCTTACAATTGTAAAGGAGATTTTATGAAATTTATTCTAGAATTGGCTCTGTTCTAGTTTGTTTTTAGTTAGCTTGTATGAATTCTATTGTCATGCTTTCTTAAAGAATTTCCTGTAAATTATTGCAATTGTTCCAGAGCCTATGAAAGTGGCTGTCCAGTATAGCCACAAATCATTAAGATAACCAGATACTATTGCTGGTGCCAAAGACCTTGCAGGATTCATGGATGCCCCAGAGATGGATGCCAAAAAGAAAATGTCAAGTCCTACCATCCCACCTATTGCAATTCCGCTAAAACCTTTCAATCCCTTTGTATGAACAACAACCAAGATGACTGCCATAAGTAATGCAGTTGCAAGAATCTCAACACTTGCAATGAGTGGAATAGAATAATGATAATCTGGGGAATTTGCACCGAGGTTTACTTGTGTACCAATGGCGTATTTTACAAATACGCTTCCAAGAATTGCACCAACTATCTCAGCTGCAAGATATATTGGAAAAAGATTCTTTGGCATGTGTTTTGTAACAAGAAACCCAACTGTTACTGCAGGATTGAAATGTGCCATGGATATTTTGCCAAAAGCATAAACCATCCCAGCTACTGCAACAGCTGGAGCCAAAGCTACAAACCATAGTCCAAACACTCCGACATACTTTGCATCAAGGACAACAGATCCAGTTGCAAATACAACTATAACAAATGTACCTACTAGTTCAGCAAAGAACCTCTTTTTGTTAGAGGATAATCTATTTGCTAATCTAGGGTTTTGCAAAGCTGTTTCACTTTTAGTTCAATGCTATCACGAATCTCTCTGACTTTGTCAATGGATTTTCCTTTTGGATCTTCAATATTCCAGTCTAGAGAGTTTTTCATAGAAACTGCTGGACATTCTGTCTTATCCATGCAGCCCATGTTAACGCTCAGAATTGAATCTGTTATAATTTCGTTAGTTAGCATCTTAGGCTTTTGTTTGCCAAGATCTATGCCAATTTCTTTCATTACCTCAACAGCAATAGGATTTACTTCAAGTGAGGGTTTTGTTCCAGCACTTACTGGTTCGTATCCATCTGGTGCGTACTTTTTAAAGAAAGCTTCTGCCATCTGACTTCGACCAGCATTCTCAACACACACAAATAGAATCTTTTTGTTTTTTGAATGACCAAAAAAATCCATGATGATCACTTTATTGCTTTAATTACAAGACTGGTGATTTTTCTACCATCTACTTTTTCACCTTCCATGTATACTCTCTGGTCTAAAATGCTTACATCGTGAAAACCAGCTTTTTTGATGCTATTGATGTAGTGCTCTTGTGTCAGTGCACCGTCAATGCAGCTACACCATTGCTCTGTGTTTACTTGATTTTGATCAAGTTCCCTATCAGTAACAAGATCAGAAATTACCATCCTTCCACCATTTTTTAAGATTCTGTGCACTTCCTTGAAGGTACTTGTTTTATCCACAGTAAGGTTAATCACACAGTTGCTGATTACTGCATCAATGGTACCATCATCAACTGGAATGTTTTTTCAATATCCCCTTTTCTAAATTCTACATTGGTATAATTTCCATCAACTGCATTTTTTCTTGCCTTGCCTAGCATCTCATCAGTCATGTCAATACCAATTACCTTGCCTGATTTTGAAACCTTGTTGGCTGCCAAGAATACATCAATTCCTGCACCAGAACCAAGATCTAGAACCGTTTCGCCTTCTTTTAGGTCGGCAAATTTTATTGGTGCACCACATCCAACGCCAAGAATAGCTGCTTCAGGAATTGCCTTTAATTCTTCAGAATCATATCCAATCATCTTCGTAGCATCTATTGAAGAATCATTTGTACTGCATTCCCCTGGCATGCAACAGCAATCGGAATTGCCAGTTAATGCAATCTTGCCGTATCTTTCCTTTACTTTCTCTTTAATTTATTCACACATAGATTGGTTTACAAAGTAAACCATTTAAGTTGTAAAGGAGAAATAATTACAGTTGGTGTAATCATGGAAACTAAAAGAAAATCGCTCACAATGATCAAAGATAGTTGTAGTTTTGAAGGATACAATGCTTCTTCCCTAATGTCGGAAACGTCAAAGCTGAGAAAAATAATTACAAAAAGAGGCACTCTTGAGATTTTGATTCCATTGTGCTGTACAACGGAGCCCGTAAGATACAAGCACTTCAAGCAAGCTTTGAGAGGAATTAGCAGTAAGACACTTTCTACAAGATTGAAAGAACTCGAAAAAAGCGGAGTATTGGAAAGATTATCCTATAATGAAATTCCTCCCAGAGTTGAATACAAACTCACCAGTAAGGGACAGGAACTTGTTGAATCCATGATTGATCTTTTACAATGGATGAAAAAATGGTCTAAAACACGATAAAATAATTATTGCGTACCCATGAATTAATTTTCTAGGAATATGTTTGAGTTACAAATTGGACTTTCTAAAACATCATCTAACTATTCCCAATTATCCAAATATTTCAAACAATAATTACAGATTGGATAACCTGTGTCCTCATCATATTCTGTTTTACATCTTTTGCATATCTTTTGTGGTTTTTGTGACCTAGTTTTGATAGTACTCAATTAGTTTATTGTGTAAAATAAATCCTTAGATCATATCGCTGTCTTTTCCTTTGGCTCTTCATTTTGATAACCTATGGATTCAATTCTTTTGCACGTTGTTCAGGTGATTCATTTGCCTCTGAACTTGGTTTGTTTCCAGTAAGATTTCCTACAATTTCTTTTGCTATCTGACTTGCCGTTTCATTTTTGTTCTGTTCATTTCTTTCTATTGCCGATAGTCTATAATGTACGGTTAATGCTATTACAGAAATTATTATAGCAACTGCAATACCTAAAATGATTGCTATCTTGACAGAACGTTTCATACTATGTAATCTTGCAGTAAAATGTCTTTAAATTGATTCTTTTTCAGAAGGATAAGTTTGATACCTTTGATGGATATTACAATATTAATTGAAAACGCAAACTGAAGTTTGAAGATTCTGGTGATTCAGTAGATGACAAGAGAACTAACAGATAAAGCGGGTTCTGATAAAACCACATAAGAAATAAAATCCGATGAACGTCTAACTCATTATTGAAAGAATACATCGCAATAGCAATCTTTGCAATTACTTACATTTTCATTGTAGGAAGAATTCGTTTTAAGGTTCCAATCTGGGCTGCTATGTTAATCGGGGCAATTCTGATGTTGGGATTTCAGATTATAGGACTGGAGAATGCAATAAAGTCAGTTCATCTTGATGTCATCATGTTTCTTTTTGGAATGTTCAGTATAGTTTCTGCGTTAGAAAGATCAGGCATGCTAAAGTTATTTGCTGTCAAGATGCTGTCCAAGTCAAAGACTCCAAACTCGTTGCTCATGATGTTTGTAGTTGGAATGGGATTACTTTCTGCCTTTCTTGTAAATGATGCAATAGCTCTGGTTGGAATACCACTTGTTATCTACATTTCAAAACATCTGGCGATGAGACCAAACGTACTTCTAATTGCACTTGCTTTTGGTATAACGATAGGAAGTGTAATGACGCCTATTGGAAATCCTCAAAATCTTATAATCGCACTTCAGAGTGGCATTTCATTACCACTTGTGAATTTTCTAAAATTTCTTGCAATACCTACTTTGATTAACTTATTTTTGACGTATTTTATCCTTAAAATTTATTTCAAAAAGGATCTATTACACGTACATGCTACTCTAAATTCCAAAATGTTAGAAGACCATGTGATAGAAAATCCACATCTTGCAAAATTATCTGTCATCATATTGGCAATAACCATTGCAGGCTTTTTTGTATCAGAAATACTACACTTTGTACACCTTGCAGAAATACGCATTAGTATTGTTGCAATGGCAGGAGCTGCAGCTTTGTATGCAGTAAGTGGTCAAAGGCGTGAGATAATCAAAGGAGTGGATTATTCAGTCCTTGTGTTTTTTGTTGCAATGTTTGTAGTAACAGCTGCTCTGTGGTCTTCAGGGGCAATTTCATTATTTATGAAATACCTTCCAACACCTGATCCAAACAATGTATTTCAAAGTAATGCACTCATATCTGCTTACAGTATAACATTTGGCCAGATTCTAAGTAATGTTCCATTTGTAACCTTGTATAATTACGTCATGATTGGAAACGGGTTTACGGATACACATATTGTACAATGGATGATGTTGGCAGCATCAAGTACAATAGCTGGAAATCTTACCATATTAGGAGCTGCAAGCACCATAATAATTATTCAGGCAACAGAATCAAGAGGCGTAAAGGCATTTACGTTTCTTGAATTTTTCAAAATAGGCAGTATTGTGACTGCGGTTAACTTGGCGGTATACTATTTGTTTCTAGTAATCCTTTGATCATTGTAATTTTATTTCAACGCCTTCATAGCACACATTTTATAATTTGTTATTTAGTAAATTCAATATTTGATGCCTTTGATGGGTATTTTGATATTGGAGAGTCTGACTTAATGACCCTACTATACGTCGGTTAGGGTATTAAACAAAAAGGTGTATACCGGGGGTGGGTTTCGAACCCACGACCTCCAGATTATGAGTATTACCCTTTATGTGGACTGGCACTCTAGGCCAGGCTGAGCTACCCCGGCACAGATAACGGCAATTTCATGATGCAATTAAATGTAATTGTGGTATCAAAAAGAATCATAAATCAGACTCATTTTAATAATTCAATTTAGGTCTGGGCTATTTTTTTCCAATCTAGATTTTCTTTTGCAACCCACTGGAATTTTTTTTGAAGTGCGGTTGTGTAGAGTTTCTCCCATTCTAAACCAACTTGATCTGACCATGCTTTGATTACACGTGGATCAATATAGTTACGCAATGACGTACCAAGGTTGTAGTCTCTTGTTTTTTCTGTTAACTCTATTGCAAGTTTCAGTTTTTCTTCACGCAATTTGAGTTTTTCAGCTTGTTTTTCTGTTTTTGGTTTCATATCTTTTAATTTCTTTAGAGAGTCCCTTTTCTTTTGTAATGATTCCTCAAAGTTCTTTGGTATTGTCCTTTTGTGGTTACATGTTATTGCAGCTTCCAAGTTGGCCATCTTTGCATGGTATACTTTGATGTTTTCTGTCTTGGATTTTAGTCCATCCACTTTCTTCAAATAATCTCTTACTACGTTTGTAGCAAGATACGTTCTGAAAACCTTAGCAGTGAGTCCTTTGACTATGCTGCCAAGAAATTCATTTACATGTCGTGAGGTAATTTCATGAAATACCAATTCATCTGGTTTCTTTTTATCAGTCAACTTTTTGATATTTTCATAAAATGTTCTGTCTTGCTCTCCTATTGTAAGAGGTTTTTGCCATCTTACACTGTCTTTTCCAAGAAAATCAAACTCAATTACATTTGGTTTAATCTTTACATGTTCTACTCTAAGAGTAGTAGCGCCTACAGTATCTGCCTCATCGGGGTCCTTTTCGTCTCCTACCCTCATTGCAGTTTTATAAATTAGATAACATACAGTTGCAACCTGTCTTACCCTTTCATCTTTATCTGTCATTTTCTTTATTATAGCATCCAAGACCCTGTTAATCTGCTCTGAAAGCTTTGTCGCCTTTTCATATTTCATCTTGTCCCTTTCTTGTTTTAGATCTGAAGTGTCAGAAAGCCAAACATACTTTCTTTTTTCTGTGAGTCTATCCACCCAGCTTGCAAGCCACATAAAATCCTGTTCATGGATTATCTCTCCCCATTTGCCTGGCGGAACCTTGGCCTCCTTTCCTAGATTCAAGGTAACGTCTTTTTCTGTAACTCTTGGTTTCCACCTACCACGAAGCGGATGATCACCACGTCCTATGAATAAACCCGGAGGTTCTGCCATCCAATTTGCCACTTCTACCTCTTTTCCATCCATGATGGCTTTCCCATATTTGGCCTTCATCTTTTCTCTTATCTCTTTTCGTGTTGCCGCGATCTTCTTTTTCTCTTCTTTTGTTACAGTTAGCTTGGCATCATTTTCCTTATCTACAACCTTGAAAGCATCTGAAAAATCAATATCTGAAAATGAGATATTCTTAAATTTTGGGGGAAGCACTTTGACAAAATCTGAAACAAAGTTTCTTTGAAATACTGCATCTTTAACATATGGGGTATCTTTCTTCTTTGCCCAGTGATATGCCATTTCTTCAGCTTCTAGGCTTAAGAGAACCTTCTCTCCTTTGATCTTGATTGTTATTCCTTTTGACTCAAAAGGAGGCAAAAATGCAATTCCATTATGTTGAAGGGTTTTCCATTTCATTTTTGTTATCACTAAATTTGTGGCTAAATCTGTTGACTTTGACAAAAATTGACTCTCTGGCGTATATCAATCTAACCCAAATTGTTCATATTGTACATGAGTTATTAGCTAAAAAGTTCCTTTTTTATGTAATTTTCAAACTCAATGTCTGTCTTACTCTTTTTTGCTTCAAGAAACATTACGGCGTCATTTCCTACCGGATATCTGGGAAGTGGATCTTCTGAACTTATTGCCTTGACTATGGTGTTTGCAACTTCTTGTGGTGGTGTTCCCATTTCTGACATCATGGTTAAGCCTTTCATTACTTTGTCAGTAAGATCTTTATATGCAGAGTCTGGTCTTGTTGGATTTTCAAGTGCAGCAAAAAAGTTTGTCTTTATTACACCTGGCTCTATTATGATGGTTTTAATTCCAAAAGGTGCAAGCTCATATCTCATCGATTCACTTAGGCCCTCTAATGCAAACTTGGAACTAATGTATGCAGGAGACGCTGGAAATCCTATCCTTCCTGCAACTGAGCTTACATTTACTATGGTTCCTGATTTTTGCTTGCGCATGGTGGGCAATACTGCCTGAATCATACGTATTATTCCAAAAAAGTTGGTTTCAAACTGTTTTTTGAGATCTTCAATAGTCAAATCCTCAAGACATCCAAATAATCCATATCCTGCATTATTCACTAGAACATCAATCTTCTTTTTGTCTTGCAAAATTTTTTCAATTGCCTTTTTTATGCTGTTTTCATTATCCACATCAAGTTCAAGCACTTCGATTGCAAGACTTTCTTTTTTAGCTGTATCTCTAATTCTTGTTCCTTTGTTTGTGTCTCGCATGGTCGCATATGTATGATACCCATTTCGTGCCAACGCAAGAGCTGTTTCAAAACCTATTCCGCTTGAGCTACCAGTAACAACTGCGATCTTTTCCATGTATAACATCTGAGTATCTGATTAATAATTTGTATTGTTGTTCCAAAATGCTAGACAAATGGTTTGTCACCTTCTACAGGCTCTATTACAATGGTTTTCTCCCCATTCGTTATTCTCTGTAGTATTTCCTTTGAAGAACTCTTGTGTAGATACTCATTGTTGTTTCCACATCTGTATGAAAAAGTACAACGGGGACATCCTGATTCACTCTGACATGGGCATTCAGTTACGATATCTAAGCTTCTGGCAAATGCCTTTTCCAGTCTGTCATAAAGTGCTCTACTAGCACCATTTCCGCCTATTGTGGAATCATAGATGAAGATAAGACCTGATGTACCAAGCGATATTCCTCCAAGGTCCTGAGAGACTCCTCCTGTTATCATATTGCTTCCTTCAATTACAAGGTGTTCTGTTGCATGATATCCACTTGCTTCCACATATTCTTCATTTTCTGCCTTGCTAATTTCTGCAAGTGGTCTTGGGGCCTTGAAAACAATTCCCTTTGTCACAAAATCATAATCAAGAGGTTTCTCAAGCATGACTTTTTGTCCTTGTGTAATTTCTTGCCCAAGTTCCAAATTCACATAACCGTATACCCTTTTTTGAATATGTAATTTACAAAAGGCCACCTCGATTCCATTTGCTAGTCTTTTCTCATATGTTGTCTCAACTGTTGGCCACTCTTCAGTAAGTGATCTGGTGTAATATGGGTAATTGCGAGGAAGAAATTCTATCTTGGCGCTTAGTTTTTCAGGATATCCAAGTTCCTGTACTCGGTATCTAGTTCCAGCAAGAAAATAGATTGCAGCAGGATGAAGTTCCTCAAGCGCTATTGGAAGTATTCTATCTCCAACTTTTTTTCCATTAAGGAAGATATCAATTGATTTTCCAATGCCACGTATACTATAATCTTCTAATTGTGACCTTATCTGATCATGATTTGGAACATATCTATTTTCAAATAAAACAAGATTTCCAACAGCTAGGTGTTTCTCAATAATTTCTTTGTGTTCAGGCAACTCGTGCTTTGCTATGGGTTTATCACATGCCATCGCAAGAACTTGAAATTCTTCTACAAAAGGATTTTTTGGATCTATGTACACATGTTCAATGTCTTCAAAATAATCTTTGGGATGATTTTTGTAGTATTGCGATATTGGATCGTTTCCTAGTACCAAAAATGCAAACCCATCTTGGCCTTTTCTTGCAGCCCTTCCTATTCTCTGTGTTAGTCTATTTACAGGAATGGTAGATGAAATTACCCCATCCACATTTCCAACATCAATGCCAAGCTCCAAAGTGGGAGTAGCCGAGATTGCAAGAAGTTTGTCTGTTTTGAATTGATTTTCAACTGACCTACGATAATTTGCCATCAAACCTGCACGATGAACCTTGATGTCTATTTTTTGTTTTCTTGCTTGAAGTGCCAACAATTCCGAATTAAGGTGAGAATTATTAAAGACCAAAGTCTTGTGATTTTTTGAGGTCAATTTTCTTAAAATATCAATCATCAAAGCTCTCTGTGTCACAAGTGATGGGAAGATCATTGCAAACTCGGTCCTGCCCTTCTTGCCAGAGCCAACAACTAGAGACATTTTTCTTCCAAAAATTGTCTCACAAAATGATAAAGCATTGTCAAGTGTTGCTGATGCTGCAACAAATTGTAGTTTTGGCGCTATCCTTTTTAGTCTTTTTATGATGTAGTGTACATTTGAACCAAAGATGCCTGAATATACGTGAGCCTCGTCAACAACTAGAAATTTTACCGTACCAAGTAATGACGCAAACCTTGTCCTATGCCACAAATGGTAATGTAGTACATCAAAATTTGTTATTATTATTGCAGGAGGGTTTTCTAGTATTTTCATCCGTTCTGTCTCTTTTGTATCACCATCAAATACATCACAACATATTCCAAGATTGTCCGTAATTTCTTTGATCTTTGGATATTGATCACGGGATAATGATTTGGTGGGATACACAAAGATCGCCTTTATGGTTTGATTGGGATTTTTTTCATCGATTATTTTTTGAATTATAGGAATCACAAAGGCCTCTGTTTTTCCAGACGCGGTGGGGGCTGTTATTACAATATCATTTCCTGCAACTATGTTATGGATTGCTTCTTCTTGGAATTTGTAAAGTTGGTCTATTCCTTTTGATTTTAGCACATCAACAATGCTTTGATTCAAGCCTGATTCTGATACGTCAACTCCCATCTCGGGATCAGGTTCCTCTATTATTTTAAAATAAGATACATAGTGTTTTTTTGAAAATAGTACAGTTCTAGTTATTTCATCTATCTTGGAATTGCCTATCATTTGTTTTATTTCATCATCAGTTTGAACTATGCCTTCCTTTTCTAGGGCACTTTGTTTCTGATCTTTTGTTGGTATTTTCCCATTGTCATATCTTACTAGAAAATCAAGAAATGCCTCATCAGTGTTTTTTTTATAGTCTACGATATCTTCGATGCCACATTTGGTGCATCTAAAGTGAATTTTTTGATTAAAGGTTTGACTAATCTCAATCTTTGACTTACACTTGGGACAGTAATGCAATGGTTAAATGAAAAATTGTGTCTGATTTAATTTTTGGTTAAGCGTTATTTTCACTTGTGGTTAAACCTTTAAACAACAAATCAGAAAAAATCTCCATGAAAGTTCTAGTCACGGGAGGAACAGGTTTCATAGGTTCAAATCTTTTGACCGCACTTGTAAAAAGTGGTCATGACATATCATGTTTGGTAAGATCTAACAAGCTAAATGAATCGAAAATCAAAATTATCAAGGGTGATCTGACTGAACCTACTCTTTCCATTTCTGATACTTTTGATGTTGTTTATCATCTGGCCGCAGCTTGGGTTGGTGAAAAGGACAAAAAAGTTCAAAAAAATGTAAATTATAATGGAACTATTAATCTGTTTAATGCTGTAAAAGACAGGACAAAAACTATTGTATATGTTTCAGGACTAGGCGTTTTTGGAGATACAAAAGGAAAAATTATCGATGAAAACTCTAAACCAAACCCTAATACTGATTATGCAAAAATAAGGTTGGAAGCTCAAAATTTTCTTGAGTGCAAATGTAAAGAAAACGGGATAAACTTTACAGTGGCTTATCTTGGGGATGTATATGGGAATGGAGGATGGTTCACTAATGTGGTGCTAGAAAGGCTGAGAAAAGGCGCATTTCGAATACCTGGTTCTGGAAAATATTATCGTAGCTTTATTCATGTCGATGATGTATCTACAGCACTAGTCTCAATTATTGAAAAAAATGCAGTAAATCAATCGTTTATCGTAACTGATTCAAATCCAACTACCTTCTTGGAATTCATAAATTATGTTTCCAAGAAAGTAGGTGTCAAAGAACCCGGAACAATTCCAACAATTTTAGCAAAAGCAGTACTTGGTGCTGATTTTGTAAACATGTTGACCACCTCTATTAGAACATCAAATTCAAAGATTCTGAAAATATGCAACTTTCAATACCCTTCTTATCAACAGGGAATAGATGCGGTATTTTCTGAATTAACAGTATGATTGACATATAATATCCACTGATTTTTACTTTCATGTGGGCCTTGGAAGTTATTGGTCAGAAGTACTTGAAGTTCTTGAAAAGATAATTCCAGTTTATGATAAAGTAAATTCATTTATCTCACTTGGAAGAGATTCTGAATTTAGAATAAAGGGAATCAAAGGAAGAGTAAAGCCTGGTGATAAAATACTTGACGCAGGATCTGGATTTGGCAACATGTCAAAGACTGCTTCAGTTTTATGCAATGATGATCTTGAGATAACGCTCTATGATCCACTTAGACCTATGCTAAAAAATACTAGTAGACTATTTTCTGTGATTCCAGTCTTAACATGTGGCGTATTTGAACACATTCCATTTCAAGATGAAAAATTTGATGCTGTTTTATGCGGCTATTCTTTACGTGATGCAATTAGCCTTAAAATAGCAATATCTGAAATACATAGAGTTTTGAAAAAAGGCGGTAGATTTGTCATCGTGGATCTAGGAAAACCAGATAATCCATTGATAAAAAGTGGTGTCTCTTTCTATCTTAGGGTACTACTTCCTGTAATGGCTCTTATCGCTGGTGGAAAACTTGGACTAAAATTTGCTACGCTTTATGGTACTTATCGGCTGTGGCCACAAAATAAAAAACTGGAATCTATGCTACTTGAAAAATTCTCAAAAGTGGAATTTGAGACATCTATGCTGGGCGGTGCAATCATGGTTGCTGCATACAAATAAGACAAACCGACGAATAATTCTGGTTTACATAATTGCCTTAACGGTAGGATTCTCATACGGGATGCATAATCCAATAGTGCCTATATTTTCAAAAGATTTGGGCGCATCTTATTTTGATCTTGGCATAATTGGATTTTCTAATTTCATCCCATACATGTTTATCCCAGTTTTTGTGGGTGTTTTGCTTGATAGATTCAACAATGGCTTTCTTTTATCAATAGGACTAGCCCTTGATGCTGCATCGATATATCTTCTATCTGTAGCAAACTCTGTTCCGCAAGTAATTATCTTTAGAATACTTGTGGGAATAGCACATTCATTTTTTTGGCCACCATGCGAATCCATCATTTCAGAATCATCAAATCCCGAAAACCGAGTAAAATCAATTTCTAGATTTATGGCATTTTTTGTTGTAGGAATTATGATTGGTCCACTGGTTGGATCTTTTTTACTGCAAAATCTAGATGTTACATATAAAATCATATTTCAAATTGCCGCCTTTTCTATTGCTACTGCACTGGTTTCATCTTTAATATTGTCAAGAAAAAAACAGTCAAGCCATGGAACCGTTCTTTCAATAGGTACTACAAAACAACTACTAAAATTCCCATCAGTCGTTGTGATTTTATTATTTTCTAGCGCGGCATTTGGAGTTTTTTTGACAATCTTGCCAGCTTACATGTATGACAAATCAATTTCAGAATCCAATATAGAACTCTTGTTTTTTGTCTTTGGTGCTTCAAGATTAGGTTTCTTGTTGTTATCAAATTTTCTTGTAAAAAGACTTTTGCCAAGTCTAGTCTTGGTAACACTTTCAATAGCATTTGGAATGTTATTGTTATTTTATTCTGGTACGATGGAACAGTTCTCAGTGGCAGCACTGATCCTAGGATTTGGTTTTAGTGTGTATTTTCCTCTCACCTTTGAAATCATTATGAGAAAAACTAGGGAAAATGTGGGTGCATTAATTGGTGCATATGAAGCAACTTTTGGAATAGGATGGGCTCTAGGGCCACTAATTGCTGGTATAATGGCAAACTTATTTGGAAATGGTATTCCATACCTAATCTTGTGTGTCCTAGGTTTTTTTGTGAGTGGGTTTGTACTTTTTAGGAAAAAAGAAACGCTCATTGTCTAAAGCTTTAATTTTGGAAAACACAAAAATCTAACGTGGAAAATTTTTCTCTTGATATTATAGGTAATGAATGGATAATCATAATCTTTGTAGGTCTGATCCTTTTGTTGGGTACTAAGAGATTGCCTGAAGTATCAAGAAAAATTGGAAAATTTATGGGAGAATACAACAAGACTAGAAATGTTGTTCAAAATGAATTTCAACGTGCAAAAAGTGATTTTATCCCTGTTCAAGGACCAGCTACAACTGAAAGACAAAAACTAGAAACAATGGCAAAATCATTGGGAATCGATTCGACTAACCGATCTGATGATGAATTAAGAAATCTGATAAACTCAAAGTTTGGTGGTTCTGCCAATGAAGGAACAGGATCACCTTCAAACTAATCTCAACAAATTTAAATAGAATATGAATTGAGACATATCGGTTAAGATTGGTTAAAATCGACCCGTGGCAAAATGCACTAAAACAGCTTGGCGACGCAGCTAAAATTTTAAAACTTGACCCAGGAGTTCATGAAATGCTTGCGACTCCAAAAAAAATTCTTACCGTATCACTTCCAGTGCGCATGGATGATGGAAGAATCAAAGTATTTACCGGATATCGATCTCAACATAATGATTTTAGAGGACCTTTCAAAGGAGGTATAAGATATCATCCAGATGTTACAATCGAGGAAGTAAAGGCACTTTCTATGTGGATGACATGGAAATGTGCAATAGTCGATGTACCATTTGGAGGTGGGAAGGGGGGAATCATCTGTGATCCAAAAAGACTTTCTGCTGGTGAAAAAGAACGACTTACCAGAAGATTTGCTTACGCAATTTCAGAAATTATAGGACCAGGAAAAGATGTTCCTGCACCAGATGTTTACACAACTGGAAAAGAGATGGCGCAAATTATGGATGTCTACAGTATGATGCATGGGCAAGCAGAGCCAGCTGTGATTACAGGAAAACCAATTCCAATAGGTGGTTCACAAGCAAGAAATGTAGCAACCGGTCTTGGTGTGGCATATTGTGTAAGAGAGGCAGCAAAAAAAGTTGGACTAAAACTCAAGGGTGCCAAGGTAGTAATCCAAGGATATGGTAACGCAGGTACTTTTGCGGCGGAATATCTTGAAAAAATGGGCGCAAAAATAATTGCTGTAAGTGATTCTAAAGGTTCTATTGTAAACACAAAAGGGCTTGATTCAAAGAAGGTCTTAGATTATAAGAACAAACATGGCAGTGTGGTTGGATATCCAGGAAGCAAAAAGATTTCCACTGAAGAACTTCTTACAACTCCATGCGATGTCCTAGTCCCAGCAGCTCTTGAAAACCAGATAACACCGCAAATTGCCAAAAATATTGATTGTAAAATAATTGGAGAGGCAGCTAATGGTCCAACAACCCCAGAGGCCGATGATGTTCTATTCAAAAATAAAATTATGGTAATTCCAGATATTTTGGCTAACTCTGGAGGTGTCTGTATATCGTATCTAGAGTGGGTACAGAATCTACAGAGATACTATTGGACATTTGACGAGGTAGCAGGAAAGATGGAGCATCATATAGTGCGAGGATTCAATGATACATACGCGTTATCTAAGAAACATAATGTAGATATGAGAAAGGCAAGTATGGTACTTGCTGTAGGTCGAGTGTTAGAGGCATTTGACGCTAGAGGCTTATGGCCATAGAAACGATTTTCAAATAGAATTACTATTATTAGATATGAGCAAAGCATTTGTGGCAATACATTGTGAAACCGGTAAAGAAAACCCAGTAATTAGGAGTCTAATGGAGATCCGCGGAGTAAGTGAAGTTACTGGAGTATTGGGGTTGTATGATGTTGTGATAAAAGTTGAGGCCCCCAGCTCTTCAGCTTTGGAAGAGATAATAACGAAATATGTAAGAAAAGTACCACACGTTCTTACTACTATGACACTTATTGTAATTTAAAAAATAACTCCGTCTGACACTAGACACATAAAATAAAAATTTTGAAGTCTGAATTTAAGAGGTACTAAATGAGTGACCACAAGAACATGACTTGGTCACGTTAGGATTGTTTATCTTAAATCCAGCACCCATGAGGCTTTCGATATAGTCAATATTTGCGCCTTTTAGGTAGTCAGCACTGTAACTGTCAACTAGCATCTTTACACCATTTTCCTCAATTACAAGATCGTCTTCTTCGGCTTTTTTCTCAAATCCCATTCCGTATGATAGACCTGAGCATCCTCCACCTTGTACGTAGACTCGGAGAAATTCTGGTTTATCTGCTTCCTCCTTCATGAAAGCGACAACCTTCTCTGCAGCCTTTGGTGTAATTGTTACTAGTTTTGTTGTCTGCGCATTGCTCATAAACTCAATGCGGGTTTTAAATTATAATAATCTTTTCATACTGTCCATATTCGGAATTAAATGTAAGCAAGGATTGGATCTTTGCCTATTTCTTTGATTTATTGACAAACGCAGTCATCCTTTCTGCTCTGTCTGGATGGGTAAAACATAACCCCCACGTGTATAATTCAAGAGAAAGACCAGTGTCAATGTCAGAGTTTCTTCCCTTGTTGATTGCAATTTTTGACATCCTCACTGCCATTGCAGAATTTTGTGCAATCATTTTTGCCATGTTTGTTGCTTCTTCCATCAATTTTGGAAGTTCAACTACCTTGTTTACTAATCCTAATTCTTTGGCCTCGTCGGCTTTTACCATTCTACCAGTAAAAATAAGGTCTTTAGCTTGAGATATACCTATGATTCTCTGAAGTCTCTGTGTGCCTCCCCATCCTGGACAAACACCAATGGTTACTTCAGGCTGTCCCATTTTTGCTGTGTCTGCAGCAATTCTGATATCACATGCTAGGGAAAGTTCGCATCCGCCACCAAGCGCAAAGCCATTGATTGCTGCAATTGTAGGCTTGCTACAATTTTCAACAGTTGCGGTCAATAGGTGTCCTAACTTTGCATAGGTTTCTGATTCTATTGGGGTGATCGTTGACATGTATGCAATATCTGCACCTGCAGAAAATGCTTTGTCACCTTCTCCTGTGATTATTACTACTTTGGTTGAATCATCTGTTTCAATTTCTTTGAAGACCTTTATGATGTCATTTGCAACATCCATATTCATTGCATTGAGCTTGTCTGGTCTGTTAATCTTGACTGTGCAAATTCCGTCTGCTTTTGAAACATTAACTAGAGACATGTTGAAACTCCAAACTTTGGTGGAAATTAAACCTTGTCTGAGTAGTGTTTTCCCCACTGGTATACCGCCGCCGCAGCTGCTACCCAGTTTCTAATATCGTCATATACTGGAACTTGATGTTTTTCAATTAATGCTGATACACGTTGAGTGTATGGTCCACCATTTCCACCAACAAGTAATGGCTTTTTACCTTGTTTTGAAAACTCTCCTAGATAATCTATGATTGTTTCTTCTAATGGGTCATCTTGGAACACAAACCATGGCATGACAATATCGATGTTAGGATCGTCCATGAATTTTTGTATTGCATATCTGTAATCATCAGCATTTGCACCTCCTGTAACATCTACAGGATTGCCATTTCCAATAACATATGTTGGCGGATAGTGTTCTTTCATTTCTTTTAGGGTAGCTTCTGTTACTTTACCAAGTTCTAGTCCAAACTTTTCAAATTGATCAATCGCTCCAATCATTGGACCTGCACCATTGCTAACTAATGCAACTCTTGGTCCTTTAGCTGGGGGCTGCCATGCAAGTGTCTTTACTACTGATGCAAGCTCTTGATAACTATCTACAGAAATTATTCCAGCTTGCTTGAACGCTCCCATGATGATAGCGTTTGATCCTCCCAGCGAACCCGTATGTGATGCAGCTTGTTTTGCACCAAGTGTTGTCCTTCCACTCTTCCAAATTACTACTGGTTTGTGTTTTTCTTTCATTACTCGTTTTGCAGTTTCGATAAACTTTCTACCATCTCCAAATCCTTCTACGTATAACGCAATTACTTTGGTCTGAGGATCATTTGCAAGATACCAAATCATATCTGCCTCATCAACATCTGACCTGTTACCATAGCTTACCATCTTGGACAAGCCAAAAGTGTCTGCAGTTTCAAGGAAACTAATTCCCATGGTTCCGCTCTGGGACAACAATGCTACTGGTCCGAGTTTTGCACGTACCATTCTTGCTTGTCCTTGGAATGCACAGTCTAGTCTGTTTGCTGCATTGAACATTCCTATGCAGTTTGGACCTATGATTCTAATCTTATTTTGTTCTGATAATCGTTTGATCTCTGCCTCATAAGCGGCTCTTTCTCCTCCGAGTTCTTTTCCTCCACCTGATACAATTACAACATTGTGTATTCCTTTCTTTGCACAAGCTTCTAGAACTGGGGGAGTTACAGAAAGATCAACACATACAACAACCAAATCTATTGGTTCTTGTATTGCTTCAAGTGTTGGGTAACACTTTAGACCTAAGATCTCTTCCGCCTTTGGATTGATTGGATATACTTTGCCTTTGTAATCGTGCTTTGCAATACTGTCAAGAACAGAGTTTCCTACTTTTCCTGGAGTGGCTGACGCACCAACTAGTGCAACTGACTGTGGCGTAAAGAATGTCTCCATAAACTCTATGTTTGGCTGTGCTTTGGATATTGCATCTTTCTTTGCCTCTTTTCTTAGAATTATTTTTGCGTCAACTACAAAGTATGATTTTGGATATACCACAATTGGGTTAAAGTCAACGCTATCAAAGTATGCAGCATTGTCTACCCCTATCTTGCCAATCTGTACCAATGCTTTTGCAAGCATATTAAGATCAATAGGCTTGCTTCCTCTGTATCCTTGTAATATTTTTGATCCTTTAAGTTCTGCAAGCATTGATTTTGCATCATCTACCGTAATTGGTAGCATTCTAAAAGAAACATCTTTGAAAATCTCAGTCAACACACCACCAAGTCCTACCATTATAACTGGGCCAAACTGTGGATCGTTTTGTAACCCTACGATCAATTCAATTCCCTTTGGTACCATCTTCTCAAGTAGTATTCCCTTTACGTTTACGCCTTTTTTCTTTGAAAGTCTTGAATACATTTCCGTAAATGCTTTTTTTACCTCTTTGTCGTTTTGTAGTCCAACTTTTACTCCTCCAACATCTGTCTTGTGAAGTATTTGCGGTGAAACCACTTTCATAACTAGAGGAAAGCCCAGCTTTTTGGCTGCCTTGACAGCATCTTTTGCATTATTGACTAGGGCATAACCTGGTACTTTGATCCCGTATTTTTTCAGTATTGATTTTGATAGTTCTTCTGTAATTACTTTATGATCAGTTGCAATAGTTTCTTCAAAGATTTTTGTTACTGGATTCAAATTGGTTTCTCCTTTTTATTTGTGGATTTTAATTGCGCGATCTGTATTTTAGTTTCAAACATCATGACAGATCGAAAAGTTTGAATGTCTTTATATTAAACTTTTGTCAAAGATTGAACTCCGACTTGAAATTATTGTAAAATATTGTAAGGTTGTTCTTAACACCATCTATGTATTGCGGGATCTTTTTTTCTATGGACTCTGGATCTATATATGAAATACTGCTTAATTCCTCCTTGGACTTTTCAAGCCATAGTCTGATTGTTGGTTCGTCTACTTCTAAATGAAATTGTACTGCTACCGCACTTTTGAACCTAAAAGCTTGATTCTCATATTGCTTTGAATGTGCCAGTCTGGTAGCCCCCTTTGGCAAGTCAAATGTGTCTCCATGCCAATGAAATACTATGGCAGGACTATTTATTCCACGGAAAAGGCTGGAATCTTTTTGATTGTCAAACTCTACATCTTGATAAAACCCTATTTCCTTTTTTGGTCCTTGGTATACTCTTGCACCAAAAGCCTTTGCAATAAGCTGTGAACCTAGGCAAATGCCAAGAATGGGTATATTTTTTTCTGCATAATTTCTAATTAGATTTATTTCATCTTTGAGATATTGCAGATCATCATTTGCACTCTCAGGTGCACCAAGAATTATCACAGCTGATGGATTAGATGTTGGTATGGGTTCTGTCTTGGCAAAGATGGTTTTTGTTACAAACCCATCTTTTTTTAAAAGTTCGCCCAAAACTGCCAATCCTTCGTATTTTGCATTCTGGATGACAAGAATTTCAGACATTGGTGATGAAAATTACTTAATATGTTCTCTTCTAAATAAGTTTGTGAGACCTGAATATCAAGAAATAATCGATTTGCAAGATTTGATAAAAAAATTAAATTCTATAAAAAACAGTATCGTGGTAGTTGAAGGTAAACGCGATGAACATGCTTTAAGAAAAATTGGTTATTCTGGTAAGATATTTCAATTTCATAGCTTCAAAGGACTTATCAAATTTGTAGATAAAATGCCAACTAATAGAAAACTAGTCTTACTGCTTGATTCGGACAGAAAAGGTAGATACTTGACAAAAAGGATAATCTCTATTCTTCAACATAGGATGAACGTAGATCTGACTTTTAGAAGAAAGATTACTCTTATCACAAAAGGAAAGATCAAAAACATCGAGGATCTCTCACATTATGTGGAAAATGATGACTGGATAACCAATAAGCACTTATATCTGCCTGCCAAGAATCTAGATTGATCAAAAATTAAGAGGTTTATGATTTGGTATATGGTGGAATTGTCAAGTATCACGTTAAGCTCAGCTTTGACGTCGATGGACTCGTTGAAAAAGCCGATATAATCGGAGCAATTTTTGGCCAAACAGAAGGACTGCTTGGGCCAGAAATGAATCTAAACGAGCTTCAAAAAGTGTCTAAAGTAGGAAGGATAGAAGTCAACACTACGAGCTCGACTAATCAAACCAAAGGTGACGCCTTGATTCCTATGAGTACTGATATCAATACAGCTGCACTAATAGCTGCTGCAATTGAAAGCATAGATAAGGTTGGTCCGTTTCAAGCTAATTTCAAATTAGAAGCAATTGACGATGTGCGTTCTGCCAAGAAAAAAGAAATTGTAGATAGAGCAAAAGCAATTGTACAAAAGTGGTCAACAAAGACAATTAGCGAAGGAGAAGAGATGCTAAAGGACGTATCTGACGTAACTTCTTCTGGTAAGCTAGCAACTTTTGGAAAAGAGAAACTTGCATGTGGCTCTGGCGTGTTTGACTCACCCTGGATAATCTTGGTAGAAGGACGAGCTGATGTGATAAATCTACTTAGAGCAGGATTTGATAATGCACTTGCAATAGAAGGAGCAAGAATAGATGAATCTATCAAGTCACTTTGCGATTCTAAAGCAAAAGTTGTTGCTTTCTTAGACGGTGACCGAGCAGGTGGTTTTATACTAAAAGAGCTAAAATCACTAGTACATGTGGATGTTGTACACAGAGCTCCAGAGGGTGTTGAGGTAGAAGAGCTTACTCCTATGCAAATTGCAGAAATTCTCAAAGATACTGCTGAAGATATGAAAAAAGAAACAACCAAACCAAAACTACAAGATCCAAAAGATGAACCAATTGCAGCTATTGCAAAAAAAGTCTATCCAGATCTAAACGAGTCTTTAGAAGCAATTGCACTAGACGACGCTGAAAACCCAGTATTCAAAGTTCCAGTAAGTGAAGTTGTTGGAAAACTTGCTCCAGGCTCAGGCATAAAATATCTAATACTTGATGGAATAATTACACAACGACTAATTGATTCTGCAAAACAAGCGGGAATTGAATGCGTCATAGGACATAGAGCAGCTAATCTCAAGTCAACAGACGGTCTAGTGCTCAAAACATTTACAGAGCTTGGCGTAGCATAAAACTTAATGTCCGAACTCAAGGTACAACACATACTTACTTTAGCAGAACTTTTCACAAAAGGTGCAAGATATAATTTCATACCAATAACAACTTCATCATTAGGCAAGAGTATTCGAAAATCACAACAGGCTGCATCTAAACATCTTCTAGAGCTTGAAGCAAATGGATACATAGAAAGACTGAGAACAGGACAAAAGGTTTCTGTTAGAATAACAACCAAGGGACATTCTGAAATGACAAAAATATTTTCCATTTTAAAATCAAGTCTTGAGGTTTCTCCATCTTCTATTGAGTTTAGAGGAGTGATAATGTCAGGTATGGGAGAAGGTGCGTATTACATGGCAATGAAGGGTTATACTAAACAATTCAAAGCAAAGCTAGGTTATGTACCATTTCCAGGCACTCTTAATGTAAAATTAAAAGACAAAGAGTTTGTAGAAGCAAAACGAAGTCTGGAAGGATATCCAGCAGTAATGGTAAATGGATTCTCAGATGGAAAACGAACCTATGGATGGGTAAAATGTTACCCTTGCAAAGTGAATAATCTAGTCGATGCATCTCTGATTTTGCTAGAAAGAACTCATCATGACGACTCTATAATTGAACTAATATCAAAAGATAATATCAAAAAAGCAACAAAACTTTCGACTGGTTCTCAAATATACATCCGAGTACCAATCAAATCTACAAATTAAATTCCATAGATTGATTTGCCGTAATCATTCTCAATTTTTGAACTTTTTATGTCTGGAATTGGCGATTGTAGTCTGGCAATTGATACTTCGACATTGATTTTTTTGCAACCATCTGTTATGAACTTCTCTTGGTGTATCTGATCATATCCTAATGCGATTATATTTGGTCTGACTACCTCCACTGTCTTGAAAATATCTCCCTCGTATCCTACCATGGCATGATCTACCATAGATAAAGCGCTTACAAGATCACGGCGCAATTCCATGTTGTGAAGTGGAATTCTATTTTTCATCTTTTGTGCAGTCTTGTCTGTAGCAACCACAACAACTAGAACATCTCCCAGTGCCTTTGCTGCTCTTAATGTATGCAAGTGACCTGGGTGGATGATGTCAAAAACTCCACCTGCAAGAACTATTCTCAAGGCCCCTCTTCCAAGATCTGTTAGACTTTTCTTGTCCTTTTCGATAAAACCATTTTCGATGAGGGATTCTATTTTTTGTTTCAAATAATCAGAATTTATGGAAACCTTACGCCTTATGATGTCAACTGGGGTATCTCCAGATAATGACGAGATGTAGAACGCAGAGATTATTTCTTTATCAAATTTATCCAAATACATCACTAAAGCAGAAAATACTTGTAATTGATTTATCTATAAACTCTATGTCCAGGGATCTATGCCTTTAGAGAGGCGTAGTGCATCAATTAAGCCTTCAGCATATCCAACGCTCAAGATGGCTAGCTCTTCTTTTCCCTCCTTTTGAAATTTTTCTGCATCGTCTAGGTAAAGTTGGGCATTTTCAATTACAGGTTGTAAATTCTTATCCTCGCTGAATCTGTTAACCACTTCTTCTAGGGCTTTGCGGGCTTTTGGAACGTATTTGTGAAGCATTTGATCTGAAATTTTTTGAATTTTAGATGAATTGTCAAATGGTTCATCAAGACATTTTGCAAAGGTCTTGAGAGCATCATGTTCTGTAAAATGCAATCTTCCAGGTATTATAATTGTGTGTGGTGGTTTCCCAAAATCATATTTTATCAGTTTGGATAATTTACCTGCAGTTATGCTCTGATTTTTTGAACCAATCCTAGACGCTATTATTGCAAAGGTGGATTCATCAATTACATTTCTTTTCTGCTCTTTCTCCGTTTCTAGAATTTTTACCAAGGCATCTTTAGGATTTAAAAAGAAGTTTGCATCACTGTTGTATTCTAAAATAAACATAGTGTGACTTCCTTTTAACATGTTTTCATAAAGTGTATAATATACGGTATTCATTGATGCGATCTCTTTCATTATGGTTACGGGTTTTCCCATCTTGTAATAATGTAGGCCACATTCACCAATCAATGATGTGATGGCCGATGCAGCATGTATGGTTCTTGTCTTAATTTTCTCAGTCTCAGCTCTTACTCGCAGTTCTATGTGGGTTGTTGCAATATAGGGATCACCATACGATAACAATACTACGACTTTCTTTTCAGCATCTGCAAGTATTGTCTTTCCATCTTCTACCATCCATCGTGGAGCAATTACAAATCTCCCCTTGACAAGTTTCTTGATTTTTACCAGATCACTCTTTCCTATGGGGCTTGTAAAATTTTCAAAATATACTACATTTGCTTTCTTTAATACTTGTAATGCACTTATACTTGTACCGTCAAGACCTGAAATTCCAAAACCAATAAACCATAACATGACAAATCTTGATTTGATGTATATTTTGACTTTCGTTTTTAAGATGTTGGCTTGACAAGTTTTACATCATGTAGTCTCTTTATGTGGTATAGCATTCTTTTGAATACCTCTATACTCCTCAGAAATTCGTCTGTGGGTACTCTCTCATCAACCGTATGAGATGCGTGTGGATCACCTGGTCCATAAGTCACAACTGGGATGTTTAGCGCATTTCCTATTATGTTCATATCACCAGTACCAGTTTTTCGTATCAATTGTGGTCTTGTTTTTTCTACATCTATTATTCCTAGAGTTAAAGCTCTGACCAACGGTGATGTATGTGGAGCCTCAAATGGTTCTGTTTCATCTAACACTGAATAAAATGCATTTACTCCTTGTTTTTTGGCAACTTCTTGTACTGTGGTAGCTATTCTCTCTCCTACTGTTTTACAATTCATGTCTACTGGAATTCGTATGTCCATTATGGCATCACATTCTACTGGAGTTACATTGTGACTTGTTCCACCTTTTATCTCTGTTAAAGCTGCAGTTAACATCATGCTTTTTGATTTATTTTCTTGATTACTTTCTAGTGATTTTTTTAATGCACTTGTAAATACATATGACTCCTCAATTGCATTTTTTGCAAGCCATGGTGCACTTGCATGCGCACTGTCTCCTACATTTATTTTGAGATTTATCGCTATTCTTCCTTTGTAAGCAATAGTGATGTTTCCAATACCGCTTGGTTCACCAAAAATTGCATAATCTATTTCTGGCTTCTGTTTTACTAGGCTCTTTATGCCTGTGGCATTTCCTTCTTCATCTACCACTGCTGCAAACATTACAGTTCCATTGTTATTTTGAGATGATGCTGCAGCAAGCAACATGGACATTAGTGGAGCCTTTGCATCAGAAGCACCTCGACCATAGATGAAACCGTTTTCGTTTCTAACTTTGATTTTTCCTGGAACAGTATCCATGTGACCACAAAGCAAAATTCTTGGATATCCAGAACCCTTTGTGGCAATCAAGTTTCCTACATCATCTATTCTGATATTTTCAAATCCCAGATCATCACACTTGTCTGCTAAAAACTCTGCAAGTGGTTTTTCTGACAGAGACGGAGTGTATAACCTTAGAGCCTTCTCTAGCATCTTTACTGAATATCTGGGTGTGATGGTGATTGATGAGTCCAATTTCTATTTTCTCGATTCTAGTGCGTAATCTATCATTAATGCTGGTATATTTACGCCAGTAACTCTGACAGTATTTTTGTATTCCGTTGTATTGTTAATTTCATGTATTACAAGACCATTTTCTTTACTCTCCATGAGATCAATACCAACAATTTGGCCTTGGACAGCATTTTTTGCTTTAATACACATGTCTTCTAACTCTTTTGTGACTTTACATACTTCGGCCTTTCCACCTAATGCCATGTTGGTTTTCCACTGCCCGTCTCCGGAATATCGATATATTGCAGCAACAACTTTGTCGCCAACCATAATTGCACGTATGTCGCGTGGAGGTCGAACTACAAATTCTTCCAAGTAATACACTTGGTAAATTGGATACATGCTTTCTCTACTTTCTATTATTCCCTCTGCAGAATCTCGATCTTTTAAAAGTGCGATCATTCTTCCCCAACTTCCAACAGTTGGTTTCAATACCATTGGATATCCTTTTTTATCAAGCAATTCTAGCGCAGCTTCTTCTGAAAAAGCTACTGCACTATATGGCGTAGGAACCCCATGTTTTAGAAGTAACATATGCGTGAACAATTTATTTCCAGCATAGATGCTGGTGTTTAATGAATTTATTACATTGACACCTTTTCCTTCCAAAGCCGCTGTGGAATGAAGGCTCCGGTAATAACTTACGCATCGCTGTATCACAGTTCCGAAATCTTCTTTACTTTTATCTAGACTAATCGAGAGACTCTTGCAATCTACCATCTTAGTATTGATGCCTTTTTCTTTAGCTGCATCAAAGAGTGCTTTTTCTTCCCACCTGATGGTATCGTAGAGAATCGATAAATTTGAACTCACTGACCCCAGTCCTCACCAACAGTTTGTGCTGGTTTCAACTCAAAGCCAGATGATCCTTTTACAAGTTCAAAACTTGCACCACAGTCAGGACATGTTACTATCTCTCCTTCCATAGAATCCTTTGGAGGATTGATAGTAGCATCACATTCTAGACATTTCATATTATTTACCTGTCTTTACCTTCACTTGGGTGTCATTAATTATCTTTCTTTCGAGTCGATCGTCTAATGGTATTTCAAGCAAATCCCCCATCCTTAGATTCTTTAGACCTGCTGCTACCTTTTTTGCCTGTTCGTCATCTTGGTTCAAACCTAGTAATGACATGAGATAAGCTGCACCATTCTTTCCTGCCAATTCTCCAAACACGATTCTCCTTCTATTTCCAACTACCTTTGGTTCAATTGGTTCGTAAGCAGCTGGATTTCTGAGAATTGCAGCCAAGTGAGTTCCTGCCTTGTGTTTGTATGCAGTTGCACCAACTATGGGTTTTGAATCATATGGCACAATTGATGTATACTGTTCTATTAGTCTTGAAAGATCCATTAACATATCTAGTCTGAAATTATTTGGGGATCTGTATAGGTAGGTCAATGCAACAGCAGTCTCTGCTAATGCCGGTATGCCTGTTCGTTCTCCTATTCCATCTATAGTTGTGTGAATTTGATCTGCGCCTGCATCACATCCTGCAAGAGCATTTGCTAACGCTAATCCGATATCGTTATGACAATGCACGTCAAGTGGTGTTTTGATTTTATCTCTTACTGTTTTTACCAGATTGTACATTCCACTTGGTCTCATGATTCCAACAGTATCTGGTATGCTAATTCTATCAACTCCAGCTTCTGAAATGGCTTTGCAAACCTTGATCAAAAATTCAGGATCAGCTCTACTACCGTCCTCTACTGTAAATCTCATTTTGAATCCATGTGATTTTGCATATTCTACAGTTTCGACTGCTCTTCTTAACGCCTCTTCACGAGTTATTCTTAGCTTATCTTTCATATGAATATCAGAAATTCCAAGATATGTTGCCATCCATGTTGCATCGCATTCTAATGCAATATCAACATCTTCTTTTAATGCACGTACGTGTGCTACTATATCAGCTCGCAATCCTTGCTTAATGATTGTCTTTGTAGCTTCTTTGTGATCTGGTGACACCACAGGTGAAATCTCAATTTGATCAACGCCAAAATAATCAAGCATCCATGCAATCTGTATTCTCTGTTTATTTGAAAAAGTAACTCCTGGATGCTGTTCACCTTCTCTTAACGTACTATCCAGTATGTGGATTTTCTTTGGCTTTGGTCCCATTTCATTATACTTGTATGCAAAGTAATTTGGTTCATCCATAGGTTATTGAGTAATCTATTTAGTGAATATAAGCATATTCGTACATTTTTCGTCTATTTTGAAGAAAAATCAGACGAATTTCAGCGATAATCAGAATAACAAGACGAAAATCGTTTTAAGTCACAGTACGTAAAATAATCACTGTATTGGTATCAAAAACACCTTGAACTTTTCTTAAATTGTCGATGCAAATATTGATGTCTGTAATTGTTGGTGCACGAATTATCACGGCTATGTCGTACTGTCCTGTTATTTCATATACTGTATGAACACCTTGTAATTTTGAAAGTTTTGCAGAAACCTTTGATGTATCTGTTGCAGAATCTACTGAAATTAGTATTATCGCACTAGTTGAATTTGCATCTCCTGTCTCTATTGTGAATTTCTTTATCGTTCCACCATCTGTAAGATTTTTTACTCTTCTTCTAACTGCAGATTCTGAAAGCCCCAGTTTTTGTCCTATTTCTACAAAAGATTGTCTGGAATCCTTTTTTAGCATCTCAATTATTGTTTCATCAGTTTTATCTCTATACATTTCTTCGCTGTTCCTCCTTTGTTAATATGTTGTCTAGTGTTTCTAAAGTTTTGTTTATGTCTGACTCTGAAATTACAAGTGGAGGTAGTAAGCGTAATATGTTCTTGCCAGAATAAAGTAAAAGAAGGTTATTTGCAATACCATCATATAGAATATCTTTGACGTCAAACTTCATCTCTACACCAATCATTAATCCTTTGCCTCTTATCTCTCGAATTATCTTGTGCTTTTCTTGTAATCTTTCTAATCCTTCTCTGAAAATTTTTCCCATTTTTTCAGCATTAACTACTAATCCATCTTCTGTCAAAGCTTGTATAGTTGCTATTCCTGCAGCACAAGATAGCGGATTTCCCCCAAATGTGGATGATTGCTCTCCTTTACTAATGGTTGCAAGAATTTCTGATCTGACAAGTGTTGCACCCATGGGAACCCCACCTGCTATGCCTTTGGCTAGACACATTATATCAGGAACTGTCTCCCAGTGTTGACTTGCCCATAGCTTCCCTGTTCTTCCAAGTCCTGCCTGAATCTCATCAAATATCAATAACGCTCCTTTTTCATTGCAGATCTTTCTGACCTCTTGCAGAAAACCATCTGGTGCCACATGTATTCCACTTTCTCCCTGAATTGGTTCTAGAATTACAAAAGCAGTATCTGATGTAACTGATTTTCTTAATGCTTCGATATCTCCAAACGGGGAAAACGTTACATCACCTAAGAGTGGCTCAAACGACTTGCGATATTTTGGATTAAAGGTAACTGAGAGAGAACCAAAAGATTTTCCATGATAGGAACCATTCATGGCCACCATTCCCTTTCTTCCTGTAAACTTGCGCGCAAATTTGATGGCAGCTTCGACGGCTTCTGTTCCGCTGTTGTTAAGATAAATTTGATCTAATCCTTTGGGTGCAATCTTGATCAGATTTTCAAGAAACTCTTCTCTTGTTTTGTTGTAAAGTGAACTATGTACTGTGATTATTTTTTCGATTTGTGCTTTTATTGCTTTTACAACTCTTGGATTGCAATGTCCGACTAGTGCAACCCCGTATCCTCCCATACAGTCGATGTATTCTTTGTTGTTGATATCCCATACATGAGCTCCTAATCCGCGCTCTATTGTTACAGGAAATCTTTGGTAGATATTTCCCATAAATTGGTCTTCAGTCATTTTGAAATCACCGTACAATTATCATGAGCTATTGCGGTAGATATTGGGTTTTCCTTTTGACCGTTGGCAACTAGTGCCTCTTTGACTCCCATGTCTAGCGCCTCAGTTGCTGCTAAAATCTTTTTTTCCATGCCAAAACCTATTTTTGGCAGAATTTCTTTGGCTTCTGCCAATGACAGTTTTTTTACTAATTTATTATCCATGAGTAATCCATCTACATTTGTGAGAAAAAGAATCTTGTCTGACTGCATCTTTCCTGCTACATATGCAGCTGCTCTGTCACCATCTACATTGAGAAAATCGAATTCATCACTTAAAGCAATTGGAGATATGACTGGTACGTAGTCTTGGTCTAATATAGAGCGTATTAGGCTTGCATTAACATCTTTTATCTTTCCAGTATATCCTCCATCTATTATCATCTTTCTACCTTTTTCATTGATAACTACTAGTTTCTTTTTTCTTTCAGCTTGTATTATTTTTCCATCAACTCCTGAAAGACCTACTGCATTGATACCATTTTTTTGTAACATGCCTACAATCATTTTGTTTATCTTGCCAGACATTACCATTGTAAAGATCTCGGCTGTTTCTTTGTCGGTATATCTACTTTTAATACCCCCTGGCGAAACTATGAATTTTTGTTCTTTTCCTAACGCTTCTGAAATTTTTGTTACTTCCTTCCCTCCGCCATGTACTAGAATTAATTTTTCTTGTTCTGAAACTTTCTTTATGTCTGAAACCGTTGAAGGATGAAGACCATCCACTACACTTCCTCCTATCTTTATTGTTATCATTTTTTACACAGGAGTAAGTGGGGAGTAAGTTAAACCTTCCATTTCATTAAATCCTGCCATTACATTCATGTTTTGTATGGCAGAACCTGCAGCACCTTTCATTAGATTGTCTGATGCAGAAAGAACAACCAGTCTGTGATTATCTTCATCCATATCAAATCCAATATCACAGAAGTTAGAACCTACGACAAACTTTGGATCTGGGAATTTATAAAATCCCTTCTTATCACGAATTAGTCTGATGAATTTTTCATTTTGGTATTGTTCACGGTACATCTTCCAAATATCCATCTCGCTTACTTCTTGAGTAAAAAATGTATGATTTGTACATAATATTCCTCTTACAATATCTACTGCATGAGGACTCATTGATACTTTGATCTTTTTTCCAGCCGCCTCACTTAATTCCTGTTCTATCTCACCGGTATGTCTATGTTTTGCTGGTTTGTAAGGTCTGATTACTCCTGATCTCATAGCATGATGCGTTCCTGCAAGTGTCCCTGCACCTGCGCCTGATGAACCAATTTTTGAATCAACAACAATGTGCTCTGTATCTATGATGTTTTTCTTAATCAATGGATATAATGCAAGCATTGATGTTACTGCCATGCATCCTGGACAGGATACTAATTGTGCGTTTTTGATTGCCTCTCTATGAAGCTCTGGTACTCCAAAGACTGATTTTGATAAAAGTTCTGGATGTGGATGTTGCCAACCATACCATTTGTCATAGTCTGCTGGGTTATGTAGTCTGTAATCAGCACTTAGATCTATTACCTTCATTCCACGATCATAGAATGCTTTTACAATATCAACTGCCGTTCCATGCGGTACTGCAGTAAATACTAGATCACACTTGTCAGATAGTTTATCATAATCAAGCTCAGAAAATGTTAGATCAATAAAACCCTTCAAGCTTGGCTGAATTCTTGATATGTATTCTCCAACATATTGTCTTGATGTTACTGCAGCAATTTCGACTTTGGGGTGGCCTACCAGCAATCTGAGAATTTCTCCTCCTACATACCCTGATGCTCCAACTACGCCAACTTTCATTGATGATCTCCTACCATAACAAGGTGTAATTTATCTTATAGCTGATCTAACAGCATATTCTATCATTTCCTTTGGAATATTTCGTTTAGCAACCTTTGCAAGTCCTTTGAATTCTACCGTGTTGTTTATTTCATGTACTACTAATCCATCTTTTTCATCTTCCATTACATCTATGCCAAGAATTCCTCCGCCAACTGCTTTAGAAGCACGTAAACAGACATCTTCAAGCTCTTTTGTTATTTCACACGGTATTGGTTCTGCCCCAAGTGCAATGTTTGTCTTAAAACCGCCTGTTGATGTGCGATACATAGCAGCAATAACCTGATCCCCGACTACAATTACTCTGATATCTCTTGGGGGTCTTTTTATCATCTCTTGTAGGTAATAGATCCTGTCTAATGGTCCATCGTTTAGTTCTCGTATCTCAATTATGGCATCAGCAGTATCTCTATCCTTGAGTGGCATCACACCCCTTCCCCAACTGCCTATTATTGGTTTGATTACAAGTGGATATCCTTCCTTTTCTAATGTCTCGATTGCTGCCTCTGAAGAAAATGATATGTATGTTTTAGGTGTTGGCACATTGTGTTTTTTCAACAAAAGTGAGGTCAGCATTTTATTTCCGCAATTGTTTGCGACTTCAAATCTGTTTATTACTGGAATGTCGAGAAATTCAAGACAAGCAGTAAAATGAAGGCCGCGAAAATAACTAACACATCTCTCGATTACCACATCGCCAAAATCAAATTCTGTTTTTTTACTTGCTGTGGTAAATTTGGTAATTTTTGCATCTACCATTTTCGTATCGTGTCCAAGCTCGATTGCCTTTTCCTCAAGCATCTTCTCCTCTAGTCTGACTCTGTCAAACACGATGCGAACTTTTGGCATCTACTCTCCCCAATCTTCGCCTACTTTTTCTGCATGCTTTAATTCACAAACGCTACCGTTTTTGGATGCGATCTCAAAATCTGCCCCGCAATCAGGACAGGATACTATTTCTCCAACACTCGCATCATCTGGAATTTTTATTATTGCATCACATTCTGGACAATTCATTTTTGATCTTTCACCTCTTTTTTAGTAATTTATTAGCTTCTGTTGATTGAAGTCCCCATAATTCAACGAATCCTTTACCTAAGGTTTGGTCAAAGACTGATCCAGATCCATAGGTAGCCAAGTCATGACTATACAATGAATATTTTGATTTTCTTCCAACAACTCGTAAGCTCCCTTTGAACATTTTTAGTTTTACAGTTCCGCTAACTCTCTTTTGACTCGTATTGATAAACATATCTAAATCTGATTTTAGTGGATCTTGCCACAAACCAGAATATGCTAACCACGCCCATTCCATATCTACCATTGTTTTGAATCTGAGTTCATGTTTTGTTAGGACTATTTTCTCCAAGTCTGTATGAGCCTCTATGAGGCATGCTGCACCAGGAGTCTCATAGACCTCTCTTGATTTTATTCCTACTACTCTGTCTTCAATATGATCGACTATTCCTATTCCACATGCGCCCGCTTTTTTGTTTGCATAATTAACTAGCTCAATTGGTTTCATCGTCTTGCCGTCTATTGCAACAGGTACTCCCATCTCAAATTTTATTTCCATATATTGTGGTCTATCTGGAAGATTTTTTGTCTTGACCCAAATGAATGCATCATCCGGAGGTTCTTCAAATGCGTCTTCTAGTTCTCCTCCTTCGATTGCTCGTCCCCATAAGTTCTGATCTATACTAAATCTTTTTGCCGTAACATCTATTGGAATTCCATGTTTTTGTGCAAATTTTAGTTCTACATCTCTGGTAAGGTTAAGATCACGAATGGGTGCAATAATTGGTAGATTAGAACCTGAATGATATGTGACATCAAATCTCACTTGATCGTTTCCTTTTCCTGTGCAGCCATGAGCTAATGCGGTAGCGTTTTCTTTTTTTGCAATCTCTACAACTTTTTGTGCAATAAGTGGTCTTGCAAGTGCTGTTGCAAGACAATATTTTTTCTGATAAAGCGCATTTGCTTTGATTGATGGAAAAATAAAGTTATTTACAAATTCATTTCTTGCATCTATATTGTAATGTCTAACAACTCCCAAACTTTTTGCTTTGGCAGCAATTTTTTTTAGATTATCACCTTGACCTACATCTACTGTAACTGTTACAACATCAAGTCTGTGTCTTTCCTGAAGATATTTTATAACAACGGATGTATCAAGACCTCCAGAGAAAGCTAGAATTGCTTTTCCATTCATTGAGATTTTTTGTGATCAGAAATTCGCATTTATCTTTTATGATCAGAATTGCGATCTGTCTTTTGATTTTGCAAAACATCAAAATCAATTCTCTAGTGAGGAAAAATGAGTTAGTCTAAGCTAAAATTCGATCACTATTTATGGCAATATTATAACGCTGTTATATGCAAATGACTCTTGTTGTCAATTGCTAAGGGGAAGAAAAATGACAAAACTGCAAGCTAAAAACATCGTAAAACACTATGATCATAATGGAAATTCAGTACTTGCACTAGACGGTATCACCATGAATGTAGAAGAAGGAGATTTCGTATGCATTGTTGGTCCTTCTGGTTGTGGTAAATCTACATTCCTGAATATAGTTGCTGGACTTGAAAAGCCAGATTCTGGAGAAATTTTGCTAAATGGAAAACCAATATCTGCTACTGGGCCAGATAGAACTATGGTTTTTCAAGAAGGTGCACTTTTTCCATGGCTCAAGGTAATTGATAATGTGGAATTTGGACTAAAAATGGCAGGAATACCAAAAGAAGAACGTAGAGAAATTTCACAAAGATATCTAGACATGATGCAATTAACAAAGTTTACAGATTCGTACACATATCAACTATCCACAGGTATGAAACAAAGAGTTGCTATCGCTAGAGCACTTGCAATGGATCCTGAAATACTTTTGATGGATGAACCATTTGCAGCTCTTGATTCACAAACAAGAGATCTACTTTTAGTTGAGCTGCAATTGATATGGGAACGAACAAAGAAAACTATCATTTTTGTCACACATAACATCTCAGAATCTGTAATTCTTGGTAACCGAGTAATGATTTTTAAAAATAGGCCATCCAAAATTAAGAAAGAAGTAATTATAGATTACAAGCGACCAAGACTTGCTGAAGATACAAACTTGCAGAAATATTATCATGAAATTTTGGAGGAACTAAAGAGCGAAGTTATGACTGGTATACGAGGTGAATCTAAATAAACTATAAATCATCTGTTAAAAAAATTCTTTTTTATGTTGGTATTATTCTTGTTTGGGAAGCAATATCTTTACTCCATGTAATACCTGAGACAGCATTACCCTCTCCAGTGCAAGTAGGACAAACTTTGGTAAATGAGACAGCAAATGGTAGTCTTCTTTTTGGTATTGCTACAAGTATGTGGCGACTTGTTCTTGGATTGGCAGTCGCAATAGTGGGAGGGCTAGTTTTGGGTATATTCATGGCTAAAATAGAAACTGCTAACCAAACTATAGGATCATTAATCTTAGGCTTACAATCAATACCGTCGGTTGCATGGGTGCCATTAGCACTCTTATGGTTTGGTCCTACTGATGCAGGTGTTATTTTTGTAACGGTTGCAGGGGCACTCTTTGCTGTTACCATAAATACACATTCAGGAATAAAGAACATCCCACCTACTTACATTGCTGCTGGAAGAAATATGGGTGCAAGTGGTATGAAGCTCGTTACTAACATAATAATTCCAGCGGCATTTCCATATCTAATTTCTGGCTTTAAACAAGGGTGGGCATATGCATGGAGGGGAGTAATTGCCGCTGAAATAATATTTTCCATTGCCGGACTTGGCTTTTTATTAAATCTTGGAAAACATGACAATAACATTGCTCAAGTTACTGGGATCTTGATAGTAATAATGATGATTGGAATATTAGTAGATGGATTTGTTTTCAAGAAAATTGAAAAAAAGGTTATGTCACGTTGGGGTCTAGCGTAACCCGACTAGTCTTTTTTCTTTTTCCAAATTATTATGCTAATACCAGCTGCTGCAATGGGTATTATTATTAAAAGGTACATTCTATAGTTTCCAACTAGCAGCAACGAATGTGATTCAAATCCTGAAATTTCAAGTTGAGAAACTGATCTTGGAGGCAAGTTTAATGCTACATGCCAGTTACCATCAGGATCTTTACTTTGAAGAAATTCTATTGGTTTATTATCTAACATCACAGCGAACTTTTGATCATCAGATTCTTGTGGGAACATGAAATTAACAAACCCTTGTTCGGGGAAGGGCTGGCGTACAGTAACTGATAAAGTTTGTTTGAAATCATCAAATTTTGGATAAGCTACTGCACCGCTAGTTAGATACGTGAAATAAAATCTTCCACCATTTCTTTCAACCCATGTTGTTTGTGTTGGATCCTCCCCTATGGCAAAGCAGCTATAATAGCTTACATATGATGCATGTTGAGGATCAGGATACATTGAAAAAGCAACTTTTTCTCCAGGCTTCATACCTACAATGTTTTCTACACTTTTACCGACATCTAGCATTTTTCCATCCTTTCCATAAATTACTGCATAAACTCTTACATCGTGGTAAGTGGTTGTACCATTATTTACTATAAACCCACTAGTGTGGCCATCTGGGTGTTTTACCAAAGTTTTATCATAAATGACTTGTATGTTTGGAGAATTATGATTTGTTTGTATGAAAGTAACTTTCGGTTTTTCCAATACTGCATTTTTACTTTCTATTGATGGTATCACCACCTTGAAGGGAAGGTCTTTTGCAGAATCAATTGCTGATAGGGTGTATGACTCTGAAATCTCTTTCCCACTATCATTGATATTTATGGTTATTTCCGGTACTATGGTATAATTCTCCGTATTTTTCACTGCACCAATTACGGTATATACCCCATTTGCATCATAATAGCCACTAAATTCATTGTCAGGTATCCACACTTCAGCTAGAGCATTATTTGAGAAGAAAAAACAAAATGATGCCGAAACTATTACAACAGGTATTATTGTGTAAGCTTTCATTAAATGACAATGGGTGTGTATCTTTCTTTAATTTTAATCTAGACCTAGATTTCCATGAGGATTGAAGATATTTATCTGAGATTCTTTAAAAGCTCAAGTGCTCCAGTAAAATCGTTTGGAGAACTTACCAATACATTTCCAGCTATTTTATGTACCTTTTTTACAAATTCAGTTAAATTGTCACTATAACCTGACCAGTCAAGGTTTAGCATTTGTGCGGATTTTTTATTTTTTTGAGTTGATAACAGAACGCATGGAATTATTGTAAACCCATGAGGTTTTAATTTATCCACAATTCTTGTAACCTGATCTATGGAACTAATCACCTGAGTTACAAATCCTTTTGGTTGGGATTCAATTTTCTTGTGAATTTTTGCAAAGTCTGGATTACTTGGTATTGAAAGATAAAAGTCAAGTTTTTTTCCAAACCCCTGCTCGTTAAATTGTCTGACAACGTCACTTGGAACAAGTTTGGAATCTTTTGGACCTGTTGGAGGCACATCACCTTTCAGAATTAAAATTCCATTCAAGTTCAATAAAATGGCATCACAAATTGTTTGAGTGATTGATATGATATTCCTGTCTCTTACTCTTACACTTGCTGAAATTTTGATCATGCTGTTAGTATTCTTAATAAAAAAACCTGCAGTTATGGGTGAAACTCTAGGTATGCCCAAGACGGAATCTGTGAGGTGTATACCATCACATAGATTTCCAACCTGAATGGCCCGATCTTTTAAATTCTCTACCGACTCACTCAATTCTTTATGAGACAGTATCTTATCCTGAATCACCTTGGGAGGATTGATCTCATAGATTATTGTCATAATGCCTGTTTTCTTTACTTGATTATAACTTTTGAATGTGATTTTAATGATAAAAAACAAAACAAAATTAAATCGATTAGAACCAACCCTTATTGTATTTGATTGAAAAGATTCCTCTAAATGATATGATGAAACAAAAAATTGTTCTTTTTGATGGTGCTATGGGTACTGAAATTCAGAAATTAAATCCAAAGCCAGAAGATTTTCCAGATAATAAAGAAGGCTTCAATGATGGACTTTGCTTTACAAGACCTGAATGGATAAAAAATATTCACCGTCAATATTTGAAAGCTGGAGCAGACTGTATCGAGACTAATAGTTTTGGTTCAAATAAACTAAAATTGGAAGAATATGGATATGGTGACAAAACTCTGGAATTTAACAAAAAAATTGCACAGCTAGCAGTAGATGTTTGCAAAGAATTTACAGATAAACCAAGATATGTTATTGGCTCAATGGGGCCTACTGGATTTTTACCAAGCTCAAATGATCCTTCGCTTGGGCAAAAACCACTTGATGAAATACGTGAAGCATTTGAGATACAGGCCGAAGGTTTGATTCTTGGAGGAGTAGACGCTCTTCTAATTGAAACAAGTCAAGATATACTTGAAGTAAAGCTCGCAATAGAGGGATGCCATAATGCGTTTAAAAAAACTGGAAAAAAAATACCAATTATAGCAAATGTTACATTGGATAAATATGGAAAAATGCTTCTGGGCACAAATGTTCAAGCAGCATATACAACGGTGTCAAATATGGGAATTGACGCATTTGGACTGAATTGTTCTACTGGTCCAATTGAGATGACTCCGAGTGTGCAGTGGCTAAATGAACAAAATGATCTTCCAATTCTAGTAATGCCCAACGCAGGAATGCCTGAAAATCAGGGTGGTAAAGCAGTTTACAAAATGTCGCCGCAAGAAATGGCCAAAGTCATGAGCGATTTTGTATCTCAATATGAAAATGTAAGAATTATTGGTGGTTGTTGCGGTACCAATCAAGAACATATTGCTTTACTTAGAAAGGTAATTGACGAAAAGGAATCAGAAAGTAAACGTTAGGTATTTAGAGAAAAGTGATCTGAGATTAGTTTGTTGAAAATTTCTAGGGTAAGTTCTGCACTAAAATCAATTGAACTTAAACAGAGTCCGCCACCTCTAATCATTGGAGAAAGACTAAACGCACAAGGTTCAAAGAAGGCAAAAGAATGCGTCCTAAGTGATAACTTTGAAGAGTTGATAAAACTAGCTCGTGATCAAGTAGACAATGGAGCTCACTGCCTTGATGTTTGTGTAGCTACTACGGAAAGATCTGATGAGCTTGAATTTATGAAGAAACTAGTAAAAGTCCTGAGCCTAGAAATTGAATCTCCTCTGGTTATAGACTCAACAGAACCTAAAGTAATTGAAGCTGCACTTGAACAAATTCCAGGAAAACCCATCATAAATTCGATTAATCTTGAGGGAAATGGTTCTAGGTTTCATTCCTTGGCACCATTGATGGTAAAATATGGTGTTCCAGCAATTGCTATGTGTATTGGTCCAAAGGGAATGGCAAAAACACCCCAGGAAAAACTAGAAACGGCAGAACTTCTTTTGGAAACAGGTAAAAAATATGACCTGCATGAAGATCAATTCATTTTTGATGTGCTTACATTTACCCTGGCTACTGGTGAGCAAGAGTTTCAGGACGCAGGAAAAAACACCATAGAAGGAATTAAGCTAGTAAAACAAAGATTTCCAAATTCCTTCACTACATTAGGTCTCAGTAATGTAAGTTTTGGCTTGGCTCCACATGCAAGAAAAATACTAAATGCAGTGTTCTTGTATCATGCAGTAAAAGCAGGACTTGATACTGTCATAATCAATCCAAAAGACGTAATTCCGTATACTGAAATTGATGAGAAGGAAAGAAAACTTGCCGAAGATCTAATATTTAACAAACACCAAAATGCGTTAGCTGACTTCATATCTTATTTTGAAAGCACTAAAAATACTGTTCAAATAACTACTAAAAAAATTGAGATTGATCCATCTTGGAATGGGGGAAAGAGGGCAAACTTTAGAATTGTAAATAGATTACGTGACGGAATTGAAAATGATGTTGTTAGTGCCATTGCAGAAAAAATTGTAGGAAAACACAATCTAGTAAATAATAATGGTAGGCTGTCTATTGAAGAAACAAAAGAAGTGACACACGTTGCTGCTATCAAAACGCTCAATGAGGATCTGCTACCTGCAATGAAAGAAGTTGGTGATAAATTTGGTTCAGGTGAACTAATCTTACCCTTTGTTTTGAAATCAGCAGAGTGCATGAAAGCAGCAGTATCTGAGCTTGAAAAATATCTGTTAAAACAAGATGGGGCAACAAAGGGAAAGCTTGTTCTTGGAACTGTCTATGGAGACGTTCACGATATAGGAAAAAATCTTGTAAAAACAATCTTTGAGAATAACGGATATGCTGTATTTGATCTAGGAAAACAAGTTCCATTACAAAAATTTCTTGAAAAAATAGATGAAGTAAAGGCAGATGCAATAGGTCTTTCTGCATTGTTAGTATCAACATCAAAACAGATGCAGTATTTTGTAGAACATGCAAGAAAAAATGAAATGAAAATTCCAATACTGTGTGGCGGTGCTGCAATTAATAGTAATTATATCAATAGGATAGCAAAGGAAGGTGGAATCTACCAACCGGGTATGTTCTATTGTAAAACCATGTTTGATGGTCTAAAGACTATGGATAAGCTAGTCTCATCTGAGAGACAACAATTTGTGAAGGAATGGAAAGAGCGACTTGAAAAATGGACAGAGACTGTAATTCAAAGACAAGGTGATGAAAAATATACTCACAGTGGAATAATCCCTGTAACTCCTCCAATCCCACCCAAAATAAACACTGCATTTAGACTTGAACCAAATGATATTGATCTAAATAACATATGGAAATTCATAAACAAAAAATCTCTGTTTGTTCTATCTTGGGGTGTACGTGGCAAGTCTGCCAAAGAATCTGAAGAAGAACATGAAAAATTATTTGAAGAGTGGAAACAAAGAATTCTTTCCGAAAAATTATTTGAACCAAGAGCAGTGTATGGGTATTTCAGATGCCACAATGAAGATGACAAATTGGTAGTGGATGGGCCTGATGGCAAAAAACTAACTTTTGATTTTCCGCGTTCATCTAAAGAAAAGCACCTATGCATCACAGACTATTTTGGAAAAGATGATGTGGTAGCATTTCAGGCAGTTACTGTGGGAACCAAGGTGTCTAAAATAATTGAACAATGGAATAAAGATGACAGGTATGCTGATGCTTATTATCTTCATGGAATGGCTGTAGAAACCGCTGAGGCTATGGCAGAATGGATAAATCAAAAGATAAGAGAAGAATTGCATTTGGGAGAAAAAAGAGGACTACGATATAGTTGGGGATATCCAAGCTGTCCTGATGTGTTACAACATCATCTTGTGTGGAAGTTATTAGATCCAGAAAAATCTGGAATGACTTTAACTGAGGCAGGACAGATTATACCTGAACAATCTACTGCAGCCATTGTAGTACATCATCCTGAGGCTGAATATTTTGTACTCTGATGACTGTCTGGATGAGAGTTCAAGTGAGATGTGATGATGTTGGATCTTGTATTGATAAAAAAAACACTTGCTAGTCCACTTACCCCTGAAGTTCTAAATAATAACACAGGAAAATTATCGGCGGTGTTGATAATTATCTATGGTAAAATTCCAACAATAATAATGACAGAAAGGCCAAAGACAATGAATCACCACGCAGGTGAAATCTCTTTTCCAGGGGGAACATGGAATGTTAAAGATCACGACCTACTATCTACTGCAATACGTGAAACAAAAGAAGAACTAGGAATAGAAATTGAAAGAGAATCAATAATAGGACAACTCAAAACTGTTACAACCTTAAATTCCGGATTTAAAATTACGCCATTCATAACTATCATGGATGCCACACCGGAAATACATCCTAATTCAGAAATTGCATCTGTATTGAAAATTCCATTAATTCCGTTATTGAATACTATGCAAGATGATACTGATCCTAATCACAAATCCATTCAAGAGATGTTTGTGTTTACGTTCAATAATCATATAATATGGGGAGCGTCAGCTAGGATGTTAAGACAGATTCATACAAAACTCATTTCATGAAATGTTCACAAAACTTAGATTCATTTAAAAAGAGGTCTGGATTTTCCAATTTTTATGGCTGCTCATAAGTCAACTCCTAGGAAAACTAGGCTAATGAGGAAACTTAAACAAAATTCGCCAGTTCCAGCTTGGATAATAGCAAAAACTAAGCGAAGAGTAAGATCTAATCCAAAGAGAAGACAATGGCGCAGGACTGATGTGAGGGTGGGATAGTTGTCAGAGGAATCATTAGAACGAATCTACACAATTAACTTAGGTAAGGTATTGTTATCTCCTAATAATCAGAGAGCAAAGAGAGCTATCAATATGATCAGAGAATTTGCCTCAAAACATATGAAATCTGATACTGTCAAGATTGAAGAAGATATCAGCCATTTAGTATGGGCGCGAGGAATAAGACACCCACCAAGAAAGATACGAGTTAAACTAAGCAAGGATGACGACGGTAACATTATAGTATCTAAATATCAGGAAGAAAAGAAAGTAGAAGAAAAACCAAAGAAGGAAGAAAAGAAAGTAGAAGAAAAACCAAAGAAGGAAGAAAAGAAAACTACAAAATCGCCAGAGAAATAACTAAATAATTTATTCTATCTGTTCTAATTCAAGATCAATTTTTACACTCGCATCTGGTTCTTCCCAGTCTAGTACATTTTCTTTTGGAATGAACCCAAGTGGATCATATTTATCAAAACGTGTTTCACCTTCTATCGAAGTCAGCAATACTACTTTTGAACTGTCTCCCCCAGTTACTGACAAGCTTACTCGTGTGCTATCATCACCAAAAATCCCACTTATTGTATTTACCATTGAATTCAAAATCCCTATTGGAACTTTGTTCCCGCCCACTACATACATTAATGCACTCTTGATTCCATTTGGTGACGCATCTTCATAGAGCATTTTGATAGAGTCTCTTAACGACGTTTCAACATCTGTAATATCCTTGCTTGTGGAAAGTATGTTGGTCTGTAATGGTATTGACGAGTCTCTAAGGGTGGATATTACTTGAAGCAACGCTGAGTTTGTAATCAAATTACAAGAATCTGGAGTTAGGTCTGGATTACTATCAAGTAACGCATCATTATCTATGATTACAGTGCAATCTGAACTAGCTTTCAATCTCTTTAGTGAAACTCCTGAGAAAAATATTTTGTCTTTCTCAAACTTGAAGGGCATAATGCCAAAAGAAAGTACATTTTTTCCCATTTCTTTTGAAATATGGGAAACGACTGGCGATAAAGCTGCACCTGATTTTCCAGCAAGATTTGCTATTATAATTATAGTAGAGTATTTGTCTATTTTTGATTCTAGGGATTCTTTGGCACCAAAAGATACTCCTCTAATAAGATAGGTGGATGGATTAAGAATGGGAGTTGTATTTATCAGAATCTTGGATACATCATGGTTCAAGTCTCTTGCATCATTACTAATCAAAAGACAATCGCAACCTAGTTTTTCCTTGGCTTCCAATGCAAGTCTGCAACCGGCTCCTCCTAGGCCAACAACTAGTACCGGATCTTGCATTTTAAACTCCATGCTCCCTTTCTGCTTGCCAAATTAATTAAAAAACTTTGTTGATTAGTTTTGATCCAAACTCCGATCTAAAAAATTTAGCTCGCCAATACACCAAACAAGCTACTAGAAGACACTTTTGTTATCTTTACCTCGAGTTTTTGTCCAAGATTGACCTTTTTGTCTACTATCACCTGTTTGTAAGCAAAGTTTCTACCTTTTACTATGTTGTCTGACATCTCATCGAACAAAACCATGCCTTTCCACCCAATCCATGATTTGTTCCTCTCATGAGCTATTTTCTTGGTTAGATCAAAGATTATCTTACTTCTACGCTTTACCTCTGAGACGTCAACCTGTTTCATCTTGGACGCTTTTGTGCCTGGTCTAGCGCTATATCTAGACAGATTAACAATATCCGGCCGTGTTTTTTCGAGTAATCTGACAGTTTCAAGAAAATCATCTTCTGTCTCAGTAGGGAAGCCTACTATGATATCTGTAGACATCGAAAATTTATCAAATCTTTCCCTAAATTCCTCATTTGCTTCTAGAAATGTTTTGGATGTGTGACCTCGCTTCATGTTTTTTAAAACTTGGTCGCTTCCGCTCTGTACTGGAATATGAAGAAATTTGAAGACTTTATCATTTTCATAGCTTTTTAAAAGATCCTTTTTGATGCGTGGCAAGTACATTGGATTCATCATTCCAACCCTAATCATAAATTCTGAAGGGATTTCTGATACCGTTTTTATCAATTCTGGTAGACTGCTACCTATATCCAAACCATAACATCCATTATCAGTTGAAGTTAACCACACCTCGGTGCACCCATCATTGATCTCACTTTTTACTTGCCTTACAATATCTCCAACCCTGTAGCTCTGCAAGTCACCTTTGGCTAATTTTGTCTGGCAAAAAGTGCATTCACTCATGCAACCGCTTGCAATTTCGATAATTCCAACTGCTGGGTTTAGTCTTATCTTCGGAAGCCCGATTTTTGGTTCGTCTATATCGTTTATCTCGATTCTCTTTATTCCCTTTAATGTGGATCCTATGACATCTAGTGTCTTACCTATTGACGCTGGACCAAGTAAACTTGCCTTGGGGCTGAATTTTTCAACAGTATCCTTTTCTGCTTTTGGCAAGCACCCTGCAACAATCAATGGTTTTGTCTTGAGATTTTTTATTCTATGAACCATCTTATCTGCCGTAGCGTCTTTTACAGAACAAGTAACTATCATATTCAAATCAGCATCTTTTGAATTATTTGCAAGAGTGTGACCTCCATTTACTATAAGCCCTGAGATCATCTCAGAATCTGCAAAGCTTGCAGAACATCCATAAGCTTCCACCCAAATTTTTGCCATTTTTATCCCAATAATGCACTTACTTCTTTTTCACTCAACAATTCTTTGGAAATCACAAGTTGTCTGATAGTTTTTCCAGTCTTGAGCGATTCCTTGTAAAGATCTGCTGAGACTTGATATCCAAGCTTTGGTGCAAGAAGTGTTACTATGACTGGACTATTTTCGATATACTGGCGAAGTTTTCCCTTATTTGCAGTTAGTCCTTCTATGAGATTTCTTGAGTATATTGGAACAAAGTTTCGTAGCATATCCAATGAATCTAATACTGCCTTAACCATTACCGGTAACATAACATTCAATTCAAATTGGCCAGCTTGTGCTGCAAGTGCAACTGTAGTGTCTTTTCCAATTATGTCAAAGCAAACCATGTTCATACACTCTGCAAGAGACGGATTGACTTTGCCCGGCATTATTGATGAACCAGCATGTACTGCAGGAATACCAATTTCTGAGAGGCCGGCAACTGGACCTGATGCCATTAATCTAATATCATTTGATATTCTGCCTAATTCCAAAGCTAGGTTTCTTAATGCAGATGAAACCTTTGCAACAGCAAACTTACTCTGTAATCCAAACTGCATATCTGCTTGAGGTTTGAGTGGAAGTTTTGATATTTTGGCAAGCTCTGTAATTGCAGCAACTCTGTATCCTTTTGGAGTATTTGCCCCACTGCCAACTGCTGTTCCTCCTAATGCAACATACTCTAATTCTTTTTTTGCCTCAACTATTGCATCTCTTGTTTTTGATATAGCTGTTGCATATGCTGCAAATTCACTTCCCAAGCTTACTGGTAATGCATCCATCAAGTGAGTTCTTCCAATTTTTTGATAACTTGAAAACTCCTTTGCCTTTCTTAATAATGCCTTGATCAAATCATCTATTATGGGAATGACTTGATTTACATTAAATAAAATTGAAACATGCATAGCAGTTGGGAATGTATCGTTACTTGATTGTGACATGTTGACATGATCATTTGGATGCAATTCTTCATAGTTTCCTTTTCTTTTTCCTAAAATCTCTAATGCAATATTTGCAATAACTTCATTTGTGTTCATATTAAAAGCAGTTCCTGCACCCGAGTTAATTGCTTCAACTACAAACTGATCCAAATACTTTCCTGACAAAATTTTATCGCATGCTCTGATTATTGCATTGCCTCTTTTTTTATCAAGAGATTTAGTTTTCATATTGGCAATAGCAGCCGATCTCTTGATCATAACAAATGCCATTATCAGGTATGGGTGTGACCTGTGACCGCTTACATGATATTGTTTTATTGCACGGGCTGTAAATGCCCCATAGTATGCGTCAACTGGAATCTGTACTTCACCCAGCGAATCTTTATCTGTTCTAAATTTCACGTCAACCCTAGAAGATTTTTCCTAATATTCATTCGCTTTTCAAAAAATGACAGAGCTTGACTTTGTTTTGAAAAAAACTACAATTTTAGTTCGGAAATGCCCAATAAGTTAATATATTTAGAGTGAAACATTCGAAACGATGAACAGACGAACCAGTATGCTGTCTATTGTCGCAGTAGTGGCAGTAGCAGGAATATTGTTCGCTAGCACGTATTCACAGACACAGATGTCTGCATCAAAACTGAGCGTTCCAAGTGTCAATACTGACACAACTGCTCAGATAGTGAGTGACATGGGTGGACTACAACTACAAATGCCAGGAGCATTTGCAGCACTTTCACCTGATGAAGTTGATGCGATGGCAAAAGCAGGTCGTCACGTAGTAGATGTACAGTTAACAGCTCAAAGCGTTGACTTGCCTATTATGGGCGGTGGGAAATACCACGCCATGACCTTTAACGGTCAGGTTCCAGCACCGACAATAAGAGTTACACAAGGTGACATCATCAGAATGACTCTTACTGTACCGTCATCAGAAGCAACACCTCACGGAAATGATATGCATGCATCTCAAATATCTGCAACTAACTTTGGCAAAGTTTTGCCAGGTACATCAAAAACATACGCCTACATCGCTGAATCAGCTGGACAATTCAAATACCATTGTTCTGGTGTAGACGTAGCAGCAATGGACCAACACGTTCTTTCCGGAATGTACGGATTGACAATCGTTGACCCATTGAATGGATACACACCATTTGTCGCTGAGAAGACTGACGTAGTAAATGGTCAAGTCGTACTCAAACACTTGCGTTATGAACCTGATGCAAAAGAATTTGTCTTAGAGTACAATCAATTGTACTTGACAGCAGACGGTAGCTATGATCAGACTGCAATGTTCCTACATAACACAACTCAAACAGTTGTTAACGGATTTGCTTTCGGTTATACTCCAAATGCAGACATAAACAAGTTAGTCAAGGGCGATGCAAACAAGAACATCTTTGTCGCACAACCATGGAATTCTGCAGACCTTAAACAGTATCAAGGGCATCCACTGTTTGTTGATACTGGTGTTCACTACAGACTATTTGTAGAGAACCAAGGTAACATGCCCGTTTTCTTCCACATAGTTGGTGAACAACTAGACCGTGTGGTACAAGGAAACAGAATCCAATCTCAGGCAACTGAGTCTTGGGAAATTGGAGGTTCACAAGGAGCAACAGTAGATGTTGTATTTGATGAACCAGGTGCATATGTTGCAGTTAACCATGACTATGCAGCAATCTTCACTGGAGCTGCTACGGTATTTGTCGCAGGTGACCCATTCAAATTAGGATATGGTCCAGGTGACATGCCAAACCCATCGGATGCAGTACCTCCATTGGGCAAGAATAGCATTCCACAAAAAGAAATAGTTCACTGTCTATGTACAGATGACCGAGCTGCAGAAATAGCGAAACAAATTGGTGGTTAAACACCCAACCTTTTTCCTTTTTGTTTAATTCACATAAATGATTATATTCTGTACCTGATGGTCTTCATTCATGTCGATGAATCAATCAGTCTTAATCTGTGATCAAGTAGCACCGTTATTGAATGAAATACTACAAAAAAACGGTCTACGAATAACCTATGAGCCTGAAATAACACCGGAGCAAATTAAAGAAAAGATAGCAAATTTTGATATCATAATTGTTCGTAGCAGAACAAAGATAACAAAAGATATGATTGATCGTGCGACACAATGCAAGATAATTGCGCGTGTGGGTGTGGGACTTGATAATGTTGATGTTGAAGCAGCAAAAGCAAAAAACATCCGAGTAATCAATGCGGCAGAGGGTGCCATGAATGCTGTAGCTGAATTGGTACTTGGTCTCATGTTGTCACTTGCAAGAGAAATCCCAAGAGCAGACAGAGAAATTAGAAATGGTAACTGGCTCAAAAAAGATCTAATGGGAACTGAACTCTCAGGAAAATATCTTGGAATAGTTGGATTAGGTAACATAGGAAAAAGACTAGCAAGACTAGCTAAGGGGCTTAATATGAATATCATAGGTTTTGATGTAATCCCAATACCTGATGACTTTGTACGTGAGGTAGGTTTGATAAAAGCAGATGTAGACACATTGATTTCAAGTGCTGATTTTATTTCATTTCATGTTCCTCTAACCGAGGAAACTAGACATCTTGTAAATTTACAAAGAATATCAAAAATGAAAAAGAATGTCTATCTTATCAATACCTCAAGAGGGGAAATAATTGATGAAGATGCACTTTATGGTGCATTAAAGGAAAAAAGAATAGCTGGCGCAGCATTGGATGTATTTGAAAAAGAACCAGCTACTGGAAACAAACTCGCAACGCTTCCAAATGTAGTTTGCACTCCGCATATAGGTGCTCAGACAAAAGAAGCACAATCCCTGGCTGCAAACATTATAGCCGAAAAAATAATAATGATTCTTCGTGGCGTAATATAGTTGAGTCCAAAATTATTATCAGCAATCCTATTCCTATTAACAATATCATTTGCTTCAGTGGTGGCAGATAGCGGGCAACTATCTGTTTTCTCTGGTTCAAATTACCAAATAAATTACAATACAAAAGATTCCACAATTCAAGGTATTCAAGCCAACAAGGATTCGCTTAGCTTGGAACTGTCAGTACAAGTAACTAGACCTTCGGCATCTGTTGAATTAACTTTGCCTAGAGATTTAATTGACGCAAAAAAAAGCGATGGCTCTGATGAATCATTTATTGTTCTAGTAGATGGTGTTTTTGCAAATTATGTAGAAACAAATAACACTCCACAAACACGTACAATTTTGATTCAACTAAGTTCTGAAAATAAAGATATTGAGATTATCGGTACTAGTCTAGGAACTACCGCACTAGTCTCTCAAAATAATACTCAGCAAACCACTCCGATTCCACAGAAACCTATTGAACCACAAATCCAACAAAACCAAACACAGGTATTACCATCACATCCACCTTCAACTCAACAAAATAATACACAGAATACAGAACCCACGCAAGACATTATTCACCAATTTGTATCTATATTAAATTTTAATTTATCAAATACTCCTTTGAATCTAGACAAAAAACAACTCACGGAATATTCTATTATTACTGCAATTATTATTGTAGTAATTATAGCGATTGCATCGTCTGTAAAAAAGAATAATCAAAGAAAGACTAGAAAATAATCAGACTGAAACTATTCCTTTTTGAATCAAATATTGGATTGACTGCCCAAATTCATTATCTGTAATTGAACCATCTGCCCACAATTTTGCATTGCCTTTAAGCCAAGAAGGTATGTTTATTGGATTAGTCTTTTGGTCATTATGGTTTGGACCTTTGATTATGTCAAAATGTATCAATTCTTGTATAAGTGCAGCATAATCCTTGGTATCAAGTATGTGATTGGGTGACGAAGTTACTAATGTTTTGTATTGTGGTGGTATTGCAATTCTCCCAGAATCTATGATTTTAAAAGAAGTACTAGATTTGAAGCCAGAATATTCCGCATCTATTTTATAAGTTCCTGGATTGTAAGTAGTTTTGTAAAATGGAATGGGAGCAATTATTGTAGTGTTTGTTTTACTTATCTGAATTGGAATGGGCGAACTTGAATTTCCAGCAGAATCTATTATCTGTAAAAGTATCTGATCTCCTGTTATTTCTGACACCTGAAAATTAATTGCTAGATAATCACCATATTCGTAAATCTGTTTACTTGTAGTTAATGTAAAAGAAGGTGAAGCAAAACTTTGCTGGATACCAATAACTAGGATTCCTAACAGGATGGCTTGTATGATTTTAGATGATGCCACAAATAATAACAAAAACCATTTTCATAAATAGGCTTCCACTAATTTATTCCGATTTTAGGGGTTCTAGTTTCTAACAGAATATTAAGGGGTAAGTTAGTAGTGGCGAGTATGACCAGTCACCAAGAGCAAGTCTGGCTTAGAATGTGGAAGGAAAATTCTCCAGAACTAAGGGCAAAGGCAATTGAATGGAGAAAACAAAATGCTCTAGTTAGAATCACACGACCTAGTAGGATTCAAAAAGCAAGGAGATTGGGATATAAAGCAAAACAAGGAATCGTTGTAATTCGAATGCGTGTAGGCAGAGGAAACATGCGCAAACAAAGACCGGTGGCAGGTAGAAGACCAAAACATCTAGGTGTAGTTAGAATAAAGCCAGCACTTAGCATGCAAAGAGTTGCTGAGCGAAGAGTATTGGAAAAATATCCGAACATGGAACTTTTAGGTTCTTATTATCTCTATCAAGATGGTATTTATCTTTGGTATGAAATAATACTAGCTGATCCATCCCATCCACGAGTATTCAAAGACAAAGAAATACGTGGAATTCTTCCCGGCCTGAAGAATTGAAATCTGTTCTAGTTTTATTGTCATTACTAATTTCCGGATTGCTGTTTGTACAAGCTTATGGACAAACGCCTGCTGTTCCACAACATATGGCACTAGATCATCAGGGAATAAAATGGAACTGGAAAATAAAAGCAGATGACTACAATTTTGTTGTAACTACTGTATCAAACTATGATATGAAAAATGTTACCTTAAACAAAGACAACAAAGAGTTAATTTTCGAAGGCAATAGTGCACATGATGGAAACATTGCAGAAATCCAAATACCTCACGACCTAATAAATGGAAATCTGACTGTAATCCAAAACGGTCAACAGATATCACCTCTAATAATAAACAGTGGTAATTCGTCACTTGTAGTTTTAAAATTTAATCAAACAGGTGATATAACGACTAACATAATGGGTACAACCTATCTGCCAGAGTTTTCAGGTATGGCCGAACTTGTTATGATGACATCTATCGTAATTGTAATGCTTTTTACAACGAAAATGCGCAGAATCTAATATCCATTCATATAATCTTCCCAAATATTTGCGCGGGAAGTAAATTTATTAAATTGATAAAATATTCCACCCACTATTCCTGCTTGATAGAATGCATACAAGTAAACTTGAGAGTGTGCAGGTTCACTATGTGTCAAGCTAAGAGCTATCATAGAAAAGAAAATGTATGTCCCAACAAACGTAAAGATCTTACTTAAGAATCCATCCATGCCAACTATGCGTTTTGTCGCAGCAGCCATTATTGTAATACTTGATATGATTAGAAATGTCAAACCTCCATTTGCCTGTATGAATTCTGTTAACCATGGAATGAAACCATCATGAAATATGGACTTGTGTGGTTGATGTGCGCCTCCGTGAAGTGCAAACGATACTGAGGTAATGATGGCGCCCATAACAAATATGAATAAAAATATCTTGAATATGGCTCTCTTTATTGGACTTCGTGGTCCTGAAGGACTCATTACTCTATCAGTTATTTTTATTCCATACAGTAATCCTATTACAAAAGATGGAATAAACATCAAATCGATAATTATGGGGGAGTCTTTTGTTATTCGGTCAATATCGGGTCCAAATATCAAATAAACAATTAATGCAAGTGATGCTGCTGACGCAAAAATGGTAATATCCAACCAGCTTCTACTATGCCTCATCTCAAATAGGTCTGGTCCCCATTCGTCCAATTCAAATTTTGATTTTAAAAACCGAATTAAAGAAGCGAATCCAAAGGATTTTGCCTAAATTATCAACTCCTTTTACCTTTTATCATCTCATGAACTATCATATATAATGAAAATCGGGAAAATTACCATAAATTTTGGTGTTGCAGTTATAATATTCGGAATAATTTTTTACTTGCAAGGAAATTCTATTGTAGGACCTACCACGTCTTTTATGTATTCAAACCCAAAGTGGATTCTAAATGGAATTTTAATTGCAATATCTGGTGGGGTCATAATGGGCATGGGAATTGTAATTAATTTACGACGCCCAAAGTAATAGTGGTTCTAACTTTGTCCAACTTTCGAATCTTTTTCGTAATCAAATTGTCCATTTGTGCTTCGGTATCAGTTTCTGCCTCTACTACTATATCGTAATCGCCATAAACAACCCTGGCATCTTTTATCTTGTCAATTTTCAATACCTTTTCTACAATGTCATTTTCAGAGCCCAGCTCACATCCAATCAAAATGTATGCTTTTTCCACAATATTCTAAGATAATACGATCTTAAATCTTTTAACCTTATGTTCCTCAATCTAGATTTTTAAGTGGCAGTATATGGCATGTATCCATGGGACTATTTGGCAGATCTAAGAAAAAAGACGAATCACTTGAACAATTAAAATCACTACTTGATAAATTTGAATATGTTGATCTTGAAAACCTCTGTACTTCTGTTATCGGTAAAAACCCGGAATTAATAGGAAATAAAGAAAGAATGTCTAAGACTGAAATGCTTGATTACGTGTGGGACCAATACCACGGAGGAAAATTCAATTTTGACCAAGCCAAAGATTTTGCCATAAAACAGGGCATAATTCCACAAAATTTCTTTGATTAATTATCTGATATTCAAAGTAGTTAACAAGTTTGTTTTAAGATCATAGACTCGAATCAAATGATTGTTTGTATCTGCAATGTATAATTTTTCATCATGCATCTTGACATCACTTGGCTCGTAAAGTCCAAGCGTATCGCATTCTGGATCACCAATCCTACAAACTCCCTTTGATCCGTTTTTTCCTATTAGTGTAGAAACATTTTGTTTTTCCAAGTCTATCATGCGTATGGCTGAATTGTACGTATCTGCTACAAAAATTCTATTTGATGTGGCTGATATGCCAAGTGGATGTTGCAATAACGCCTCATTTGTATTTCCATCTTTATGTCCAAACGTAAATAATCCATGACCTACAATTGTTTGCACATGATCAGTTTTCAAATCAATCTTGCGAACAGATGAAGTTTCACTGTCTACAAAATAAATAAGATCATTGTAAATGGTTATTCCACTTGGCTGAGCAAGTTGAGCTTGCATTCTTGGGCCGTCGACGATGTCTTCATACCCATTTCCAGCAAATGGTTTAACCAACCTAGATTTCAAATCACAAGTCCAAATCTGGTGATTTCCAGCCATAGTAATGAACACTTGATCATCTTTTACTGCTACATCCCAGGGGGAGGATAGCGATACATCATTACCACTGCCTCCTGCTGATGCCCACTGACCTTGCTTTCCATTTCCAGCAAGCGTTGTGACTTTATTCTTATCTAGATCAATTTCTCGTAAGGCATGATTTTCAGTGTCTGCAACAACTATGCAATTATTTATCCACACAACACCCTGTGGCCTAAAAAATTTGGCTTCTGAAAATGAACCATCTATTAATCCTGCGCTTCCGTTGCCAATTATTTTTTCTATCTTCCCTGATAGGTCTGATATGATTATGCGATTATGATTGGAATCTGATATGGCAATCTTTCCATTTGCAATTGATATTTTACCAGGATATGATAAAATGGCATTGCGTTTGTGATGTGTTCTTGTTATCTTTATGGGCTCTCTTGCTAAAGTATGTTTTTTTTCGTGTTTTTCTAACAGTGTATCAATAATGTCCTCTATCATCTCTTTTTGTCCTTCGCCTGACTGTCTGTATACTAGATTTCCTGTTGGGTCTATTATTACAATTGTGGGCCATCCCTTTACACTGTATTGACGCCAGATTGACATTTCCTTGTCAACTATAACAGGATGTGTGATTTCATATCTTCCAACTGCTTGTTCTATGTTATTTTTGTCCTGTTCGTTAAAGAACTTGGCAGAATGAACTCCTATAAATACTACAGGTTTATCTTGATATTTTTTTTCAAGCTGTGCAAGAACTGGTAGAGTATGCATGCAATTTATACAGCAATATGTCCAAAAATCTAGTATAACCACATGACCTCTTAACTTCTCTAAAGAAAGTGGGTCTGTGGTATTGATCCAGTTAAAATCCGAAGGAAATTCTGGAGCTTTGATTGCTTTGGAAAACATGTTGTCAAACATGTTGTTTGTACCAATATTTTCATTATAAAAATTAACGTTGTTTTCTAAAACCCTGCAGCCACCGGATCTGATGGTTTTATGATCTCTCTGAGTAATATTGTTGCATATGATCCTCTTGACAATGTAAAGTTCACATAAGGTTCGTCTATTGAAAAGTTCTTGCATGAAATCACAGCTTGCCTAAATCCTCCCTCTTCACTTACTTCCTGCATTTCCTTGACAAAAAAATCCTTTGATTTAACCTGTTCAAAATCAAGAACTTTTGATATTTCATTATCAAACCTGTTTTTTTTAGAGTATGAATAACCTACAAGAGGAATTGCTAGTCTTTGCTCAGGATTATTTTCAAATCTTCCTAGGTTGTCGTTTCTATCAAAACAAACGTCATGTTGTTCAGGTTTAACTAATTCTTGGCCGTACTCAAAAGCTAGTGACATTGTTTTATTGAAGATATACGATTGGAAAGCCTCTACAAAAAACCGTCTAAGTTGAATCGGGATAGCTCTGAGTGCCTTGAGCGAGTCTCCATGTTCTATCATTTCTCTTAGTACAATTCTTTCTGTATCCATACTGTATGGAATATCTTTGAAAATATTAGTATAGTTTGACTTGTTTTTTAGCGCTTCACGTATTCTGCTGTTTTCAGGAGAATCGTACTCTGATGTATGTGAAAGAAGCATCTCCACTGCAAAATCAAAATTCTTCTGTATTATAGCTTTACCAATAATGTGTGAGACTGGTCTTTTGCTACCAAACCTCTGATATCCATAAAAATTGATGATCCTGTCATATTCAGAAAACTCTGATATTTTCTTAAAATCTGCACCATCTATTTTTATTTTAAAATGATTTCCAATCATATCCTTTTTGGTAAGCGGTTTTTTGACATGACCAATTTCTTCAAGAATATACTTGTTTGTAATGATGCGCTGGTTCGCTCTACCTCCACTCATATCACAGACATATTGTTCAGTAGTAGCATTAGCATCCTTTAATCCCAATGCCTTTAATCTTAATCCGTATTTTTTGAATATTTCAGATAATGCATGATTTGTATCGATCCCAGTTTTTTTTAATTTGTATACTGTGTATGTTCCGGATTGCGATATCGCATCTAGTATTTTCTCTTTGAGAATTTCGGAGACAAAGAACTGTTCTGGTGATGACTTTATCTTGCCTCCAGAACCTGAAGACTTGGTAGAATAGACTGAAATTCCTATCAGGTTATCTAGTTTAGGAGTCACTTCTTATTGTATTGTTATGGGTATTATTTTTGATATGGTGACATCATTATACCTTGCACCAACTAGTATGTTATAGGTTCCAGGAACTGCAAAACTATCTGCTGATACATTGACACTAATGGTTTTTGTTTTATCTACTGAAATCTCTTTTTCAGGAGATGAAATTATGATATTGTTTGGGCCTGCTGTCTGGGCAGTAACAATGTCAAGTGGGGAACTCATATGATCTTTTGGAACAACTGTTAAGGAGACATTTGAATTCTCACCACGATGCAACGTAACTGGATGGGCACCTGTTAGTTCAAAGGGTAGAATAGATGTTGTATTTAATACGCCTATATTGTTCTCAACCCATTCTGTGAACCACACCTTGTCATGTGATACGGTAAAGTCTAGTACTTGAGCTACACCGCAATTTGACATGGTGCCGCAGTCTGCCCAATTGGGATTCTTTGATGGTATTTGATATTCTACAAGTGAATTCGTTGCAGGATCAAATACTGCAAGACTGTTTGCTACCTGTTCATTGAACCATAACCTTCCTTGGTCGTCAAAGTAATTCCAATATGGTCTTGATATTGGTGTCTTGATTAATCCTGATGCATTACCATATGTTAATGGTGAAGGTGGAGGGGTGATGAATTTTGTAAATTGTTTTGAAGAAGGATCGAAATTGAAAAAGTAACTACTTGCAGTATCGGTTAGCCATATTTTTCCATTAGAATCCACTGAAATACCATTTGGAGCTTGCATGTCAATCGGTAAGTTGTATTGTGTGTAATTACCTGTTTGTGGGTCATATCTTACAAGTGATCCTCCTTGTTGGTATATCCATACTGTATACCATATTTTTCCAGTGGAATCTGGGATCATTGTACTTGTAAAATTGTAATTGCCAGGAGAGGGAATTACATTTGATTGTAATGTCTGCCCAGTTTGATCAGTACTAAACATTACTACTTTCTTTCCAGTAAAGTCATTTACTAGCAAATTATTTCCATTTTTCACTAGCATTTGAGGAAAAGCTTCTTGTCCGCTTGTTTTTGGGAAGATGAACTTTGTGTAACTTTTATCGACCGGATTAAATTTCCAGATTAGATTATGCTGTGAATCTGTATACCACAACTTTCCATCTGGCATGTACTCTATACCCCACATCATTGATTTTTCGCCTTTTTGCCATTGTGGGTTTGTAAACTCCTCAAACTTTTTGTTTACAGGATCGAACTTTCCTATGTTTCCAGAATTAGATTCGGTAAACCATATGTTTCCTGAAGGATCAGTTGTTATTCCAAGAGGTTGTGTACAAGCGGTAGGTATCTTGTATTCTGTAATATATGAGTTAGATTCGGCTCCGCCCGTCTCACAGAATGTGGGCCTCTTGCTATCAGGATAGTTGTCAGCGGGGGTGTTTGTTATGGTGGTTCCAGTTTGTGTATTTTGTGGAGCTGTTTTAGGGGCACCCAGACTTGCAACACTAACTGTAGAAATAACGAAAATAGCCATAAATGATATAGCCAGTATTTTTTTTGTCTTTGACTTCAATACAATTTGGCAGTTTTTACCTTGTTATATCTTATACTGGTATTTGCAGGAACAGAGGCGATCAGATTATTTTCTTTTAATTGAAAGCGTCTTTTGTACTTCATGCATACTGTTTAGAAATTTTTGTTTGGCTTCGTATTCATCTTTTACTTTTATGATTATCTCAGAAGCTGAAAACATTACATCTTTTACAAGTATTGGTGCACTCAAACCAAGTAATTCACTTAGTATGTCAAGCACATTTCTGAAGACAGCGCCTCCTCTATATTTGAAAGTGGTGTTACCGTCAGCAATTTTTGGATTTGGCTCTAGTGGTATTACAAGATCTGGTGATGTGAATTCAGTAATGAATGTAGAAATGTCTTCTTTTATCTTATTTGACAAATCTTCTTTTTGTAAACTTAATCTCTCTCTTGCCTTTTCAAGATCTCCTGTGGCATCATGATATTCTTCGCCTATCATCTTTGCAAAAGTAGATTCTGTTGAACTCTTCAATGGAATTTCGTGAATCCTAAAATTTACTGTTGCAAGCTCGTCTTCTACATCTTTTAATTGATTCCTGTTTGTCTTAATGCGGTTTGCAACTTCTTCTAAAAATGTAAAGTCTGACATGCCCTAGCTAAATTCGTGGACGACATCCATAAGGCTCTGTTTGAATTCCTCTGTAGTCAATCCCCATTTGCCATATTCTTCCTTGTACGCATCCCATGACGCTTCTGCCTCGCTTGCAATTTCTAATATCTTTGGTCCTATTGCTTTGGTGTTTACGAGGATTGTAACATTTGCTTGTTCACTTTCTAATATTGGTATCTTGATGAAGATCATTCTAGCTTCTTCAATATGGAATCTGTCTTTTATCATATTCTTAAGAATCTCTCTCTCCTTAACATCGAATTCGCCTTTGATCTTGACCAAGGCACAACAAGAGTCCTTTGGACCTCCCTTGTCTCTTACATCATTTTCATCAATGTCAAACAGTACGGCATCTTCTTTTTTGTTGATGTGTTCTACAATTGCATCCATTGTATTTGTCTTGGTGGATCCTGGCAACAAATCACTACTCCACTGTCTTTCCTCTGGCATGATTGGAATTACCCATGGTATTGCAAACCTCGGCCTCTTTGTGGCAAGCCATGTTCTATAGTTTGACATGTCCCACTCTGTTTCTCTTGCAAATGACGCAATAAACATGGAAATTGCATTTGCTGCAATTAGATTCATTCCTCTGTAGTCTTTCCATCCAACTTCGTGTTCTTTTGGCAAATCATCAATAATTGATTGCATCTTATCTAGTCTTTTTTCATGTTTGTGAGCAAGCTGTCGCAACGTCTTGTTGGAAAACAGTATTGAACAATCGCTGTATTTAATTTGGTGTTCTAAATTCATTACAATATTAATTGCAGCAGCTTCAAGTATAACAGGATCCCATCCAAATTCTGGTAGCAATCCAAAAGAAGCAATCGTTGCGTGTTCTTTTGTATCTTTTTTTATGTATTGCATAAATGCACTTGCAAATGAGCTACCGGTTCCGCCACCCATGGCAAATGGGATTGTAAATCCTCTTACTGGTTCTGGTGAAAGTCCTGAAAGTTGTTTTTGCAAGTCATACTTCGTGCTAACTTCTTTGATAAATCTAGTTCTTCCCTCTGCCCAATTTCTTGCAGCTCCTCCCGCTCCATGTATTACATGCTTGTCTCTGAGAGCAAACAAGTCGGGATATGATTGTAAAATGAGGTTTGCAGCTCTTGGATCCAGGTCTATGAGTAATGCTCTTGGTATGAGAGGTATCTCACTTCCTCCATACGAATTTGGAAAACGCAAAATGGTACTACCGTATCTTTTCAGCACTTGGGCCTCTTCTTTTTCTCCCTTTAAAACAGGCTTTAGTGGGTCTGCACCAACATCAAGCAATAATCTTCTATATGCTTCGGCACCCAAACCTATGCCACAATGGCCAAAAGATGTCATAAGTACTGGGGCTGGTGGAAGCGGGGTATGCTTTGACAACTCTAATCACTATATGAAAACGAAACTCTGCACTTTAACCAGCCAGTATAAGATTGTGAAGTCTGTACTTGATTGTTATAGACATGAAATTGTACTGTTTGCAAAGTTTTACCTACAAACCAAATTCGCTTTTTGGAATTTAAGATTTAAGCATGAATCATTCTTAGTCTTCAGTTATTGCCTTTTTCAGTTCACGAAATTCTTCTATTGTAATACTACCTTCTGCAAGCCTTATCCTTAAAAGACTAAGTGATTCATCCATATTGGCAAGTTTAGGTGTAGGTGATGCGGATTTATCCTGTTGTTCTGTTTTGACTGTTGTCAATTCTTCAATATACTTAAAATCTGAAAGAACAAGGGGTTCCCCCCGTTTTACTGTGTCTAGCATATCACGCAACCTTCTGGTGTCTCCAATACCTGCCGCAATCAAATGCTTTAATTTTTTTAGTATCTCCTCTGACATGTCACTTTACAATAGTCTTGAATCTGCCATCCTCTTTTAGCTTATCGAATATTGGGTCCTTCACAGCCCATGTCTTGATTGTTTTTCCATAGTATGAGACTGCCTGGGCCAGTAGAACCAATGCATCATTATTTTCCCCAAGTCCTGCCTTACATCTTGCCTTTGCATAAATTATTGTCCCATTTTTTGGATATTGCTTTAGTAGGGTATCAAATATAGTAATTGCTTCTTGGTGTCTTTCAATCTCTGACAATTCATTTGCTTTGTAAAACATTGCTTCATAATTTTCTGGTTCTTTTTCTAAGACTATATCAAGACAAGCAAGTGCTAGTTCATGATTTTTTAGTTTGCCAAGGACAATTCCCTTGTAGTAAATAGCAGATATGTTATCAGGTTCTTTGTCTAGTACCTTGTTTAGACATTGCATCGCATCATCAAATCTCTCAAGTCGTATTGTTGAAATGGCCTTGTTATATGACGCTGGAGTGTAATCTGGATCAACTTGAAGAGCTCTATCATAATACATTAAAGCCTTTGCAAACTGACCTGACTCTGAGATCAAGTTTCCTAGATTTGTAAGTGATTCAACATGATTTGGTTGTGTCTCTAGAATTTTTTCAAAACAAGTCATGGCCTCTTTCTTTTTTTCAATCTTTAGTAATGACACTCCTTTATTATACAACGCATCGACATGGTTGGGATCTTGTTTTAAGACCTTGTCAAAAAATGAAATTGCATTTTTATGTTTTTCAAGCTTGGCATATGTTATACCCTCAAGAACTATCTTGTTTAGATCAGAGCTTGAAGTCATTGTAAAAATTAAAATTATTTGAGTATATTTCAGTTGTTGTTAGTTACGGTTGATTCTGGGAATGCCTTTTTGATGTATCTAGATAAAGTACTATATTGTATTATGAGCGATGATAGTACCACACCGAAAGTTATAGCTTTGAGCGTCTCTTTAAACTCGCCTTCTGGTAGTGTTGCAACAAGTGCCACCGATAATGCACCACGCATACCGCCTATCATTATTACATGTCTCCATTCTTTTGGCACCTTTTCTTTTGTAAACCTGTGAATTGCTGCCAAAACTGGGTATGTTGAAGCAGCTCTTGCTGCTAATACGACCGCAAATGCTAATCCTATTAGTGGTAAATTCTGCCCTATTCTAACTACATCCATACTTAATCCTAGATAGAGAAAGGCAATCGAGTTTGCAAAAAAGGCAATCATTTCCCAAAAGTTAGAGGTATATGATCTTACTCTATCGCTTATGATTTCTTGTTTTCTCATTGTTACAGTGCCAAAGTATAATCCGGCAGCAGCAGCTGCTACAAGTCCTGAAACTTCAAGTGTATTTGCAATAACCACTGATCCAAATAATACCGCGACAGACAATGCTGTTTCTGAAAATGGTTCATCCATAAGCTTGTGCAGAAAGCCTGCACCTGCAGCAAGTCCAAGACCTATTGCAATGCCTCCGAAAAATACTATTGCAAAATGTCCGGCTTCATCTAATATGTTAATATTGATTGCTTCAACAGGTGTGGATGTGTCAACGACAAAACCCTGTGCTACAGCAATTGCAAATATTGAAGAAAATATGATAACGCCAGTAGCATCATTAAAACTGGCTTCTGATTCCATGAGGGCAGCAAGTGGTCTGGGAACCTTTACTCGTCTGAAAATTTCTATTACAATGGCAGCATCAGTAGGAGCAATCAATGCAGCAAAGGCAAAAGCTGTAATTGCAGGCAAGCCAGCTACGTATGTTAGCAATAGTCCCCCAACTATTGTTGCAAGAACAACTCCAACAGTAGCTAATACGAGAGCCGTTATTCTTATTAGCTTAAACTGTTCTCTGTCTACCTTCATCATTGCTTCATAGATCAACGGAGGGACAATGAAATAGAGAATTAGCTTAGGACCAATCTTTAGGTCTCCTATGTTAAGTATGCTTATTCCAAACAAATGTGTAACTGAAATTACGATCCCAATTGCAACCAATACCATGGTGTATGGAATTTTGATCTTTGAAGCAAACAATGAAGCAACAAAAATCGTTCCAAGGAAAATAGGAATGATGTATTCATTAGATAACAAATGTGACACGCTAAGTGTTTCTACCATCCTCCTCTTTCAAGTTGCTAAATTATAAAAATGGTTCCAAAAATTAGAAAAAACAAATAAAATTGCTATTTTCTTCTATTTGTATTGTCTTTTTTTAAGAGACGAAATCCAAGATAAATAGCCAGCGAAATGTTGACTATGCCAAGTGAGGTGAGTATGAAATTTGGCTTTTCAAACACAAAAAGACCCATGAAAATTCCCCATATTCCTGCTACAAGAAACATTATGGTTATTATTCGCAACTTTGTCTTTGAGGGAGGAGCTTTCATTAGCGATGCTCAATTTGTGACACTATTAAACATTAGGTAAATATCTTGAAGTTTAGAATTCTTTTCTTGTATTTTGAATAAATTTTGCGTGAATTCTTATTCTCTCTAAGGTCTGTGCAATCTTCATCTCAGTTCCCGGAACATGATGTCTTGCAAAGAATTGTTTGATTTCTTTTTCTTTTTTCATATCAGCTTCAATTGATACACTGCCAATTATTCTGTTTAACAAAGGATTTCCCACTCCAAATCTTGACACAATTCCTTTCCAGTTCTTTTTTACCCACGGCCAAACAAGATCTTTTCCAATTGGATTTGTAACTAGCCTTGCAATCGGCTGGAAGAGATTTTGTGTACGAACTTCTTTAGATAACACGAAGGATAGCGTCTTTCTTAGTAACGCCTTGTCTTGAAAATTTGCAAGTGAGCTCAACAATCTAACCATCTCCTCTTGTGTTGGGGATTTACGATACATGTAAAGCATTTTCTTGTACGTGATTGAATTCCCATTCCAAGCCACAATAGAATACACTGCATTTCGCAAGTCTGGGTTCAACGAGCCGGTCTTTAGAAAATTTTCAAATCTTTTTTGTGCCTCATTTATGATTTCATCATCATCTAGCTTTCCAAGTGAACCTATTATCTGACTTCGTAGAAGTGCAGTTGTTGGTCTTTCATTTGGTTTTGCATCCCATCCTAATTTATCAAATATTTTCCTAAAGAAATCTTGGTTGAACTGCTTTATATGGTATCCTGCTTCTTCTTGTGACAATAATGTATATAGAAAATTCAAACTTCCTGTAATGTCTGATAGTACCACATAATCATCTTCTTCCTCATAATGTCTGACAAAGTCAAGATATTTTTTAAGAGGTATCTGATTTGATATGCACAATGCGTAGACATCATGATGTATGCTCCAGCGATCGACATTTGATATCGCCTTTGATTCAATTTTCCACCCCAAGGTATCCAAAGACTCGTCATCGTATTTTACTCTGTAAAAGCCCTTTTGTCCATCATTTACCTTGTACCATCCCTTGAATGGTATGGTGACAGGACCTCTCATTAATTTGGATATGGTTTTCTCTCCAGTTCTAATAGATAGTGGAATTATCCAGTTTCCAGGCTTTGCCTTGGCACTATTTTCTAATAAAAACCTCTTCTGTACTAATTTTACATTGGAATCTCTAACAGTAGCTTCAATTATTGGATATCCAACCTGCTTTACCCATGTGTTCATCATTTGCGCTACCGGTTGTTTTGATGCAGCACCAAGTGCATCCCATAGATCTTCGGTTGTCGCATTTGCATACTTGTGTTTTGTAAGATAACTGTGTAGTCCTTGCCTGAATTTTTCTTGACCGATAAAATTCTCAAGCATCATCAATACGCATCCTCCTTTGTTATAGCTTATCTCATCGAATATCTGTCTGACATCTGATGGACTTTTTACTTTTACATCAATTGGGTGTGAAGATCTTAGTGAGTCAAGACTAAGACCTCCGGTCATTTCTGAAATAAGAAACTGATCCCAAAAGTCCCATTCTGGGTATAATGAATCAACTGCCTTTGTTGCCATAAATGTAGCAAAACTTTCGTTTAACCATAAATCGTTCCACCACTTCATGGTTACAAGATTGCCAAACCACTGGTGTGCTAATTCATGTGCAATCACTTCTGCGATATGTTGTTTTGTTTCAGTCGATGACGTCTTTGGATCATAAAGCAAGATGGTTTCTCTAAACGTAATTGCTCCCCAATTCTCCATTGCACCAGATGCGAAATCTGGTATTGCAATCATGTCAATTTTTGGAAGTGGGTATGCAATCTTGAAATATCTTTGGAAATATGACAGAAATTGCTTCGTAAATTCAAGTGAGAGTCTTCCTAGATGTTTTTTTCCACGTGTTGTGATTACTCTAACAACCGTCTTTCCTGATTTGCCCTGAATGTATTCAAAATCACCTACTCCAAGATAGAGAAGATATGTGGACATTACTGGAGTTTTATCAAACCTGTACGTTGTTTTGGCACCCGTTTTTTTCTTCGAAATTATAGGCATGTTGGATATTGCAGAAAGGGCATTGTCTACTACAAGTGTTACATCAAAACTTGCCTTGGCCTCTGGTTCATCCCAGCAGGGAAATGCTCTTCTGGCATCCGCTGCCTCAAATTGGGTTGTGGCAAGATATCTTTCCTTTCCTTTGTACTTGTACTTGCTTCTGTAAAATCCCACAAGTTTGTCATTTAGATGACCGACAAAATCTATTGAAAGATAGGCTCTGCCAAAAATTTTCTGAGGTAAAATTATTGTTATTTCCTCTTTTTCCTTAGCAAGTCTTGCCTTTGCCCTGATCTCTTTACCATTCCATGATATTGAACATCTCTTGATATCGATCTCAGCAGAATTGAAAACTATCTGGTTTACAGGTCTTGTTGCATGAATTAAGATTTTTTCTTTTCCCTTGAAAGTAAATGTCTTAAAATCTGGCTCAAACTTGAGATCATAATTTATTGGAAAAACAGTCTTCACGATACTGTGATTCTAAAATACGAGTAATATATCTTTGATTTAGCGTAGAATACTTGTTAGCCAATGGATGAAATGAACTCCAAAGAACACAATTGCAACCGACTTTACTGTTTTGCCTGTAGTCATTGCAACTGTGTACTTTACAAGACTGTATTTTTTTGTGCCAGCTACAATTGATACGACATCACCTATTATTGGAATCCAAGGAGACAAGAAAATCACTGTAAACCATCCATATTTGGTCATTATGCCAGCGCTTTTCTCTTCGTATTTCTTTTCTGGAGTCTTTCGAAGTTTTTTGAGCAGTCTTCCATTGTAGCCTAGATAATACGCAATATAACCTCCAATTATAGATCCAATCGTGAGTACCAAAAACACATCAATTGGGTTGATCTCTGCCAAGAGCAGTGCAGAGACAGTAAGTTCAGTTGGTATTGGAATAAAACTTGAAAAAACTCCATTGAAAAAAAGCCCAAGTAATCCATATTTTATGAATAATGTATCATGTAGTACAGATTGTATAAACTCGCTTAGCATTATCTTATCTGACCATTCTTCTAGCTTGTTTTAAATGAATTGCCCTGTTTTTGATAATGATCGTAAATTGCATTTCCAATTTTTTTGAGAAGCTTTGCTTTGGATTTTTGTGCCTTTGGGTTATGACTATAATCTTTCTTCTCAATTAATGTGTGTAATCTCTCAAGTTCTTCTCTTGAAAGTGCATGGATTCCCTGTCTTGATATTACATCTAAGAGATGCAGTCTCTCTAGATCGTCATCATTATTTTGCACGTATTGCCTGCTCTTATCTTTAATATTTGTCTTAACATTGTTTTACTGTATATGCTTTACAAAACTTCAGTGTCATTTCACAGGGATTTCATTAAGGTAAAAGATGATCATATTGAGATTGGCATAATGGCAAAACCAGTAAAAGGACAGGCAAATGTTGAGATTGTTAAAAAAATTGCAAAGCATTTTGGTGTAAGTCGATCAAATGTGAGAATAATGTCTGGTGAAAAATTACGAGATAAAATAATCGAAGTAAGGACAACTCCAAACCCTAAAAAATAAGATAAAATAGAACACACCTGATGCGAAACTATTTGATGATTGTACTTGTTTTGGCATTATCTACGATCTTGATGATCCCAACGTCGTATTCTGAGGGTCTTACAATATCACCAAATGCAAATAATACATCTACTGCAACTTTTGAAAATGGTGTATGGCACACAAAGGTTAACAAACAAATCCAAATAGCTGCTGATATTGTAAACAATCAGGACAAACCACAGACCTTTGCATATTTGGTTCAGATACAAAATCAGGACGGAGTTGTTATTTCATTATCTTGGCTTACGGGATCACTTGACTCTAGTCAAACACTTAGTCCTGCACAATCTTGGATGCCTACTGTTCCGGGAATTTATACTGCTCAGATCTTTGTGTGGGAAGGAATTGACAACCCAAATGCGTTATCTCCAACACTTTCTATGAAAATAGAAGCAACATAGATAGCAGCAATTTAATCTACTGATCTTTATGGATAGAAATAAACGACTTGGACTCGCCTTGTTTCTTGCCTCGGTGGTTGCCTTTTCGTTTTACTTTATCGGCTCGCCATTTCTATCCCAACAACCAACGGGAGATAATCTGTTTGCAAGCCCGAACCAAAATCCACAAAATATTGCTACGCTTGAAGATGACGTAGATTCTTGTTCCTCTACACCTACATCTGATTGTGATCAAGAGATGTTACAGATAAAGCAGTTTTGTCAGCAAAGTAATGACCAAAACATTCCTGTATGCTCTGATCATAGAGTTCAATCATACATTGATCAAAGAGGACTTGAAAGACCTTCTGTAAATATTGGTAACTGATTTTTTATTTTTCTGCTTCTTTTACAAATTTTGTCATATTCTTTTTTATCAAAGGTATGATCTTTTTTGTTATGATTTGATGGAAATCATCAGCATTTGCATCAAATGACAAAAGAAGCACATGAGCAAGCCTGCTGTTCTCGTCTGCAATTGGTATTGTAGCTCGTGTCAATTTTGTATAATGCGAACTTGCATAGACGATTCGACCAAGTAGATATTCCCATCTTAGTCTGGTGTACTGTCTTGTAGCTGCAGTTATTGCATATTGTGCTCTCTCTTCTGGTTTCATAAGCGGTTTGAGACCCTTTCTTTCATAGAATCCTTCAATTGTGCCATCCCCATCAGCAATTCCTGCAAATCTTATCTTTGGATCTAGAGAAATTACATCTCTGCAAAAATCATCAAAGAACTTTGCCATTTAACAGATGGATATTTCGATTACTATATTTGTTTTCTGTATAGTTCCATACACGATTCCCCTGTTTTTGGAAAAACAGGTTTGCCACTCTAAGATTTCTGAACACTTTGTGGTTTAAATTTCTGAAACATAAAATTACAAAAAAGCATAAAACCTATCCATATGCCAAGCAAAAATACAAACGTCGCGTCACCAAGACATTTGTGACACAGATAACGATTGACAATAAAGACAAGAAGACCCCCAACCAATGCTCCTATTACGTAATCTATTAGTCTCCACCAAAAATACTTCATTGTATTGTTGTAATTTTGGCTAAAATATAATCTGATTCTAGTGATTTTCTTGAATAGGTTTATTCAGCATGACGCTCGTAGATGAATAATGGTTGATATTGTAATGTTACTTGTGATAATTGCAATTGGTGGACCAGTAGGAATAGTAGTAAGAAAGTTATACGGCAAAAAAGGAACAGATGATAGTAAATTTGCCAACTCTGGTACTTATGTGCGAGACGATTCGTTATATTCCTACAATTCCACAAACGAGGACCAAGACGAATATTATAAACAAAATAATAACTCATAAATTCATCTCTGATTTGATGTGTTGATTATGTTGCCTCCAAAAAGTCCCGAAGAATCCAAGGCTGAGATGACGGTAAGGATGTTTCCCTCAAATGCAAACCCTGCGGGAAACGTCTTTGGTGGTGAGATACTAAAACAGATTGATCTTATTGCAGGTCTTGTTGCCCAAAGGCATTCAAGAACAAATGCTGTTACCGCATCAATTGATAGAGTGAACTTTCTAAGGCCAGTATTTGTTGGAAATGCACTAATTCTAAACGCTAGGTTGACCTATGCCCATCGTTCATCAATGGAAATCGAAATAACAGTTGAAGCAGAAGATCTGATGACCGGAAAAAGAACTCTGACAAATACTGCTTATGTAACATCAGTGGCGCTTGGAAGTGATGGCAAGACTGTAGAAGTTCCTCCCTTGAAACCCGAAACAGAGGATGACAAGCGAAGATTTGCAGAAGGGGAACAAAGAATGTTACAACGACTCAAGGAACGAAAGAAAAGCTAGCTATTGGCAACTGTACAATTCAGGAGGTCCGTTTTTAATTATTTTTTGGAATTGATCTGCGCCATAATTTTTTTCGACTGCATAAGGGATAAATCCAAAAATTGGGGCATATACCTTTGTGGTTATCTGTGCATTTGATGCATTAAATTGCTCGCTTGTATTTTGATATTTTGTAATTACATCCTTGTTTAGCGCAAATATTCCATCAAAGGTTGATGCCGATTTTGGAGAAAGTGTTCCTCCTCCAATTGTGGCAGTCTCTATTACTTCTGATTTGTAAAATGCTGTTATCTGATATTTACTAAATGAGACAGGAAAGTATGATGGATTACAAGCATCAGATTGGATTGAAATCTCGGTATCGGATATGATTGCTTGTGTTCCCCGATGGGGCCTAAACTGTAATGAGTTGACTGCATAGACATCAAGTACGGTATATGATATGATGATTATTGCAGCAATAACTGCAATTGAAATTACTCTTTTTTTGGTATTTGTTTTTTTATCACGTGTATTTGATTCTGCGTTATCATTATCTGGCGTTTCAACAGGTGTGTCTGTGGGAATTTCTGACATAAAGCCAGGATTATCGCTAGAATAATCTTTTGGTATGACAGGAATATCAGTTGGAACCTCTACGGGCAAATCATTTGCAGTAAACTCATGCTTACCTGATATTGATTCAATATAGTCTTGATCAGAATCACTAATAGGCGTTCCTCTGCGTAATAGTTCCAAAATGTTTTGTAGTCTTGTTAGATCTCCCTTGCCAGAACTTATCAATTCTTCTACAACCTTTGTGAGATCCTCTGACATCTGCTTCAAAGACTTTACACTTAATTTAAAGTAAGTGAACACAACTACAACTTTTAATTTTAGATATGTGAAAACAAAATAATGCCAAAAGTAAAAGTTGAAAGAGTGATCAAGGCAGACAGGGAAAAGATCTTCGACTTGGTTACTGATTTTGAGCATCTCCCAACTAGGTTTCCACAATTTTTCAAATCGGTCAAAGTGATATCAAAGGAGGGAAATACAGTAACAACAGAAGATTATTCCGTTATTGTTGGAAGGGAAATACATCAAACCACAAAACACATACTAACACGACCACATATAGACGAAGTCTACATATTGTCGGGGGACGCAAAAGACAGCCATATTGTGACAACATATGAGACAGTTGCAGAAGGAACCAAGGTTATAGTGGATGGAGATTTCAAACTTGCAGGAAAACTCAAGCTTGTTGGATTTATGGCGAAGGGAAAGATAGAAAAGGGAATCGACCAAGTTTTCGATGAATTTTCCAGAGCAGTAGAATCTTCCTGAGTAAATTGTACCTTTAGATCATGAACAAAGATTTTGGAAAATCAAACGGTTACTTATTCTCATCTAAAGAAATATCACCTACACCAAACTGTGATTTGATCTTTTCTCGTTCTTTATCTAATTTGGAAATTTCTTCGGATTCTCTCTTTTCATCTCCCTGATAAATAGTCCTTATCGGCCATGGTATTCTGATATCATATTTCTTAAACTCCTCATACATTATCATACGCATATCCGTCTTCACTTTGAACTGCGAACCATAATCCTTTGCATAAACCCACAAAGTAAAATCCAATGATGACTCGTTAAAATCTTCAAACCTTACTACTGGCTGATCTATATCTGCCAGGGCATTCTTGTCACATCCACAACTTGGTTGGTTTTCCTCTAGATAGGGGCAATTTTTTTGGATAACTAGGTGTCTACCCTTTTCATCTTTAGATTGTAACATTGTTAATTTTCCAACTTTAATCAATATGGCAGCCACTTGTTTTGGGTCATTGAGGTATGATACTCCTACTTTGACTGTGGCTGGAACATATGAAAATTCTTTCGTAAAGTTGAGAATTTGTTCATTGATTAATTGATTTGTGGGAATGATGGCTAGTGATTCATTGAGTGCGTGTCGTATGTATGTGACTCCTGGAGTTATACTGTGCACATATCCATTAAATCCAGTACTCAGCTGAACTCGATCTCCTTCTTGTATTGTCTTGTTCTTTCTAATTATCAAATACGCAAAGTAATTTTCCATGGTTTGTTTGAGTGCCAAACCTACTCCTACTCCTAGCCCACCTGTTGCAGTAGCAACTACCACCAAATCTACACCCCACCATGTGATTACGCCCAATATGGTTGCAATAAAAATTCCAATTGGGAGAATTTGGTTAACAGATCTAGGCATGGATTTTTGTTTCTGTTCAAAATATCCTGGAGGCTTGCCACCAGGTACAACATATTCGTAATCGCTGAGTCGTTTAACCTCCATCCAATCATCTATTGAATAAATTTCACGAGGTCTTACTTTCAGGCTAAGTATGCGTCCTGAAGCATTATTTCCATTCAAACACAAGTTCAAATATCTTTCATATTTTTCTCGTTCAACTTCTTTCCATTTCTTGAACGGATCTTTTATGATTTCTTGATAACTACCTATTGTCATGCCGCCTACTCTGTAATTTTCCAAGTGTCTGCGGCCCTCTTCAGTATTCATATATTTTTGAAATTCTTCCTTTGTAAACTCGGGAGGAATTTCTGTAGGCGGCATCCATTTGAAAAACTTGTGGTATAGATCCGGTGTATTTTCACAAATACCATATCGATTTCCACGACATACGTCACAATTGCCACACGGATCATCTGGAAATCCACGTTTTGTCTTCCAATTCTCAAAATCTTCTCTTTCTTTTTGGTCTGAATCATGTTTTCGTAAAATAATGGGAACCAACTGAGATACTGTATATCCGATAATCAATATGTTAATAGAATTTAGGATCTTGGCAAAAGTTTGTTTTACTGTGGGTATTCCTGTGGAAGAAACTTCAGACTCATCAAATAAATCATAAATTTGTATGTAAAAATTCGTAGTAGATATCAATGCAAGAGCAAAAAATGGCAGAATGGCTTTGCGTATGAAACGCGAGAGATGTGGTCGTGTATAACTAAATTTTAGCCTGCGAATCCAATTTGCAAATTTAAAATAAATTGAAAAAATTGTTACTAGACCAACTACCAAAATAATTAGTTGAATCTGTAGATCATTATTTGATAAAATCAAGGAGGAAAGATTTTGAATTTGCCCAACTGATGAAGGCTCTACCATTGGATTTCCTTCACTCTATATTTATTTAAATGTGTGAGAGGAAAATGTTCATTTTTGTTAATTTGAGAGAAATTATTTTCGAGACGAAATATTTGATTTTTATTTTGTTTCATTATTGTTAAATCTTTTCCTAAAAATAAAAATAATGAAAAATTTTTGCGAACGAAATAAATACGATGAATCATATCATAATATATGGGGTTACAGAAATTTGATGATACTTGGAGTGAATTTAGCTCCCCACAATACAAATCATATACCTTAACAAATTTTCGTGATATTCCACAAATAAAAAAATTATCACAGGAAAAACACTTTGAGATTGAAGTTGTGGGAAATGTTCTGCCTTTTAAGACCAATAATTATGTAGTGGAGCAACTCATAAACTGGAAAGCAGTACCAAATGATCCTATATTTATTCTAAATTTTCCGCAAAAAAATATGCTAAGACCTAAACATTATCTTAAAATGGCAAATGCTCTGAAAAAAGGTCTAGAAAAAAAAGAGATCCAAAAAATTGCCAACAAAATACGATTACAACTAAATCCACATCCTGCTGGTCAAATGGAACATAATGTTCCAAAACTTAAAGATGGAACCAAACTTTATGGAATGCAACACAAATACAAAGAAACCGTCCTTTTCTTTCCAAGTCAGGGACAAACATGTCATGCTTACTGTAGTTTTTGCTTTAGGTGGCCACAATTTGTCGGCATGGAAGAACTCAAGTTTGCTATGCACGAGACCGATCTTCTAATTCAATACTTAAAAGAGCACCCAGAGGTAACAGACGTCCTCTTTACAGGTGGAGATCCAATGATCATGAAGGCAAGGTTACTATCACAATACGTTGATTCCATACTGGATGCGGATCTGCCCAATCTACAGACTATTCGTATTGGTTCAAAAGCGTTAGCTTACTGGCCTTACAAATTCATATCAGATGATGACTCGCAAGAAACTCTTGATCTATTCAATAGGGTGACAAGAAAGGGAATACATCTTTCATTTATGGCCCACTTTAATCATCCAATTGAGCTTTCAACAGATGCAGTAAAGACCGCAATTTACTCAATTCGAGAAACAGGTGCGCAAATCAGAACACAATCACCAGTTCTTAGACACATCAACGATGATCCTAATCTCTGGGCGCAAATGTGGAAAAAACAAGTCTCTTTGGGGATGATTCCATACTATATGTTTGTAGTAAGAGATACTGGCGCGCAACACTATTTTGGGGTTCCATTGATACGAGCACAGGAAATATTTCGGGATGCCTATCAAAAAGTAGGAGGTTTATGCAGAACAGTCAGAGGGCCAAGCATGTCTTCTACACCTGGAAAGATACAAGTTTTAGGAGTTGCAAAAGTAGGACAACTAAAAGCTATTGTTATGAGGTTTTTGCAAGGAAGGGATCCTAAATGGGTTCAAAAACCATTTCTTGCAAAATATGACAAACGAGCAATTTGGATTGATGATCTAGAACCATTCTCAGGTAAGAAATTCTTCTTTGAGGATGGATTGAAAAAGATTTTGAAAAAAGATTCAAAGGCTGTTGGAAAGGACAACAGCACAGCAAGTGGCGGACCTCCATAACACAATATAACAAACAAAGACATGACGGAAAGCAACATCATTAAAAAATTACAGGAACAGGAGATTGACTTTGTTGATTTTTGGTTTGTTGATATTTTTGGTGAGCTTCACAGCGTAGGAATTCCATCTTATTCACTTACAGAAGATCATTTCAAGAATGGTCTTGAAAAACTTGATGCAAGTTCTATCCGTGGATTCAAATCAGTCAATAGATCAGATATGGTACTTCTTCCTGATGTCACTACTTTCAAAATATTACCTCCTGACTATGATGATAATAAACGAAAAAATGCAAGAATATTTGTTGATCTTTATGAGGTATCAGATTCTTCCCATGTGAGATACAATCGAGATTCGAGAGGAATAGCTGTAAAAGCAGTAGAAGAGTTGAAAAATTTTGAATTATCTAGAGCAGTGTGGGGGCCAGAACTTGAATTTTTTATTTTTGACAGAATTAGTTTGTTTCCGTCATCTATAGGGGCCATGCAATCGTATGGTGGTTCAGGATATTCGATAGAATCTAGTGAAGCGCCATGGACAAGAGGCAACGCAAGTACTAGAATAGATCTAAAAGGTGGTTATTATCCTGCACAACCAAGGGACACACTTGATAGGATAAGAAAAGACATCTGTGATGACATGTACAAATATTTTCAAATAAAAGTAGAAGCACAACATCATGAAGTTGCTACCTCTGGTCAATGTGAGATAAATCTAATACATAATGAGACAATTGTTGCAGCAGATAATGTTGTCACTGCAAAAAATCTTGTGAAAGTAAAATCAAAGAAAAATGGAAAAGTTGCGACATTTATGCCAAAACCAATCTATGGTGACAATGCATCAGCAATGCACATGCATCAAAGTGTTTGGAATAAAGAAAAGAACATGATGTATGATCCCAATGATAAAGTTGCTGAACTTAGCCAATTGGGTAGATACTATATAGGAGGTTTGCTTGATCACGCAGATGCACTATGTGCTATATCTAATCCTACAACTAATTCATACAAAAGACTTGTACCTGATTTTGAAGCACCAGTCAATGTATGCTGGGGAATAAGTAATAGATCATCTGCAATTAGGATTCCAATGTATTCGAGAGGAAATGAAAAAAGCAAAAGAATAGAATATCGTGTTCCAGATCCAACTGCCAACATCTATCTACTTGAAGCAGCATTGCTTTTGGCAGGTCTTGATGGAATAAAAAATAAAAAAGATCCAGGTGATCATGTTGAGGAAAATGTTTACCGGCTTACACCTGAACAAAAAAGAAATTATAAAATAAGATCACTTCCAAGTACACTAAAAGATGCTTTGGAATCACTAAAAAGCGACCAGAAATTTCTAGAGCAAGTGTTTAGTAGAGATTTCCTTGATGCTTACATATCCATGAAATATGCAGAATACGATGCTTTTGCACAAACCCCTACTCCCTGGGAAGTTTCAATGTATATTGATACATGATCAAGTATCTGAAATAAATGTGTCTTTTGGTTGAAGTTTTTTTGCGCTTCCAAGACCTATGGTAGTAATTATTACCGTAGAAATTATGACTACAAAAATTATCTGTGGATATGCAGCTGCATTGGGCAGGCCAAGGGTTAATGGAAAGGTGGCCAATACTGCAGCTGCTAATCCACGTGGAAGCATAACAGATGTTACCTTTCTTTCAAATGCGGAAAATCTTTTGGTAAGTATTGCCTTTGATATTCCAAACCGTCCAATGTAAAACACAATTGCCATTGCTATTCCAAATACGATAAATCCAAACTGACCAAAATTCGCAAGTAGACCAATGAACACAAAGAAGAAAGATCTTACGATGAATGTTATCTGTTCATGAAATGAATTTTCGGTTGAAACTTCAGGCATCTTGATTCTAAGGCGACGTCCAAGAACCTTTCTGTTTCCCAACATCAAACCAAAAATCAATGCTGTAAGTGCACCTGATTCTCCAAAGGATCTTGCTAAAAAGAATAACACAAATAAAATTCCAAGTGTTAACATGTAGGAGTGTTTCGCATCTGATAACCTTGAGCTTAGATACATCCATGGTAACCCAACTCCAAAACCAAGAATCAAGCCAACCTCTATGGATCTAGCTGCAGTTATGCCAATTAGATTAGGATCAAAAGTATGTGATGCGATCTGGTTAAACAACAAAAATGCTCCAATTGTTGAAAGAATATCTGTAATTGCGGATTCCAAACTGAGCATGGCTTTTGTCTCATCTGAAATACTTAATCTTCGAACAAGACCAAATACAACAATTGAGCTACTGCCACCTATCATTATTCCTAATAGCAGCCCATCTATCCAGTGCCAACCAAGACCATATACTGCTATAGCTGCAGCCGAAATAGTAGAAATTGCAAAACCTGCAACTGCAAGCAAAGCTGCAAAATGGGCAGTCTTGATTATGCTTCTAATGTCTAAGTTGAGTCCACCGTCAAACATGATTATTATCAATGCAAGTGCTGAAAAATATGGAACGATCTTCAAAACCACCCCAGTATTTACAATACCTAAGATCGGTCCTACAATTACGCCAAAGACCATAAGAAAAGTAACATCTGGTATGCCGGTTCTTCTGAAAAATGCCTCGCCGCCAACACCAATGAATATTATAATTCCTACTGCAAGTAGAACAACTTCAGCTGATGCTAGATTGATTCCATGTAATACATCATTAATTAAATAATGGTTTAGGTTGGAAATACTATCTCTCAAAAAATTTGAATTGAGTACTTGTTGTATCTTATCAGAGTAAGTTGAATTTTCTAATGTAAATAATAACGGTAAAATGCTAAATAACAACTTGCGAACTATTGTTGATTTTTAATATGTTTAAAAGTTTGGAATGAAATAAATGAAATGCGATATATGCAAAATTTAGATGTCGCAATTTTATATTACTTTGTATGTTTTGTTGCTGGTCTTATTCATAGTTGTTCCTACCCAAGTGGCTTTTGCTGATAATGGAACAATAACAATTCCTCTAGGTGCATCAAATCCACATTTTGATACACCGGCTCAATTTTGGTATTCTCCACCGGTCTTGACAATACAAAAAGGTGATACCGTAACATGGATTAATTCAGACAAAGAGATTCACACGGTCACAAGCGGTATAGGAGTTGATAGAGGCCAGATAGCTCAGGCCAAGTTGGAGGGAAAGTCTGATGGTTATTTTGACAGTGGCCCATTCAAGCCCGGACAGTCTTGGGCTTTTACCTTTGACAAGGAAGGAACATTCTATTATTTCTGTACAATACATCCTTGGATGGTTGGAGCAATAGTTGTAAATCAGGCAATACCTGATTTTGCCACTGACGCGCAAGGAAATAAGATTGACAAATGGCCAGTTGTAAAATACACTGACGGTAAACAAGTTGAAGTTGATCTTTCATGGGAGCCACATGTTATTCTAACAGGAGAGAAGATCACATTTGTTTTCAATTTCTATGATCCATATACTTCGGCTGAATTTATGACCTCTACGCCATATCACTTTACAATAACACAAAATGGGACAGAGATATTCTCAACTGATGACGCAACACAGTATACTGGAGGCTACAAATATTTTGTATTTAATCATCCAGGATCTGTAGAATTTAAGTTTGAAAAAATAGGCAATACGGATTCATCTGTACAGTATTCCACTATGGTATTTGAAAACCCATCTGAAGTAAAAAGTAGTGTGCCTGTTATTCAGCCCGCGAGAAACTTGAACCTAAGCTCAGCAGTTCTGATACTTTTCATTGGTCCTCCAATTGTAGCTCTTGCATTTATTGTAATATGGGCAAAGTGGGGCAGTAAATTTAGGAAAAAAAATTTGGATAAACAAGAAAAAAGATCAGCTATATGACTTTGGTTGCAAAAACACAAAATCATCAATTAAATCACATTTATTGATAATTTGACATTAAAAATGGGCATGCCAAAATGGATCTGTTTACATCACAAATTACCATAATGGATTTTTTAAAACCTACAAAGTTCCGCCTGATTAATTGACGTTCAAGATATACTGAATATAAGCAATGGACATAGAAACAAGACATCCTATTTTGGACGGTACATACTTAGTCAATGCAGACCAAAATTATTTTGATTTATTGTGCGGAGGAATTTATTTTGAATAAAAAATCTACATTGTCAATATTTCTTTTAGCTGGAATAACTTTGCTAACTTGCAGTACTGTTGTTACAATAATGCATAATTCTAATTATATCAGCTACAACTATCTGCCATTCTCTACTGCTCAAAATACAAAAAATACTGACGATCAATTTGATTCTGGATCAGACGTTGTCACTAAAAAACAAAAAAGAGGACGAGCTGATTTACTTTTTGGTTATTCATCTGTTGAGGATTCTGATAAACATATGGCAGACAATACTGTAACCCCAAAACATACAACAGTAAGTCTTGAAGAATCCATCAGTGTTAATACAAATGATGATAGCAATAATTTACAAAATGATTTGACAAAGATTAGAACAACAAACAAAATCGTACTGTTAACTGATACTTTAACATTGCAAACAGTTCACATGGATCAAGCTATATTTTTACCTACCCAAATAAAACCTGAAAAAATTACAACACTTGATAGAATCTTAAACCCGGAAAGAATACGATACAACGGGAAGGCCATTGTATTTGAATCGCCACAGGTGTCATACAATGATGTTATGAAATTGCCACAACAATTTGCGGATCAAATTTTGCAAAATCTTGACAAAGAACCGCAACTTAATCTTGCACAGTTTGATGTAATGGTATCACCAATTTTTGTAGCAGCAGAAAATGATCTACACCAATTCAATAATAATTTACTAATCTTTGTACATGATGTATCATCACCTGATAGTAATGTATTGCTAGTATTGCTTGTTCCCCTTTCGGGTTATATTCTCATTCGTTCTGAAAATGAGAAATTAAAAATAAAAAATCAAACCAAATTTTTATCATCTTTCTTTATTGTAATT
>JAJPGX010000022.1 GCA_021325595.1 Nitrososphaerota archaeon | reverse complement strand
TCTTGTTCTTGAACTCAGCAAGCTCTGTTCTCAATGCTTCTATGCTGTTCTGTTGATTTCTCTCAGAGCTCATGATTTCTATCTTGTTCTTGAACTCAGCAAGCTCTATTCTCAGCGAATTAATTATGGATTGTAATATTACAACCTCATTTGATACACCTTGTGGTTTTTCATGTCTATATCCTGAAATTTCTGATTTAAGTGAATTGATGACCTGATGGTAATTTGTGATCTCCGGTTGCATTGCTTCAATTTTACACTTGTATTCATTAAGTTCAGTTCTAAGGGATTTTATCAATCGTTGGTATTGTGAAATTTCATCTGTAGCATTAGGTGGAACAATGTTTTCATATTTTTTAAGTTCTGCTCTGAGTAAATTAATTATGTTTTGGTATTGTTTGATCTCATGTTGTAATCTTTCTACCTTGATTTTATATTCTTCAAGTTCTGACTTAAGTGAATCACTAAGTTGCTTGTATTTTGTAACCTCGCTTGAAACCAAATGGTTAGTGCTTTGGTTTAACATATCTTCTTCATTAGGCGACTGTGACTCTGTCTTCTTTTTTGATACATACGATTCATTATAATTTTCAAGATTTGATATTTCGCATGGAATTGATGCGGTACTCTTTTTTGGTGAACGCTCTGCCAATTCACCAATGTATTTGTTAAAATCTATTTTTTCACCACTCTCACCTCTTCCTAGCCATGGAAAGATTTCTCTTTCTACAAAAGTGGTATCGGTCTCAGGTTTATCGGATATTGAATATTTCTTACCCAATACTTGATCAGGTTTCTTTTCTTTTTTCTCCATTGTATTTCCTACCATATTCAATATACAACGACCCCATTATTCAATATGAAATACCATTGCGTCTAATAAAAGGGTGATCTACCAAATATGGAAACAATATGAGACAAATTATAGATTTACTGAAAGTGTTTTTAAGTTAAATCTCATCTAATTTTCCATTATGAATGTGAGCGAGTGGCCTATCTCTTTTGCCTTTGAGATTAATTCTTCAATGTTGCCTGAATCATGAATGTCTACCACATTGAAATGACCCATCTTTCTTAATGGCTTGATCTCCTCTTTCTGGTACCATTTCAGATATACTCCTTCCATTTGTTTTAGATTCACTGATCTGCACCTACCTGACAGATTTTTTGGTCCAAGTATGTTGTACATTACTGTGTAATGAAGAAGATCTGTGTTTCCTAACTTTAATCCCAAAATTGCTTTCAAATGTTGTTCAAACTGTGAGGTCATGCTTGATTGTAATGTGTGGTGACCAGAATTATGAACTCGCGGTGCAATTTCATTTATGAGAACTTGGTCATTTTCTGTGACAAACATTTCTATCCCAAATACTCCGGCACCATGAAACACCTCCATGACTTTTCTTGCAATTTGCTCTGCTTCCTGGAATGTTTTTTTGCTTATCCTTGCAGGTGCTATTGTCATTCTTAAGATGTTTTCTTCATGAATGTTTTCTACTGGTGCATATGTAGCGATCTCCCCACTTGTATTTCGAGCGGCAATTACTGAAATCTCTTTTACAAATCGTACGTTTTTTTCAAGCATGATGGGTTTTCCCTTGAATTTTTCAAACCCTTCTCTTATCTGATTATGGTGTTTTATGACAAAATTTCCTCTTCCATCATAAGCATCGCGTCTAAGTTTGAGTATGGCTGGATAACCAAAAGATGCAATTTTTTCTTCGATATCTGAAATTGAATTTATTTCAATAAAATCTGTGACAGGAATGCCATTTTCATGAAGGAATTTTTTTTGTAGAAATTTGTCTTGGATGATTCGTAAAGTTTCAGGAGATGGATTGATTGCAATGGAATTTTTAATAGATTGTAATACATCGGCGTTTCCTGATTCTATCTCATAGGTTATGACATTACATTGTAATGAAAGCTCGACTATTGCGTTTTTGTCTGAATAATCAGCCACAATCTGTTTTGCACCTACCTTTGCGGCTGGGCAATTTTTTGTTGGATCCAGAACTATTATGTCTGAAATATACTCAGACATATTTTTTGCAGCTTCTGTTAACATCATTCCTAATTGTCCTCCTCCTATGATGCCTAGATTTTGTTTCATCAAACCGCATGGTGCTCCTGCTTTAAAAAAAGCTATCTTGCTCTATCGTGATTAGTAAAGCAATTCTCTCATGTGTGCGAAAATGTTCTTTCAATTTAGTTCCTAGTCTTTAAATAACATTTTACGGCTTTTTTATCATGACTACGAAAGTAAGAACAGGCATTCCAGGACTGGATTCAATTCTATCAGGAGGCCTTAGGGAAGGAATGAATGTTGTTTTGGCTGGTCCTCCTGGAAGCGGTAAGACAACATTAGGCATGCAATTTCTTTATCAGGGAATAAAAGATTTTGACGAATCTGGAATTTTTGTAACTTTGTCGGAAAGTCCAATCTCAATAAAAAACAGCTTCTTGTCGTATGGGTGGGATATTCAAAGCTTGATTGAACAAGGCAAATTCATAATCATCGATGCTAGGCCGTTCAAAATGGAAGAAGGATTTGTAGCACTCGATGAATCACTTTATCGCGGTGAGTCGCTACCGTTTATGCATCTTACACAGCTTATCCTAAGCAGCGTCAAGAGAATTGCAGCAAAAAGACTAGTGGTTGATTCATTGTCTGTACTTGCAATGCAGTACACCAATGAGTTTTATCTAAGACAAGGCCTACAAGGAATGATTCATGCACTCGAATCTGCAAATTGTACTTCTTTATTGATATCTGAAACGGGTGAGACCAGAGATATCCCAATCGACTGGTATGTTACATCAGGAATCATTTTGTTACACCACATACGACGTGAGGATACCATGGAAAGAGCGATCCAAGTCTTAAAGATGCGTGGAATAAAACATAGTGAACAGATACTGCCAATTAGAATTAATGATTCCGGAATGCAAGTAATGCATCCTAGATTGATACCTTAGACTATAGGTGGATATTTTTTGATTTAGTCCAGATAGAATTAAAGAGAATTTCCATGGAGCATATCATTGATTCAGAATCAGTCCATACTGCAGTGACATCTGATGTTTGATTGGCGTTTTTGATAAAGAAGAGTAATTCTTTTCCATCTTTTAATATGAAACATAGGTTTTCTGGTATGTCACTTGGAACTATTCTGACTTGATTTCGATCTACTTCATCAAAGATATACCATGATCTTTCTGAAGCCGATGTAAGTATCTTATACTTTGCATCTGACTTTGATAATGGCTCAAAAAAATCTGCGTGGTAAAACTTTAGGTAATCTTTTTCAGAACCAAGCATAATTATTTCTGATTCTGTCATGTTTATCATCTCTCTTATCTTGCTGTTAACTTGATTATTGCCCTGTAACATTTGAAACTTGTTCTCTTTTGATTCGGGAGTTGTTGAAAACTCAGGTATTGAGTTCCACAATTCGGAAATTGTTTTTTCTTGTTTTTGTAAAGAATTGACCCTTTCTTTTTCGGCGTTTACTAAAACCCAGACTGCTTTTTCAAGAGGCAATGCAGAGAATCTGGTTGGATGTTGAAACGTTGCGGATACAATGCCTTTGTTCTGTAATGTTGTTAGTAAGTGATATGTCTCGGTTCTGGGTAGTTTTAATGCCTTACAAACATCAGGAGCAGTCTTTGAACCATACTTGCCTAAAAATATGTAAACCTTTGCCTGGTTTGAGGTCAGACCATACTGTGCCAGGTCTTCCCGTAGTTTGTCAAGTGTTACCTTATGTTCTGATAATGTAGAGTCATCTGCAGCGTCAAATATTGTTATTTGTGTTTCTTCATGTTTCATTTTGCTAGACCCATCCATTCCAATTAGTTGAATATATTATTGGAAAGTCTAATTGTTTTGATCGGATCTGTCTGTTAAATGATCTTGCCATCTCATGTCTCTCATGTATCTGAGACAAGACGCATAGATTTTTCAATGAATGACATTTATAAATATGAAATTTATATAACAACTGAATTTTCAACCTCCACATCAAAGATCGATTTAAAGGCAAATTTTTTCCTGCGTGAAGCATTTTTGAGAAAGGCTATCTTGAAGGAAAGATCTCCGCTCATGACAGCAAGAACTCCCAAATCCTTCCTAAACCCTCGAGATACAAGTCCATCTACTGATTCAGAAATTTTTTTCATTTTTTCTAGCTTTATCTTTAATTCTTCTAGGCTCTTAAAATAAACTTCAATCTCTCCTTTCATATTCAATCCGTCATAAATTGAAAGTGATTGTACTTCCTTCCATTGTTTTGATTCTTTTCTCTTGGCAGATTTTTTCTTGGGATCTTGCGGTCCATCCAACGCAGTTCTAAACTCTTCCAGCTCCTTTGGGTCTTCGGTTTGTGTATCGCGTAATTTTTCACCGATGATTTTAGAATACTCGTCGGTTTTTTTCTGCAGTTTATCTGTTTCATTTTTTAACGCTGTTTGCAGATCAGTTATTGAATTGAATCTGTATACGATTCTCTCTTGCATTGCTATGTCTTCTCCAAATGTACATTATCTGTTACCATTGTATCATCTACACTTGATCCAGGCAATCTCTTGAGTTTCTTTGTACCCTCTTTTAAGAAAGCAATCTTTTTGCTTTTTATTATCCTGTCTGTTCTTGCCATGTTTATGATTATGGGTATCGCGTATCGTAAAACATTAGATATTTCATCAAGTGATAATTGGTCAAGCCTTTTTTGTTCTGACTTGAAATTGGGTTTTACAATAAAAAGGTCTAATGATGGTGCAAGTATGACCCTTGTATCTGCAGGCAAACTGACAAGCTCAGAAGGCAAATCAACTGTAAAACCAAGATAGCCTGTAAGAATCTTTAAAGAATTGTAAAGGTCGTCTGTTACGTTTACTTTCTCCTTGTCTAACTCGTATACCTGTACTGCCTCATCTACCAGATCCTCCATTGCCTTTACTGCTGCAGCTAGACTGTCGTCATTCTGACTAGGGGCAGATGCCATCAATCGAAATTGACTCTTTTTACATAAATAAGGATGTATGTAAGTTAAAGTTACAACTTGTTATTCTTTCAATCTGTGAGGTAAACTAGGTTGTTCCATGCGTTGAATTTTTGATCACTTTTGAATAAGACTGATTTTTCAGGTTGAAAATTTTATGGTCCGCAAACAGGTAACGTGCCTGCTACTGGAGTCCCGGTTGGTGTTCCATGACAACCAGCTGTAGTAATTCCGGTCAGGTCTGCATGATTAAAGTTTGTACCTGCTAGGATTGCACCACTAAGATCAGCATAGTTCAGACTAGCTCCCGACAAGTCTGAGTTGGTAAGGTTTGCCCCCCTGAGATTTGCATATTGCATAATCGAGTCACCGAAATATGAATTGCTTAGGTCACAACCTACTAGGTTCTGAAGTTGGAGTGTAGCATGTCCTAAGGAAATGTTCCTTGCAGTAGGACACCATTGGTTACTTCCACCTGTACCAGTACCGCCTCCGCCGGAATTAATATGACTTAATTTCTCATTAATTTGATCAATCTGAGTTTGTAAACTACAGACAAAAACCCAAAGATTCCTAAATGGTGTTTCCTTTGGTATGTGCTGACAACTGTCTTGCTTATGATCATCATCTTTTTCGTTTTTATTTTTATCATCATTGTCTTTCTTGGAATCGTCATAACCATTCTTAGTTGTAGCCAGGACATCAATTGGAGTAGATACTGTTCCAATTAGTAAAATTGCAATCAAAGTTACAACAAGGATTTTTTGTTTCAACTATACTTACTCCTTATTTTGTATGCTGATTCTTGTACTAAATCCTGTGTGTATATGTATGACACATCTCGATCTTACTCTGGCTACCATAAAAGGGTTGTCTGCCAAAATTGGTAGCGATATGTAACTTAACCATATACGTAAACTGTTCCAAATGGCACTTGTCTTAAGAATGAACCACCATGCTCATCATATCCACTAATGAACAAATTCATGTCAAAAGTTCCATCAGGTATGGTTCCAGTACCACAATATTGGTTGCCGTTTTGGTCAGGTCTTGTTTGTATTGGATAGAACTCAAATGTATTTGTGGTTCCAACTGGCATGAAAATACTATCTTGGTTAGAAGTTAGGCTACTTCCATTCACATAATGTATGATTCCAGCGTATGAATCTGTACCGTAAATATTGTCAAAGCTAACTCTTGTTCCTTGGTATGTAACCCAGCTTCCATATGGTCCTGAATTATATACTATAAGATCAAGTGCGGTACATCGATTATACTGTAAATATGATGGCATTGTAGCATTGCTATTAGGGTATTGTATAAAACTTGATAACAAATCGCCAGTCGATGTGCCAAAATTCTTATCATCTAATCTGACTTTGGCGTTTAATCCGCTGTTGCTGACCTCATAGAATGTATAATTTAGCCTCTGACCTGGACTTAGTGTAATCTGCGGTACGCTGATTGTATAATTACCGCCTGCCCAATAATAGTTCTTGTCAGGTGATGTGCTTGTACTGCTACTCCACTGTTCTTGGTCTACAAAGGGCATACTTTTTGTTGTAAGAGGAATGATGTTTGCAAGCTTAACGCCATTTTGGTCAGTTTTATCCAGGACAAATCCAACTTGGAATGCACCTGTTCCATAATTAGTATGATACATCTTGTATACTTCCTGATTATTACTGCAACATGACAACGCGTGATTATTCCAGAACATTATGTCATCAAGACTGCCATAATAATTATTGGCGCAACGGTTACTGTTGCAATCACCTGTAGTACTTGGAAATCGGCCTATTGATACAGGTCCACTTGGTGAAATATTGTTATCGCCGCCGCTACCAGTGCTAGTTTGCTTGGAAACCCCATCTATGGTTATGTTGCATGCATAGTCTCCAGTCCTCATAGCTGCTAAATAATGCCATTTTCCATCCATATATCCACCGCCAGCAGGGATATCACTTTGACATGTTATGGTTGAGCTTCCAGGATTAAAAGCAAAATATACCCTTCCATGGTTTCCTGAGGTGCCATCTCCTATTGCTACTTCATAATATTCTGAACTACCGGTTCCTACTCTCCAGATGTACTGTTTTGTATCATAGTTGGTTTTTGCATCAGCCTTAAACCACATTGCAATACTAAATGAAGTAGAACCAGCAGTATTGCAGTTGCTATCAGCATTTATGTTGTACCATTGTACCCCATTAAAGTTGGCTCCGTTAGAGCCGTTCACACCATACGCAGAGCCTACAGTAGGTCTATTTGTATTACTGCTTGGTCTACCAGAAACGTTAGTTTCTACATCGTTATAACAATTATTGTTGCCATTTGTGGAATCTATTGGTCTGTCACAGGGCAATGTTTGGCAATAGTTTCTGTTAAAATGTAACATGTGGCCAGAATTACTGTTATCGCTAACACCGCTTGGCAACTTGTCGTTTGTATATCTGAAACTTGCATTCATTTGTCCAGAGTACATCAGTATAGTACCTGTGGTTGCATTTTTTGTAAAGAATTGAATGTTGGGCCAAGGGCTAGATGTTGTTGTTCCTGAAGTATCAGCATAGAAAGGCATTGCCTGGTATTTTGAGCTTGGTACCAAGTTTGTCTCAGTGTGGAAAAACATGGTATTGTTTTGTTTTGCTGATGTGCCTACTCCAGTTTGTATAAGCGCAGAACCAGCAGTCAAAGATGATACAATGTCTCTTACTACAACATTTGCAGTAGCAGTATTTGATGCGCCTCCGTTTAGAATTCCGGTAGTAAATGTGATCTGATTTCCTGCTACTCCTGTGATGGTATACTGCCATCTAAAAGTAGCCGTTTCACCAGGCTGTAAAACTGGGTATGATGCAGGAATTGGACCTGCAACCAAAGTCGCAGTACATGTTGGGGGAGAACATCCAATATAATTTGGAGAAGGGACTTGTGGTACCAGATTTGTAATTGGAGCTGCGTTTGTAGCATTATTTGTAACTGTCATAAGCACAGTAGTATCGAATTGATTTGAAACTGTAGGTGGAATAGTTTGAACTTTTACATCTAAAGGTTGCTGACTGACTGAGTTGATAAAAAATGGGTATATGTTTCCACGCGATGTTACCAGTTTTACATTATAACCATAATTTGTGTTAAGCCAGGTATTGACACCTTGTCCGATATTTGTTTTTGTATTTGCTGGAGGAACTATGATGCTGTTAAGAGAGTAGCTTTTTACCCATGCAGTAGTAGATGGCGTACTGCTGTTAGTAATGTATATCTTGGTAAAGTTTATCGGCAAAGTTCCAGTGTTTGTAACGGTTACATTGAGTTTGTTACCGACAAAAGTTACACTAGATACCTGAAATTTCTCATTTATAGTATCTGTCGATTGTTGATTTCTTGCAAGAACTGATTGATTGTAATTGTCTAAAACATTCATGCTATATGTAATGTAACCAACGGTTGTGCCAAGTGCTATTATTGCAAACACCACTCCCACTACGCTGCTAAGACCACGTCTACTTCTCATGGGTGCACCGCCTGGGTAGAAATCACAGTACCTCTAGCTGTTTGTACTTGAATTGTGGTTATTAAGTTGCTCTGCCAATTATAGGAATAACTAAAAGTTTGTGATGAATGTATTGGAATGTTACCGGATGCAATGGTATTGACCTTAGTTTGACCAGAATCACTAATTGTAATGGTTGTAACTCTAAATCCAACGTTTCCAACATTTGATACAGTAACGTTAACTCGGTCTTTTGCACCGCCATGTGGGTCTAACTGAACATCTTCAATCAGTGGAACTTCATTTATTTTATTGGTATTGTTTGAAGCAGATATTGCCAAGTTATTTTCAAAAGTTCTAAGATTGGAATTCGACCATAACACAACACCCGTACCAATTACTGCAACTGCGGTTAGCATCATAGCTGTGGTAACCACCGTACTCAATGCACGCCGCTTTACATGTGATATTTTCATAACTAAAATTTTTCAAAAATTTCTTTTAATAGCAAGTATGTTTTAAATTGAACTTACATTTTGTTCTTCTACTAGTTTTTCTAGCTCATCAAGAACATCTTCTCCCTGTTGCTGTGTTGATTGGTCTGGCGTTACTTCTGCCTGCTGTACTTTTGCTGCTGGTTCCGTATCTGATACTGGCATTTCTACTTTAGGTTCAGTCTGAGTTAGTTCTTGTGGTTCTGGCTGTGCCGAGGATTGAGGTGTCGGTCCTTGCGAAATTTGTGAGATCTTGTATGCCGGACATGGAATATCAATACTTTTTGTTAGAACATAAAGTAATGGTAACAGTTCTTGATAAACGATATTTACTATTACTGGGATATTTCTCTCATCTGGTTCCAAATACTTTGATACCTCGTTTTCACTTCCAGTAAGTGAGGTAATGCCTTCAATACTTATCTTGGCATTGGTAGGGGTTGAAAGTAAGACAAATTTATATTTCAATTTTATACCGGATTCATTGTTTTCTATCTCATCCAAGGATACATCGATGTTGTATTTTTCAAACGGCATACCACTTTTTAGCTTGTTTACTGATAGCGATGACATATCTATCCTTGGAACCATTGTGTTTCTAAAGAGGTTTGATTCAAACTTAAGCCCCCTTCTGTATTACATTAGTACATACTATACGATTATACACCTAATCTGACTAACTTACGTGATACTGATTTGCACGAAGAGATAAGCCCAAGGACAAAGGAGACCATAACATCAAAAGTTGTAGACCAAAAGTATAGCGTTAATGTTACATTCTCAAAGATGAAAAGAAATACTCATGCGCTATCCAAGAACTATGATATAAAAAAATACCTAGACCCTACAAAATTTACCTTTAACCCTGAAATGATGGAATTAATTCCAAAAGATACTCCTCCATATCTGGATAATGGTGAAAAATATGTGGAACGAATAGCCAGAGCACTTTCATTTTTCAGGCAATGTGCTCTTATCGGACCGAGTGGGACTGGAAAGACTCACATCGTATACCTTGTTGCAGAGCTTGCCGGCTTGCCAATGTGGGAGATTAACTGTGGTTTACAGACTTCGGTCTTTGATCTTTTTGGAAGATACATCGGTTTGGGAAAAGAAAATTGGATTGATGGATTAATTACATCATGGTGTAGATACGGGGGAATTTTATACCTTGACGAAGCAAACATGATGAAGCAAGATATTGCAACTAGACTAAACCCAATTCTTGATCAAAGAGGGCACATGGTCTTGACAGAAAAAGATAATGAAATAATACAACGTCACAAAGATGCTTTTCTAATCATTAGCATGAACCCTGTTTCATCAGAGTTTGCTGGAACAAAACCAATCAATGCAGCCATGAGAAGAAGAATGAGTGTGTGGCTGAACTTTGATTACATGAGCGTAGGAAACAAGATTGATGAAAAAGAAGTTGCTCTTGTAATTGGAAAAACCGGTGTTAGTAAAAAAGATGCAGAAATTATCATCAAAGTGGGAGCTGAGCTGCGAAGACAATACAAATCAGGTGAGCTACCATACGGTCCTTCCATTGGTGACTTGTTAAACTGGGCAAAACTTGTTTCTGACAACTCAACAGTTAAAATTGCAGCTGAAGAAACAATAATTGCACTAACAAGTGATGATCCTGAAGTCCAATCTATCGTTAGAAAAATAATTCACAAGATAGCTGATGCATGATGTATCGTGAAGAAAATTTCTATGAATTTGCCTATAGGATTTTCTATAAATTCGCTGAAGTGTCACCAGAAAATTTTGGAATAATTTTTTCAAAAAATTCAATTTATCCAATATTTGAGTCGATTCACAATCCCTACGTAATAATTCCTCTGCCAAAACTAGTCAATGAAAAGTTTGTATATGAAGGAATGGTGTTTGACAACACGCCTCAAGGACGGCAAAGCCTATGGGCTCTTTTTTTAGCAACACTATATCACATTGCCTCGCATGCAGCTGTCTCATCATATCAAAAATATCAAAAATGGACTAGACGAAAAACACCTGAGATATGCTGGCAAGTAATAGATCACATAGAGGACATTCTGGCAGACAGATATTTACATCACAAGGATAAGGAAATTTGGCAGAATATCATAGATATAGAAAAGCGCATTCTGGAAAACAACAAAACAAAAACAACATCTTCTTCTAATGATTCGTTTCCATCGATATATAAGAATAACAAAATTGCAAGTATGGCAGATGATCTAATCAAGAATATAGGTCAAGATGGATTTGAGAAAAATGTTTTGTCACTTGCAACTCAACTTTATCAAAATAGGGTATTGATACAAAAACCAATTCTCCCATTTCAAGAACACCATACTAGATACTGGAGTCCCAAGACTGAACAACCTGGACCTGCATTAAAGCCTGTTGGAGTATTCGAAGAACAGGTAATACAACTAGATGACTTATGGGAAGAAAATGAACGAATAAAAAACAATATTCTTAGAAGATACAAAAAACATCTCAAAGGTCTTAACTTTGATGCAGTTGTGATACCGCCAGGTAACATTCAAGCTTATGAAAGAATGAAATCAAAAACACTTCCAATGCTGCGAAGAATAAGACAACAATTAAGATTGATTGCAAATCTTACCGATGATCCAAAAATCGATGAAATAGGTTACATCGATATGCAGATGGCAATACAAGCAATTGCATCTGAAGGTGCAACAACGGAAATTTATGAAAGAGACGAATTAAGAAGAGGTGAGGAAGCATGGGTCATTCTGATGGACAAAAGTGCCAGCATGAGTCTAAGATTTGACCTGCTACAAGAATTTGCCGTTACAGTGTCAGAATCTGCAAATGAGCTTACAAGCAAGTCTGATGCATGGGCATTTTATACATTTGATAACCGTTTTTACATTCTCAAGGATTTCAAAGAAAGATACGGACAGGAAATCAAGGCAAGAATAGGAACAATAGATCATGGCGGCTTGTCATTGTTGCCTGATGCCATAGAATTAGCAGGCAGGGTATTGGCGGAAGATCCAAGGGAAAGAAAATTCATATTTGTTATTACTGACGGCCACCCTTCGGGATATGAGAAGATACAAGAGGCATTCTCAAAGACAGTAAAAAAGACCGAGATGGCAGGTATCACTCTCATAGGAATAGGTGTAACAAAGACCATTACACGTAAATTCAGGAATAATGCGAGAGGAACAGACCTCAAGCAACTAGCCGTCAAGTTCATTACCGCCTACAAGGCTGCTTCATCTGCTGACGTGTAATCAACAATATTAGTCCGATATGTAATCAAAAATTACACACAAGACATGATAACCTTGGCATTACCACTTTTGGTAATAAGACATGTTCCCAAGAACACAAAAAAGAAAAGCGATTAGTACTGTACTGACCACACTGATTATCTTGGTGGCATCTGTCGTTTTGGGAACAGGCGTTGTATTATACGGTACAAGTCTTTTCCAGACAGGTGCACAATCGTCATCAATGACGGTTACAGGTACTCAGGTATGGGTAGACGTTACAGGAAACTCCGGATGGGCATGGGGTGCAGCTGATGTTAGAAACAGCGGAGATAAATTGTTGGGAGTTGATAGCATACAGATTCGTGGTCAACAAATACCATTTGCAAACTGGTATGCTGATAAAAACTCAACTCGGGTGACAACTGGAAACCTACAATCTGCTCTAAACTTTACCTCTATTAATCCCGTCACTGGTGCAATGGCAAATGGTACAGGTGTTGGAGTCCCTGCAGGATGTTCTGCCAGTCCAGGTCCGCTGGTAATGCAGTTAGGAAGTAAAACTAACAACCCAACTCTCTGTTTACTAAAACAGAGTGGTCCAGTATCACTAGCACCTGGTGAAAAGGCTATCATCTACTTCAAGATTCCACAAAACCTTTTGACATCAGTAGATGCTGGTTCATCTGGCAGTGTTGCATTGTATGCAGGACAAGTCGGTTCACCAACAACAGTAACCCTACAATCCAAGTAGAGGAGTCTTAAAATGCCCTCTTCTTGTCTTTTTATATTCATGGAGAAAGTAAATTGAAAGATAAAAATCCAAAAAATGAAAATGATATTTTTAGTTCGGATCTTATTGATGAAACTCAAACAAGGATTCCAGACGGATATGAGATAGTAAAAAAATATCCTCTTAACCCTCCATTTAGCTATGTAGATATTTTGTATAACCAGGAAAAATCAAGTTATTTGTATTTTGTAGACGAATTAAAACTAAACCGTACTGAAATGGAGATATTTCAGACCTTGTACAGGCTTATTGAAGAAAGCCTAGAATCGCCTTCTGAATCAAAAAGTACCTCATTTGATGATCACCTTGATGTTATTTTAAAAGAAAACGAGAAATTATTCCTAAACAATTCCAACACAAGTCTTGAGAAAGTAAAGTATTATCTCAAACGCGACATAAG
>JAJPGX010000042.1 GCA_021325595.1 Nitrososphaerota archaeon | reverse complement strand
GTCATTTTTTATCAAATTCGATTGATCGCCGATCCTTATAGAATGGTTAGATCGATCAGAAACAAATGATGAAAACATCAAATATACATTGCATAAAATGCAAAAAAAGTATACTTTCAAACGATTTGTATAAAATTGTAATGTATATTGTAGACCAAAAGTTTACAGATCATCATTACGAACATGTAGAATGTCCAGACAAATTTACTATCTAAGCATGCATGGCATAAACTTGGTAAAGTTTCCCAGTTTCCTTGTCATGATAATTCCATTGGTTGCCGTGCCATTCTACTTTCTTGAAAAGATCTTTTAAACTAGGATGTAATTTTTCAAAAACATCTTCTCCAACTAGAATTTGATTTGGTCTTGCAAGAGCTGTTATTTTTGCAGCTATGCTCACTGCCGGTCCTAGAATATCTACATGGGATCTAACTTTGTCTGATCCATATCTTACAATGGCATTCTCACCATAATCCATTCCGATCTTAACCCTGAGTTCAGGATAATCATATTCGCTCAAAATTGGATTGATCCCTCTTTCTATTACGTCGATCATCGCCTTGGCACAATTAACAGCACTATCTGCAATAACCAGTGGACTTTCTTCTGCTACAAAATATCCTATTACAGCATCACCAACATATTTCAAAACATATCCTCCATGATGTTTAATCACAAAACGCATTTCTTGGGAAAACGAGCTTACTATGATGCCAAGCTTCTCAGGTGGTAAACGCAGAGCCATATCTGTAGAACCAACAAGATCTACAAACATTACAATCATGTGCATTTTCTGCGATACATGATCACGGAGAAACTTGTCTGATTCATCTACCGAGTAGTCGTATTCATATCCTTTCTTAAGTGAACTCCATACTCTCTTTTGAGTTTCTTTGATGAGACTCTCTGTATCCAGTATGCCGGTTCTTCCTCCGCCAAGCATCATATCTACAATGCTTTTTGTAGATACTGATTCTGGTGGCTGATCTTTGTTGGGTTCTTCACTCATTACTACTCACTCTAGGGGGAAATTTACTCCGCATACAGGACATTGTGCTCTTTCTCCTTTGTATTTTATATCAAAGTATTGTATAATTTCTACATCACAATTCCAACAAACTATTTTCTTAAAAGATGAAGTTTTAGCCACGATTAATTCTATTCGTAGTTGAACATTCTTGGTATTTAAAGCACCTATCAAATTTATTTAAGGAAAATAAGGAAAAGGGCGTGCAAATTCCTTCTGTAAATCAGGATGTATTTATAAAGTCTATGAGTAATAAAGCAGAGCAAATTCGTACTCTATTCTTGAATCATGTGACAGAGCTGACAAAAAAAGCACCGCTTAAAGTGATGTTAGGTGATGGCACAGTCACAGACCAAGAATCATTTGATCCTGCAAAAATACGCGATTTTCTTGGCACTTTTTTAAAAAATCTTACTAGCTGGAAAAATGATGGTGTTTCTTCTACATCGGATGAGGATCTACGTCGTATTTTTATAAAATTTGAAGTAAAAGAGGACAATTATCTATTATCCGGACACTTGTCTTTGCAATATCATGCATTGCTATTTTACAAGTTAGATCACCGTGTAATAGAAATACAAAAAGAATTATCAGACATTACAGATAGAATACAATTACTTGAAACTAGAACCAATCCTGAAAATGACAAAATAATTGAAGAAAAACTACGTCAGAAAGGCTATGAAAATGTCGATCACCAAAAATTGTTTGAGATATTCTTTCAAAATGATATACTCGTAAAAGAACTTTTAGAATTAATTCAATCTAATCATAAAGAACTAGCTCAGTTAACAGAGAAAAGATCAAGTCTTTTTAAAGAATTAGACAATATGTTGATCGAAGTATATCATACAACACCCGTGCTCATAGATGAAACAAGAATGATTGCAGCAGAAGAGGGGTGTATTTGTAACTTTAATTTAGAATACAATAAAGGTAATACTAGACAAGGTGACATCAATCTGATAAAAATTCCTGAGAGAGCAAAAATAAATTTACTTCAACACTTAGATGATATCATAAAATTTCTAAAAAATTAAAAAATTGTTTATATGACAGTATTTTTTATTATGTAATATTCTAGTCAAGGGGCATGGAACTTTATGGTGTCTGAAAGTTGGGGAGTTGACACCTCTTGGCCCCTTGACTTTGATCTAAATCTTCGTTTAAAGATATTTAGGCTTTCCTGATCCTTGAAAATCTTTGAAAAAATGTAATTATTCATCATTTTTTTCTACAATTATTACTACAAATATCAAAATAACACGCGTACCTAACCTGATTTAGAGTAACAAACCAAATATACTGTAACAGAACTGGTAATTTTAATTGAATCTAACTCTTGATGAGATCTTAAAATCACAAAAAATTCAAAAAAATGTAATCAGGCGTACGCCCATGGAAGGTTCGTCTACATTTAGTCAAATGACTGGCGCAAAAGTATTTCTAAAATCAGAATGTTTGCAAAAAACTGGTTCGTTTAAAGTTAGAGGTGCATATGCAAAGATTACTACATTGTCAAAAGAAGAAAAACGAAAAGGTGTCATTGCAGCTTCTGCAGGGAACCATGCACAGGGTGTGGCATATGCATCAGCTCTTGAAAAAATCCCATGCACTATAGTGATGCCAGTTTCTGCATCTCCTGCCAAAGTTGCAGCAACAAGATCATATGGTGCCAAAGTAATACTTGAGGGGGCAATTTATGATGAATCATGGTCAAAAGCAGTAGAATTATCTAAAAAAACAGGGGGTACAATCATCCACGCTTTTGATGATGAGAAGGTGATTGCAGCACAGGGTGTAATCGGTCTTGAAATACTAGAAGACTTGCCAGACGTTGATGAGATCATAGTTCCAATAGGTGGTGGAGGCCTGGCAGCAGGTATACTAAAGGCAATTAAAACAAAAAAACCACATGTCAAAATAATCGGTGTACAATCTTCTGGATTTCCAGCCATGAAAAAATCCTTTGATGAAGGAAAATTACTTTCTGTAGAAGGAAAAAGAACAATTGCGGACGGTATATCAGTAAAAAAACCAGGAGAGTTTACATTCAAAATAATAAATGAATTAATAGATGACATTGTTCTGGTAGATGATTCTGAAATTGTCAAAGCAATGTTTCTTTTAATGGAGCGAGCAAAGATGGTAGTAGAACCAGCCGGTGCTGTCAGTCTTGCATACTTGCTTGAAAAGAAAACTGGCAAGGGAAAGAAAGTAGTTCCAATTTTATCTGGTGGTAATGTGGATATGTACCTACTAGGGCAGATAGTGGCAAAGGGCCTGACCGAAATGGGAAGGATGGTAAAGATATCAGTACTTTTGACAGACAAACCTGGAGCATTAAAAGAAGTCGTAGACCAGATATCATCATTAAGCGTGAACATTGTTGAAGTGATTCATGATAGATTAAGTTCCAGTATTCCAGCAGGTACTGCCGGTGTCACACTTAGCCTTGAAACCCAAGATGAAGAACATGCAAAGCAACTAATTTCTTTCTTGAAGAAAAAAAATATCAAGTTTAAACTAGTCATTTAAGCTAGAGATTAACCAGCAAGTATCCATTAAAAGCAATAATTACGCAGACAAAAACTGTAGCTATTGCGGTGGTAATTTTTCTATTTACGAATATGCCCATAATCTGCTTGTTTCTGGTCAAAAGAAGAAGAGGTATCATCGGTAGTGGTATTAATACACTCAAGATTACTTGGCTGTAAACTAGTATGTGTAATGGATCCAATCCTACAAGTAGCGCAATAGTAGTAGGTATTACATTGACAAATCTTGTGACGATTCGTCTCAACCAGACGTTTACTTTTTTACCTAAAAGACCTTCCATTATGACCTGACCCGCGAGTGTTCCTGTAACTGATGACGCGATTCCAGAACACAGCAAGGTAATTAGAAAAATATCTGCAGCTGCAATACCAAATACTGGAATTAATGTTTTGTAAGCCTCTGAAATAGATTCCAAGCCTGGATGTGTTGGATTAAATGCAACTGCTGACATGAGCATAATTGAAGCATTAATCACCGCTGCAATGCTTAGGACTATTATTGTTTCAATTTTGTGAAATTTTCTAAATTGTATCTTTTGTTGTGGTGTTGCATCTTTGACTTTGTCCCTTGTAAGTGACGAATGTAAAAACAAGACATGTGGCATAACAGTTGCTCCAATCACTCCCACTGCTATGAATACAGAGTTAGCATTGGTAAATGATGGGATTAGAGAATGATAGAGTATTGCACTCGGATCTGGTTTTGCAAGAAAGATTTCATAGAAATATCCAAAGCTAATGACTGACACAAACAATAAGAAAAATTGTTCCATCATTCTAAATCTTTTTGCTGTTAAACCCAAAATTATGATTACATCTAATGCGCCAAATATTGCAGCATAAAGCAATGCCACCCCAAATAATAGGTTTAACGCAATAACTGTACCAAGATATTCTGCTAAATCAGTTGAAGCTGCAACTATTTCTGCACTTATCCAATATGGGATGATGTAGATTTTTTTCTTTAATTTCTCACGTATTAGTTCTGGCAATGACATATTAGTTGCAATTCCAATCTTGCCTGAAAGATACTGCAAAAGCATAGCCATCATACTGGCAAGCCATACTATCCATAATAGGGAGTACCCATGGGCTGCCCCGCCCTGTATGTCTGTTCCATAATTTCCGGGGTCCATGTATCCTATGCTTATGATAAGAGCAGGACCACAAAATGCCACAAATTTTGCAATTGTGATCTTAGCATCCGCTAGTCTTCCTTTGAACATATTTCGCTATACTGAGATTCCACTAATAAAAGTTAGCTTAGGTTATATAATTTAGCTATGGGTAAATCTGTGCAAAATTGAAAGTTATATTGTCATTACGCTGATTCCAACCTAGTTGCAAAAAAGATCAAACTGGAAGGGAAAACATGAACTTACATGGGCTGACATAGATTATCAAGTAAAAATTCTTGTTGATAAAATAAAAAAAACTGGGTTTGAGTTTGACAAGATTACTACAGTCGCTAGGGGAGGATTGATTCCAGCACGTCTTGTAGCAGACCAGTTTAATATTAAGAAAATCTTGGTGGATAGATCAAAAATTTATGGAAAAACACTATTTGTTGATGACATTTACGATACCGGTAATACATTCAAGAAAGTAATTTCTAGGGTAATTGACAAGAAAAACTTTGTTTTTGCTACATTGGTTGCAAGAAAGGGGATAAAATATCCAAAACAGCTAGTCTATGCTAAAAAAACAATTGATAGGGAATACGTGGTTTTTCCATGGGATAAGTTAGAATACAACAGAAAACAGGGAAAGACAGCTAAACGCTAATTTTCACAATTGTTTTCTAATTTCACTAAAAATATTTACCAGTAGAATGTATGTAAGACATTGTCATTTGGGGATGTAGATACACTAACATTAACTTTTGATAAGCTCAAGTACATTTCAGGTGGTTATGATCAGTATAATGAAGCATTTACACAATTAATTGATCATTATAAGGATAAAAAAATCACAGATCAAGAATATTTTGCTGCATTAATTGATTCTGTACTAAAATATTCTGCATTGGAATTTCTTGCGATAAAATCCATATTTGAGATAAAAAAGACCATTGATAGAAATGGCCAATCCAATGTTACAGGTGTGTCCTCTGTCACTGATACCTCATCCCAGCGATCTCCTTCACTCTCCTCGTTTTTTGTATCAAAAAACCCAACTATGATGAGCATTTCTGATGCAAAATCTGAGGGCGTTTCATGCCCAACATGTGGTTTACCCACAAAAAAATCTGCAAAATTTTGCACTAACTGTGGCAATACAATATAATAGAATTAAACTGGTTTTTGTGAACTGAAATGTAGAATAACAGTATATCGTTATTATTTTGAATTCACTTACATAGAAAGATCAAAATGTTTGAACTAGTTCTTGATCAATTATGATAAAAAACTCCGAATTGATTTATGTGGAATTAAAAGACAAATATAACTGGATGTGAAGAATACAAGCCCTTTTATTATATCAATCATGTACAAATACGTGGTAAACGCTACATTAAAGATCATTTGGTCAGAGAAAATTGAATATCGTGACGACAACGCAGAATCAATACCATCGACTGGAGGGGTATATGAAATTCAAGGTAAAAAAACAAGTGATGGAGGTTTTACGAGACGCTATGTCGGTGAAAGTAATAATCTCAAAGAGACATATTCAAAACATCTTGCAGGTTATACATCGAATGAAAAATTAAATCAATTTTTGAAAGAAAAAAGATCCTTTTTCAGGTACGTAAAGATAAACAGTGATTCAATTAGGAAAGACTTGGAAAAGGGGTTATATTCTAAATACAAACACAGTTTTGTAGATGCAGAACATCTGCCATCTGGTTCTGGCAAATACGTGAAAATAAACGTAGAAGAAAAAAACGAATAACCTAAAAACTGATTTTTCATTATATCATTTATTGTAGCATGTTTATGTTCTGTAAACATTTTTAATTCATTTTTATCTGCAAATGAGACATTACACTGCTTTATTAGAGACGACCACGTAATAGAATTAGTGAAATCATAACATGATACAATATGCAAGAGTAGAACATTTTGATCACGATGAAAAGATAAGGAACCATGCGTTGAACACAACCTTTGCTCTAATTACATGCAATATGGGTGAAGAGGAGTTAGTTTTGAAAAAAATATCCACTCTTAAGCCAATTAGGGAGATTAAACGAACAGTTGGTCAATACGATATCATAGTCAAGTTTGAAGGAATGGATGAAGCAGAATTGGCAGAATTAATTAACAAAGAAATACGAAGTATGAAGGCAGTTCGATCTGTCATGACCTTAAAACCAGTGAGTTTAGCTTAGGGTGCTGCATATGGAAGAAATTGCGTGGGATGTAATTGAACAAGTCTTTGCTCAAACAGTAAAGGAGGCTGGGATATCAGACTATAATTTTCAGCAAAGAATCTTTAGCGATATTAAGAAAGAATTAACTTATCAGATAGAGTCAAGCATATGCAACAATGTAGAAAGCATGACACATGACAAGCTTAAAGATCTGATAAGAAAAGCAATTGACAAAACCGAAAAACAAATTATATGAGAGCTGGTTAGTTATTCCAGTCCTTCTCTGACATGTATGACATCAGAGATATGCAAACTCACACTACTCTATAATAGTAATAGTCTTTCCTGAATTAAAAGACTTGCCTATAAAATAATTCTATGACAAAATTATCATTTTTTTGAGCTGGTCTGGGGTTGCATTCATGATTTCATTTCTAGTGTATTTTTTGTTCAAATGCGTTTCAAGAAACTCAATACACAATCCAGTTGGTGTAATTCCATTTTTAGGTACAAGTGAATTTAAGAAACGTTTTATTTCTTTTTCAGAAAAGAATACGCTAGAATAGTTAGTTGATACCCAGATCAAATCAACAGGCTCATCTCTTCCTTTCACATTGTATGATGTTCAAACCAGCCTTTCTATCTGTTGTTATCATAGATGATTTACTAAAATACGACCATTCTTATTGTACATGAAATATACCAATACGATATTCTGATGGTTTTTCAAGATTATGATATTGACAGACGATGCGCTCGTTGTGGGAAAGGCGCCATGGTTACTGATAGTTCCACTGGAGAGAGATTTTGCGGAGAATGTGGTTTCGTTATTAACGAACGAATCGATGATTCAGGTCCAGAAAGACGTGCATTTTCAAAAGAGGAACATGAGGATAGAACAAGAACAGGAGGACCGTCGTCTCTTGCAATACACGATATGGGACTTGCAACAATAATAGGGCATGATGATAGAGACGCTACTGGAAAACCACTTTCAGCATCAATGAAGAGCACAATTAAACGTCTTCGAACATGGGATAGCAGAAGCCAAGTTCAGGCATCTCAAGAGAGAAACTTTAGACAGGCATTTGGAGATCTTGGCAGAATGAAAGACAAGCTTGCGTTGTCTGATTCAGTTGTAGAAAAGACAGCATATATTTACAGAAAAGCGGCAGAAAAAAATCTTGCAAGAGGAAGATCAATTTCGGGAATGATGGCTGCATCCATATACTTGGCATGCAGGGACACCGGTACGCCAAGAACACTAAATGATGTAGCACGTCAAATCAACATAAAAAGAAAAGATGTGTCAAGATGCTACCGATTACTCCTAAAAGAACTTGATCTGACAATGCCAGTCGTAGATCCTATAAAATGCATGTCACGAATATCAAGTCAGGCTAAACTTAGTGAAAAAGTAAAACGATATGCTCTTACAATTTTAGAAGATGCAAGCACAATGGAAATTACTGCAGGAAAAGATCCTATGGGGCTTGCGGCTGCAGCACTGTATCTTTCATGTGTAATAAACAAGGAAGGTGTAACGCAAAAAGTCATTGCCATGGCAGCTGGAGTTACTGAAGTAACAATAAGAAACAGGTACAAAGGATTACGAGAGTTATTAGACATAAAGGTACCAACCAAGACTGGCGTCATGCAAATCCAGTAAATCATCCTGTGAGAATCTGAATCTTAGAATGTTTCAGGTAAGAGGCTAAGTCTTCTGTAACACGGTAACTTAAGGTTCATGTCTCTACATAGAAAAGTATTGAAAAAAAAACTAGAAGAAATTAATGATACGCCGAGAGCAAGACGCGTAGATCAAAATTTATCATGTATGGAACAATAATCAGGCACGGCATATGTACAGTTCAGTAATGAATAGAGTGAGTTTTACAGAATCTCAATCTTACAAGACCAGAACCAATAATTTAGTTGATTCCATAACTAACCTAAATACGATGACACCTACCATAGTCATGCCTATTTTCACAACTGGATCATGCAGGAAATGTGGATATCAAGCAAAACCAAGAAAACATCATTCTGCGGATGTAGGAATTCATACGTGCCCGATTTGTGATAATGAACTGACATAAAATCTCATTCTTAGGATTCGAGTGTTTGAGACTTATTAACTGATCAGCACATTATGCCATGAAACTAATTTTTGGTTATCTGTTCTGAATTATAATAAAAAATTTAGAATAGTTCTGTTATCTACTCAAGGTTGTCTTACTGCCTATTTTGTGTAAATTTTCTCTGACAAAGCACAAATCAAACCCTCTAGAGTTAAAGAATCCATACGCCAATTAGCGTACACAAAAAGTGGACCGGAGGGGATTTGAACCCCTGACCTTAGCGAGATTTTTTCAAATCTTTACGCTGTGTGAGAGCGTCATCCTAACCGCTAGACTACCGGTCCAAACTGTCTGCAAATCAAGCAATTATTTTGTCTTTGCTTAGGGTAACAGATCATACATGATGCTAAAAGCGACATAAGGTTTAATTCAACATGGACGCGAAAAGCAGAACATGCGTATATTGCAATTACATTGCGATTATGTTGAATTTACACCTGTAAAAAAGGAAATCAAGTCTGCAGAAGATATTGATCCTCAAACAAAAAGACTAGAAGAAATCGTTGTTGCGTTTATAGCAGTAGAGGAAGGAGATAATTCTGAAGTTGCAAAAAAAGCAATGTCTGAAATATCTGAATCAATGAAAAAAATTGGTTGTAAAAGATTACTGCTATATCCCTATGCTCACCTAAGCTCAAAACTAGCATCACCTAGTATGGCATTGTCTGTACTAAAAGAAATGGAATCAAATATACATGACCTTGAGATATACAGGGCACCATTTGGGTGGACTAAATCATACAATCTTAAAGTAAAAGGTCATCCTCTTGCTGAGAATTCGAAAACAATCACTGCTGGAGAAGAAAAAGAATCAACTTCTGAGGCATTAAAAGCAGAATCAAAAATCCAATCATTTTGGCACATCATGACAACTGATGGCAAATTACACGATGTATCGAGTTTTAATTTTTCAAAACATGAAAATCTCGAAGTTTTAGCAAAATATGAAGCGGCAAAGAAAAGATCAGTTGATGAGCCTCCGCCTCATGTAAAACTAATGAAAAAGCTTGCCATTGCAGATTATGAACCAGCATCAGATGCGGGAAATATGAGATTTTTTCCAAACGGAAGATTGATGAAATCACTGATTGAAAGATACGTAACTGACAAAGTGGTCGAATACGGCGGATTGGAAGTAGAAACTCCAATTATGTATGATTCTCATCATCCAAGCATGGAAAGTTATTTTCACAGATTTCCTGCAAGACAATATAATGTAAATTCTGAAGGAAAACAACTCTTTCTTAGATTTGCAGCTTGTTTTGGTCAATTCTTGATGGCGAAAGACTTTCAAATGTCATACAAGAACTTGCCTTTAAAATTATATGAGCTTACACGATATAGCTTTAGAAGAGAACAATCAGGTGAACTAGTTGGATTACGAAGGTTGCGTGCATTTACCATGCCAGATTGTCATGCAATGTGCAAAGATATGGAACAGGCAAAGCAAGAATTTAGAAAAAGATTTGATTTGTCAAAAGAGGTAATCAAAGGACTAGGTCTCGTAGAATCAGATTATGAAATGGCAATAAGATTTACTGAAGAGTTTTACACTAACAATAAATCTCTCATTGAAGAATTGGTACAAAAACACGGCAAACCAGTTTTGGTCGAAATGTGGAAGGAGAGATTTTTCTATTTTGTGTTAAAATGGGAGTTTAACTACATAGATAATTTAGGAAAAGCTTCTGCTCTATCGACTGATCAAATTGATGTTGAAAATGGTGAACGGTACAACATAGAATTTATTGATGAGAACAACAAGCCTCAACATCCAATAATATTGCATAATTCACCTAGTGGCGCAATTGAGAGAGTTTTGTATGTCTTACTTGAAAAGGCCGCAAAAGATCAAAAAGAGGGACAAAAACCCATGTTTCCGCTATGGCTTGCACCTACCCAAATCAGAATAATACCTGTAAAACCCGAGTTTTTGGATTATTGTAACAATCTAGCAGATAAATTAACAGAAAATAATATTCGAGTTGATGTAGATGATAGAAATGAGAGTGTGGGAAAAAGCATTCGCGATGCCGAAACTGAATGGATAAGATACATCTTGGTCATAGGAGAAAAAGAAATCAATGCTACGATGCTCTCAGTTAGAGATAGAAAAGAAAAGGATCCTAGAAATCTAACAATAGAACAATTGATCTCCGAAATAAAAGAAGAAAATAAGGGAAAACCATTCTTACGTATGAATATGAATAGAAGTGTTGCAAAAAGACCTCAGATAATGGTCTAATTTTAAGATGCTTTATTATCTCTTGGTTCTATACTTAATGACTTGTTAAAACATTCTAGTGCTTCATCGTATCTACCTAGGCTTCTAAGTGCAACGCCTTTTCTGTTCCACAATTCTGCATTATTTGGTTCTAAGATCAATGCCTGCTCAAAATAACTCAACGCATCGTCATAATTTTCAGTTTTTATCAACTCATTTCCTTTTTTAATTAAGTCAAGAACTCTCTCGTTCATAAATAATTTAGTAATACCTTACTTAAGTTATTTGCGCGATAAATTCATTGCAATGACTTCAGACATTAACTTGGCTGCCAACGACGCAGTAGCTCCGTTATCGTATGGAGGACATAATTCCACTATGTCCATACACCGTATTGGGATGCCCTCCATCGCATATATCATATCAAAAAGTTCACGAGAGGTGATTCCCATTGCTTCAGGATTTCCAACTCCTGGGGCAAATGCTGGATCCAAGACATCCAAATCTATACTCACATAGATGTTATCAAACGTAGACATCATGTCTTTTACAAGTTTTGGACCCTTGCCGTCTCGAATATCTCTATCTGTGACAGTTTTCACATTGTGTTCTGTTTTAAATACTAGTTCTTCTTTTACAAAAGAACGCGCGCCTACATGTATTATATTATCAGCTCCGCGTTTTTCTATTATTCTTCTAAGGTATGCAGCATGACTTAGTTTTATGTCTGCATATTCATCGCGTAAGTCATAATGTGCATCAAATACGATATACCCAGTATTTTTTGGAAAGGCCATATATGTTCCATATGTTATCAAATGTTCTCCCCCAAGTATTATCATCTGTTTGTTTTTTGGTATTAATTCAGTTGTAATTTTTCCAATCATATCTAATACCTCAGTTGCAACAACCGTATGTTTTGTATTTCCGAGATCTTCGATATTTACTGACTCTAAATCTACATTGAATTTTGTTGAAAAGATCTCAATGTTATTAAAGGCTAATCTTACTGCATCTGGTCCAAATCTAGTACCAGGTCTAAAAGAATGAGTTGAATCAAATGGAATTCCATATACTATTGCAGATGTATCCCCTCCTTCATTTGGACTTGTGATCAGTGGATTACGATTCATGTACAGATCAATAAAACTCATAATCGCTCATCATTGTGGTGTAATATAATAATATTTCAAATATTTTTAAAAATCAAGAAAAGGCGAGAACGCATGATGGGGTTGTTGGAGTTTTAGGTAAAAATTTACCTAAAATGCGTTCTCGTCTAAGATTTTGTTTTACCAAGTTGCTATTTATGCCTCGATGAACCTTGTTCTACTAGAAATTAGTTAAAAATTACTTCTCGTGTTACAGAATCACACTGTATGTGAACCTGCTCATCGCTGGCCTTTTTACAGTTGGTGCATATGAATTTGTTAATTTCACTGCATCTTGTACAACGTTGAAATTCTTTCATTATTTTACCACAGGTTCTGCATGAATCTATTCTCATATTTATAAAAATTAGAAATTTTACTTATAAATTATGCGAATATTAGTCTTGACTTGTTGGTGTAAAACATTGATAAAATTAATGGTTTTATATAATCTAGTATATCTAATCTCAAAATATCAGGCATATTGTGACCAGGTTAGTTTGACTTGAAATACCTTATGATAGCCGCATTTTTGTTTAGTATATTCATAATTCTGACAATATCTGTGATGACCAATGATCCTCTTAGGCAATGGGATTATGAAACTTTTGAAAAAATAAACATCAAACATGGTACTTTTGTTAATTTTGTAATGTTTGTTTTTAGTGTGTACGGCAGAGAAGTTGTTTGGATTGGAGTCATAGGATTTTTATTTATGTTTGGCAAGGTTCAGGGAAGAAAAGTTGCAATTTTACTTGTAATAACATTTCTTATCTTAATACCTTTAGGTATTATTGTGAAAGATGTGATTGACAGGCCTAGACCTGATGCCACTTTTACAGATTTGTTACTTACTACAGAGCATAATGATCCGTCATTTCCTTCAGGACATGCATTGATTACATCTTCGGGTGCATGCATCATGTTAACACAGTATAATTCAGGAAGACAAAAGATTTTGTCAATAATTCTGGGTTTTGATGCAGTACTTGTTGGTTTTTCCTTGATTGATGTCGGCGCACATTATTTTCTAGATGTAGTTGGTGGCATTCTATTGGGTACAGCAACGAGTTTTGTTATGATTAGCTTTCAAAATAAATTTGAACCATTATTTAGTATTGCAGATTCTGTTAGAAAAAGAATCAGATAAAACTAATTCCAAAAGAACTGATCTAAGCCAGTTTGTTTTGGAGCGCCAATAAGTGAATTAAAATCAAGATCCATGGATGATAGTATTTGATCAAATGTACTTTCCATAAATTCCATGTATTTTGCAGAATCTATTTCGTCGGGTCTTGCCATCTCTACAGGTTTTACTCCGGGCTTGTTTAGTATTTTGACATATGAGATGATGTCACCTTTTTTGATTTCTCTGGTCTGTTCAAGGAGTTTGGCCGCACGTATGTGCTGTGGTATTGTTTTAACATATTCTGATGGCGCCTTACTAATCATGACATTAAAAGCTAAATCTTGAAGCGGAATTTGTTTTGCTTTTAATTTCTTTGCATATTGAGATATCATGTCTCCGATTTTTTGTTTGGATTGGGAAAACTCTTCTTCTGTTTTTACTTCTGATAAAATTCCAAGTATCTCATAGAATAAATTGCGAATAAAAGGGGGGGTGTGTGATTTTTTCCCAGTTAACCCTTTTACGTCTACTTTACCATCTTTTTGTACACCTAGGTAGTTCTTCTTCCTTGTACTAAACACAACATACCTGTATTCTTTATCAAGATCTAAATCTACACCAAACTCGGTCTTTGCCCAATTTACAACGCTTTGCACTTGATCTCTGGTAGGACCTTTAAGAAAAAGAGAATCTGTATCACCATAAAGAACTTGAATTCCTACTGATTTACATTTTTCTATGGTTTCTAAAATTGTGTATCTTCCAACAGCTGTAGTCGCTTCTGCAACAGGCAAACAATACAGTGGAAATATTTCTGCACCCATGACTCCATAGCTTGCATTAAGAATAACCTTCAACGCTTGACTTACAACGGTATAAAGTTGTTTTTGATCCTCATTTAGGCTTGGGTTTTTTGACAAGCTCTTATAGTAATTTACACGCAAGTCTCGTAATGAACCAATAAGTATTGCAGTTAATCCGTTTTTTTTCGTACAAACCCAATGGTTTGTACCAGGAATTGTATTTTTTTTACATTCATCATGTGTGCAACGAACTGTCTCATAAGAGAGGTTTCTTACTTTAATTATGCTTGGATATAGACTGGCAAAATCCATAACAAAGACATTGAAATGAATGCCTTCTGTAGGTTCTACGACTAGGCCACCTCGATATTTTTTATCTTTAATTACTGCCTCCGTTGATGCAGTTGCTGACTTTTGTTCTAGTTCTTCACGTCGAGGAATTAGATAATTATGTTTTCTATGTTCATAATAAAATAGACTTCGAATCCATTGCGATACCCCCATTCTTGATATGTCATCAATTGGCATTCTTCCTATTCTTGTGATTACCACCAGCAAATTCATAAGCAAGTCATTGTTGAAACTGGTTAGTTTTTCAGTTATTCTTGCATCATTAAAACAATAATTTGCAAGCTCATATAATGAAAGATCATCTAACTCTCCTTCGTATTCAATTTTCGACTCTTCAATCAGTCCTTCAGCTATGCTGTTTAAAGAAAAATCATTATACTTGTGACTAAAGGCGTAAATTTGGAACGAACGATTGGAAAACGCACGATAAAGATCAATGTGTACACCATGCTTTAGTGTTGCAGAATCTCTCATCATGATAAGCGGTATGTCTTTTAGTTCAATTCCGAGTCGTTCTGCTCTGTTATACAGATATGGCATATCAAAATCATCCCCGTTGAATGTTATAACAAATGGATAGTTTGTTAAAATCTTGAATGCATCGCGTATCATTTCAACTTCTTTATCATAAAATGAGATTTTGATGTCAGGCTCCAGTTCATTAGTGCCTAATTGTTTACCTGCTAGTTTTAACACAAAAACTTCCTTGAGTCCATCACTACCACAAAACGATATGGCAGTAATTGTTTTTTCTGCTATCTTCGCGTCAGGTATTCTACCTGTTTCTGATTGTACTTCGATATCAAAACTGACACGTTTTATTTTTGGTACAGGTTGATTGAGAAGATTTGCCCATTCGATTATGTGATCTTGAAATTCTTTTGTGTCTATGATTCCTACATTTGTAAGTTTGTCATACAATAGTCCCTTTAAAGCAAGTTGAACCTCGTCTGGAATTGAATATGAGAACTCTTTTAGTTTTCCATTTTCAATGGCGTAATATTTGCCAACTATTAACGAATTGTCATAGAGATAATTCTCATAGTATTTGATATCTGACTCCCAAGTTTCCAGTATATTTCTTATACTCTTATCTGTCTGAGTGCCACCAATTGCTAGTGGATCTGATACAACTATTTTTGTAACGTCAACTGCTCTGTCTCTTAAAAGATCTTGTTTGCTGGCTTTTTCAAGTTTGATTATGTCTTTTCGTTCTGAAAGAAATTTTAATTCTTCAGGATTTAATTTAGAATAACAATATGGTTTATGTCCAGTATTATCTGTCCAGAGTAGTACCTTTTGTGATATTGGCTCGTAAAATTTTAGCACGGCGGATTTTTTTTGGCTATCATATGTAGCAGATACTAACAGTGCAGGCGGCATCGTATTAGTGATTTCACTTACTGCTGAAGATTGCATCTTATCACTTTGGTATTAAATTGGTACCTGATTCCTCTAGTAATACTCGAATCCAGTGGTTAATTCTGTTCTTGTCCAAAATTACTACTTCTAATCCTGCATCATGTAAAAGATGAAAGTCAGTTTCAGGATATGTTCCAAGGCAGACTATTCTTTTAATTCCTATGGTGATTGCCATCTTACTGCATTCTAGACATGTTACAAAAGTGGTATACAGTGTTGAATCCTTTGTACCGGAACCCACTCCGAGTATGGCACAATGCATTATTGCGTTTGCTTCGGCGTGATTGCAAATACATCTGTCTAACCCTTCTCCTGATGTAATCTTTCCTTGCTTTCGAAGTTGGCATCTTTGACATCCCCCCTCGTAGCAGTTTTTCACCCCAGGGGGTGTTCCATTATATCCAGTAGCAATTTGTCTATTGTCACGAACTATTACTGCACCAACCTGTCTTGTGATACAATTTGAGCGTAATTTGGCAAGTTCTGCCTGTAACATAAAATATTCGTCCCATGTAGGTCTCTCAAATTCTTTACCCATGAAAAGGCATCATCATGCCGCAATATAAGATTACAAAATAATTGAATCCCGGTTATGCAATGATTAGTGTTTGATCTGCGCGAAGCTTTTTACCATGCAAATTCAAGATGAATTGTGCTTGGAAAATAACTTTGTTGATCACAAACTAATTAAAAAATCAAGCATAGAATATAGGGAATATCAATCAAACTTAGCAAAGCAAGCGATAGCAGAAAATTGCTTAATTGTACTGCCAACAGGTCTTGGTAAAACAGCAGTAGCACTACAAGTTATTGCTCATTTCCTTTTAGAAGGAAAGGGTGGATCACTATTTCTTGCACCAACTAGAGTTCTAGCACATCAACATTACGAGTTTTTAAAAAATAACTTACTTGTTGATGATATTGCTCTTATTACTGGCGAAGACTTGCTTAGTAAACGTAAAAAATTATGGATAAATAGCATAATTTGTGCCACTCCTGAAATTGTAAAAAATGATCTTGACAGACAACTAGTATCACCTAAACAATTCTCTTTGATAATATTTGATGAAGCCCATAGAACTGTTGGAGATTATGCGTATGCTGGAATAGCAGAACGTTTTCAAAATTCTGATATTAGGATAATTGGAATGACTGCTACACTCCCAAGTGAAAAAGAAAAAGCATCTGAGATGTTAAAAATATTGAAAATCTCAAGCATTGCACAAAAAACAGAAGAAAGCCCGGATGTCACCCCATACGTACAACAGACGGATACTCAATGGGTAATGATAGACTTGCCTCCAGAAATGAAGGATATTCAATCATGTATCAGAGCAGCTATTGATTCCAGATACAACGAGCTACGAAGACTCGGCCTTAATCTGTCTGATAACAGATCATTGTCTCAACTTTTACGAGTACGTGATTTTGTTTTAAGACAGAATCGTAAAGCCGCAAAACCTCTTTTTACAGCAATAAGGCTAATCCATGCACTAAATATTCTTGAATCGCATGGGGTTACATCATTTTTGAGATTCTGTGAAAGGACCCAAGAGAAAAAAAGTGTAGGCGTTAGAGATTTGTTTGAAAATGATCTTAATTTTGGTAAAGCAATAAGGTTAGCTAAAGCAGCGCAAGAAAAAGGGATTGAACATTCAAAGATTATAAAATTAAAAGAAATTGTACAGCAAATTCCAAGCAAGGTGTTGATTTTTACTAGTTATCGGGACTCTGTAGAAATAATACATCGAAAATTAACCGCAATGGGAATTTCTGCTGGATTTTTAATTGGGAAAGCAGGAGAAACAGGATTAAAACAAAAAAAACAGATTGAAACAGTACAAAAGTTTCGGGATGGCGAATACAAGGCATTGATTGCAACCAGGGTAGGTGAAGAAGGTTTAGACATATCGGAGGTAAATTATGTGATATTTTTTGATAATGTTCCAAGTTCAATAAGATATGTTCAACGAAAAGGCCGTACAGGTAGAAAAAACACTGGTAAATTGATTGTATTGATTGCAAAAGATACTATAGATGAAGCATATTATTGGATAGGGAAGCGAAAAGTAACTGCTGCTAAAAAAATGGGAGAAAAAATGTCCAAGGTTTTGGAACAGCGAGAAATTACACCAAAAAATGGGCTTGACGCATTTTTCTAATTTGACAATTGTATTTTCAAAAGAATAATCTACAGTTAAATATCATAATAATTCAGTCCAAGTAAATGCATGCTAGCACGAAAGTGTTCATAGGATTAGCATTTCTTATACTTGTAGTAATAATTCCTGTATATGCACAAACACCTAGTCAACTTTATGCTTCAACAAATAAAATGACATATCAACCAGGGGACAAGGTAATAATCACAGGATCCGTGCCTCAAATAGTAAATGATAACCCTGCCACGATTATAGTTAGAAATCCAATCGGTAATGTGTATGAAGTAGGACAAGTAAAACTCCTAAACAAAATTTTTGTGCATGATTTCGTATTAAATGATGATGCCTTGGGTGGGGTGTATGTTATCAACGTAAAATATGGGGATAGATCGTTTCAAACTCAGTTTTCCGTAAACGCTGGACAACTGACACTCATACCTGTTCTTAACAACCAGATCAAAGTCAGAACTAATGGTACTGAATTAATACAATATGACAACGTGAGAGTGTCTACCGAATCTAAAACCATAACAATTTCAATGAACTCATCCGCATTGACAGGAAATAAGATAATGCAAGAATACCAAATTCCAAAGGTCGTAATAGACTATCCAGGCCAACAATTGATTGTAAAGGTAGATGGCAACCAAATAACATGTACTAGGACAGAAACATCTTCTGAAAGAATTCTGGACTGTCTAATTCCAGCCAATTCAAAAGAGATACAATTTGTTGGAAGCGTAGTAATACCCGAATTTGGACCAGTGGTAAGCATAGTAATGTTTTCTGCATTATTTGCATCTGTTTTGGTATCAAAATTTCAACTCAGAAAGAAATAGTATACAAAAGATAGGTTATTTAATATCACAAGTTGTTTTGTAGTCATGATTGCATACATACTTGCTATATGCGTACCCGGAAATGAAAAAGAAGTCATAAAAAAAATCAAAGATTTACCAAATGTTGTGGAAGTAAATGGAATAATGGGAAAATACGATGTATTTGTAAAAGTTCGAGCTGACGATGCCATCAAAGTAGACTCTACAATAAGCAAAGTCAGAAACGTTCCTCATATAACCGGAACAGTAACTATGCCAGTCATCTATGGCCAAGGCGGCACAATTGATAACGAGTAAATTACACATATAATACAAGTTAAGTACAGAAGATTATTTAGAATGGGATGCGAGTGTAATATAGTGAAGGTAATCGATGTAGTTCAACCCGAGCGTATTGCAAGACCTCCAGACAAGACCATTGTTTTACTGTCAGATGGCAAGTTTCTTGAGCAAGGATATATTGTAAAAAAAGTACAACTGAATTTGTATATCCAACAAAAAAATACAAAACTAGGTCCATACTCCTTACTAACGACACAGGTGGAAACTGATAAGGGATTGATAGAGATGACATATGATGAAGGATATCGTGGAGAAAATCCTTTAGAAGAAGCTGCAGCATTTCTTACCTCGCATCTAGGAATTTCTGGATTGATACTTCGTTCTGTAATGCAACTTGAAAATTCTAAAAATCTTCAAACGATACCAGATAGTTGAAAACAAGTCAGAGATCTAATTCACTAGTTTCTTGTAATTTTTCTATTAGTTCCATGTATGAATATGGATCCATTTGTTTTGCAAAACATTTGTCAATATTTATCAGATACACAGAATGCAATCTGGCATTCAGTATATCTTCTAATGCAATTGGCGGATTCTTATAAAATCTATCTACTAATTTTTTTATCACTTCAATCTCACTTTTTGTCCTTTTACTGGGTGGTTTTAAAAATATTTTTGGGATAGGTAAAATTCCAACTACTGGAGTTGCAAGTGCGAATTTAGAACAGTATTGACTGTATCTAGCTATTTTACTTGCAATTCTTGCAACATAATAATCAATAGTATCTAACGCATGATCAGGAGGGGTAAACCCTGTTTCTATTTCCATTATGAAAGTACCATCTCCCTTGGTAGCAAATACATCACAAACTAGTATGTCTGAGAGATGTTTTTCTATGTCAACTGTATATCCTTGAGAAATTAGATTTGACGCACAAATCATTTCAAGTACAGAGTGATTGATTTTTACTAGGTTTTTTTTATATAACTCAATTAGTCTTTCCCTGACAAAATTTATCTTAGATTTGAGATCAGGTGATTTATCAAGCGTTAATTTTTCTGCAACAGTATATACATCCTCAGTGAATTTTTCGATATCCAAAATCCAAAACTATGTCTGTATCCGGGTATTAAGAAGATAGCTAAAACCAATGTTGATGTATTGTGTAAAAAGATTTTTTATGGAGATAAAAAGACAAAAAACATGGAAGAACTATCAAGTGAAGACAAGCTGGTGCTCTTACAACACGCAATTAGTAAATATGAAGACGAAAACACGTTGCTTGAAAAACTCAAGACTGTTCTACCTCAAAAAGACGTAGACCGAGGAATTGCAACGTTGATTGCAACCCAAAGAGTAAGAAGAATCGGTCCTGACGTATTACAAAACAATGTCAGTCACATAGGCGAACTTCCCGAAGTCCCACAACATATCAGACAAATCGTAGAGAGTCTCTAGCAGAGTAGTTTGCTAAAATATAATTTACTAAAAACTTACAAATAGATGTAAAATTTACCTCATCACATATGACAATTAAAAAAATCACAGTTTTAGGATCTGGAATAATGGGTCACGGTATTGCTCAGGTTTCAGCTATGGCAGGATATGATGTTGTTCTCAGAGATATAGAGCAACAATTTCTTGACAAGGCAATGGAGAAGATCAAATGGAGTCTTGATAAGCTAGTATCAAAACAAAAAATATCTCAAGAAGAAGACGAGAAGATATTTGCAAGAATAACTCCAGTCGTTGATCTTGCTGAGGCGTTAAAAGATTGTGATTTGATGATTGAAGCAGTGCCAGAAATCATGGATTTGAAGAAAAAAGTGTATTCTGAAGTAGACAAAGTAGCAGAAAACAAGACAGTTTTTGCATCAAACACTAGTACTTTGCCAATCACAGAAATAGCAAACACCACCACCAGACCTGAAAGATTTATTGGAATACATTTCTTCAACCCACCACAACTAATGAAATTAGTAGAAGTCATACCAGGTCAGAAGACATCTAAAGAACTAATTGATACTACAATGAATTTTGTAAAATCTATTTCAAAAGAACCAGTGTTATGCAAAAAAGACGTTGCAGGATTTATTGTAAATAGGATCTTCATACCTCTGGTACATGAAGCTGCATGGGCAATGGATAGAACTGGAGCAACAAAAGAAGAAATTGATTCCGCCGTAAAATTTACACTGCATTTTCCTATGGGAATATTTGAATTGGCAGACTTTACAGGTCTAGACGTAATTCACAAAGCAACAATTGAGATGCACTCTCGCGATAAGAAGGTAATAAACCCACATCCTTTAATTGAAAAATTATTTAATGAAAAGAAATTAGGACAAAAATCTGGCTCTGGATTTTATGAATATTCTGGTGAAAAATATGAGCGAATTAATCTTACTGAAGAATTGGCCAAAAAATTTGATCCGATTCAATTGCTTGGTACAATACTAAATAATGCCGCATGGCTAGTAACAAATCAAGTAAGCGATGTTTTAGAGATTGAAAAAGCCTTAAGCCTTGGAATGGGTTTAAAAAAACCCATATTTGACACTGCCAAAGAATTTGGCATATCAAAAATAGTAAGTGAGTTAAAGATGCTTTCTCAAAAACATGGTAGTTTCTATCAACCAGATCCTTATCTGACTTCTATTTCTTAATTTCGCGCATTATTGTTTTTACGGCTTCTTTAGGATCTGTAACACCTATTATCTTCATATTTTGCCTGTGATCTAGATACTGATCTGCATATTTTTCAGCCACTCCGCCGGTTGCTTTTACCGCAACAATTGGACGCTTGTGCATGTATGCAAAACATGCTTCTGAAAGCGTACCTGATCCCCCACCAATTATTATTACTCCATCTCCAGATAAAGCTGTCAAAAAGTCTCTTGCCAATCCAATTCCGCTTGGAATTACAATATCACAATATTCATTTGCAAATGATGGATCATTCTGAGGAATTATGCCCAAAGTCATTCCGCCTGCATCTTTTGCTCCATGACATGCGGCATTCATAACTCCGCCTAACCCACCCGTTACTAAAATTGCACCTGCTTTTGCAACTTCAGAACCTGTCTCATATGCAATTTTTTCAAGTTCGGGATTGGAACTGTTTTCATTGTTACCTATAATTAAAATTTGAATTCGTTTTGGCATAATATAATTACAAAACATCCATAATAAAATGGTAGTTAAAAATAAAACCTTATTTGCTTTCAGTGACAGGTTTTGGCTTTTGTTCTGTACTAGTTTTGGTTTCAACAGGTTTTGATTTACGCGGTGTACTAGGCTTTTTTGTTTTAGGAATTGTTGGTTTAGCTTTTTGAGTCTGTTTTTGTGAGTGTTGTGGTCTAGTTTGTTGTTTTTGTGGTTGAGGTTTTTGTTGTTTATTTTGTGAGCCTTTTGAACCTGGTATTGGCCTCATCTTACTCCAGAGAACACTCATTCTGGCTCGATATCCTTCTGCATATTCGAGCTCATCTGGAACTAATGTTGCAGGGTGAACAAATCCTTGACTACGTATTGCCAATGCTCTTTTTACAGCTATGGTTCGGATATAATCCCAATCTACAGAACCAAATCCATCTACTGGTCCAACTAGTCTTCCATTATGCATGCTAAACACAAGTGCGGAAACAATCGGTATAGCATAGTTGATGCTTGCAGGAGAATTAATCTTTACAGGCATTAGTGGCATGTGATGACTTCCTCGTGTGTTTCCTGCTACAAGATGTGGATTGCCAAATGCTGCTCCTGCCTCTTCTGTTGCAGGAAAATCTTTCTGCGTTCTTATTATACAAATTGGATCATCTTTTCCAACATATTTGCCAGCAATGTTGTGTAATCTATCGGTTGATGCTGAAAGTATAGGTTGATTATCTTTAGTGTATACGCTTGAGACGACATATCTCCCAGGATACATCAATGCAGCTTCAAGTGTAGGTTTGTCTTGCCACATTTCTAACTGTGCAATCTTTCCTTTTTCAACATCCATGACGTTGATTCTGACACCTCTTGCCAAGTTTTTGTTTATGATGAGTCCTGTGTTAGTTAGTGTATCTACAAACATTCTATAAAATGGATAGTTAAAGGCACCAGGTTCTGTTTTATCTGCAGCATAAATTGTAAAAGCCTCATTTGGTCGTTCTTCAAATGTCATTTCTGCGACCCCGGGACCCATTCCTTTTACATTTCCTGAAAATGAATCCTTCAAAAGATCCTGGCCTGCACCGTACAGTCCTTCGTTTTTAGCTACTTTGGTTGCTGCCTCAAATGCTCTCCATGCAAGTCCGTGAATTGCACTGTTATTGATGCCTTTTGTATGAGTCATGACAATATGTATGTCATCACCACAATATCCTATGTAGGAATCAATTAGCAATCCTTTTTCATCTTTTCTTACTTGAGGTTTAATGATGTTTCTTACTGCATTCAACAAACCATCGCTTGGTCTTGTGTGGCCACCTATTCCACCAACATCAGCTTTGATTACAGTTACAGTTATTTTCATTATCCCTAGTCATAAAATACTTTGATTTATAGTATGTGAAAAATAGTTGACGATAAAATCTCTTCAGTAATTTATTCAAAATTTGATCAAACTATTTCAAAAAATCGAAATGGTAATAAAGCCCATTTCAGGTAGGAATCGACATGAGCGCAGCAAGTAAAAAACCACACTTAAACATGATAGTCGTAGGACATATTGATAATGGAAAATCTACTACAATGGGTCACTTTTTGATGGATCTTGGTCTAGTAGATGAAAGAACAATTGCAGCACATGCCGCGGAATCTGAAAAAACAGGAAAGGGTGACACCTTCAAGTATGCATGGGTCATGGATAATATCAAAGACGAAAGAGAAAGAGGCATTACAATAGATCTCGCATTTCAAAAATTTGAGTCACCAAAGTACTTCTTTACATTAATTGATGCACCAGGACACAGAGACTTTATCAAAAATATGATTACAGGAGCTTCTGAAGCAGACTGTGCAGTACTAGTGCTCTCTGCAAAAGAAGGTGAAACAGATACAGCAACTGCACCAGGAGGGCAAGCAAGAGAACATGCATTCCTTCTTAGAACATTAGGAGTAGGACAGCTAGTAGTTGCCATTAACAAGATGGATGACAGTAATTATTCTGAACAGGCATTCAAAGTTGCAAAAGAGAAAGCCGAAAAATTACTAAAGTCAGTAGGCTATAAACTTGAATCAGTACCAATCATCCCAGTATCAGGTTGGAAAGGAGACAACTTGGTTAAGAAATCTGCAAATATGCCTTGGTGGACTGGTAAAACATTATACGAGGCATTTGATGATTTTAAAGTCCCAGACAAGCCAACAAACAAACCACTTCGAATTCCAGTACAAGATGTTTATACAATTACGGGTGTAGGTACAGTACCAGTAGGACGTGTAGAGACTGGTGTTGCAAAACCAAACATGAAGATAGTTGTAATGCCATCAGGTGCAACAGGTGAAATCAAATCGATTGAAACACATCACACACAAATGGAATCAGCAGAACCAGGAGACAACATTGGCTTCAACCTAAGAGGTATTGAAAAGAAAGATATCAAAAGGGGAGATGTCATCGGAACGCCTGACAATCCACCAAATGTTGCAAAAGAATTCAGAGCACAAATCATAGTTATTCACCATCCAACAGCAATTGCACCTGGTTACACACCAGTAATGCATGCACATACAGCTCAAGTGGCAGCAACAATAGTTGCCTTTGAAGCAAAAATAAACCCACAGTCTGGTGCAATTGAAGAAAAAGATCCAAAGTTCTTAAAAGCAGGAGACTCTGCAATTGTAAGAATCAAACCAGTAAGACCCTTACCAATCGAGACATTCCAAGACTTTCCAGAACTTGGAAGATTTGCTCTAAGAGACATGGGCGCAACAATTGCAGCTGGTATAGTAAAAGAGATCACTGAGAAATTTACAAAATAGGGATCTGAATGACCCAAACGGCCAGAATAAAATTAACGAGTACAAGTTTACAAAGGCTAGATGGGGTCTGCACCGAAATCAAGGGAATAGGAGAGAAAACTGGAGTAAAAGTAAAAGGCCCAACTCCATTGCCAGTAAAAAAATTAAATGTAGTTACACGCAAGTCACCATGTGGTCAAGGAACAAATACCTATGAAAAATGGGAAATGAGAATACATCGAAGAGTAATAGACCTCAGTGCTGATGACCGAGCAATTAGACAATTAATGCGTATCAAAATACCAAATGACGTATACATCGAACTTACACTCAAGTAAATCGTAGCCTTAAATTAGAGAAAACTTTGTGATAAAACATGTCTGAACCAATACAAGAAAACCCGCCTGAAGAGAAACCAGCAAGCTTTAATGTAATATATTCATGCATGCGTTGCGGTACTAATGTGACTCAATCTGAACTAACAAGACTTCCAGAAATAAAATGCATTTGTGGTTTTCGGGTTTTTACTAAAATAAGACCACCAGTTGTCAAAACAATCAAAGCATTCTAATCTCTACTGCCAGAATAATTATGGTATCTTTGTAAGTGAGTTCTCATTTCTTCCATGCTTGAAAAATTTTTGTTGCACACTTTACAATCATAAAACTTGTTACCATGTTTCAACTGTTCATGTTGCATTAACTCTTCTTGTTGTTTAAACTTTGCATCACATTTGTCACAACTATATTTTTTAAATAATCCCATTTAACCCAACTTTGCTTTTTGTGTATCCCAGCATTCTCTGCACAACTGTCCATCTATGATCCATTTCTTTTTTGGATTGTATCTAAAAACACCTAGTTTTTTCCCGCAAATTCCACAAAAAGTCTTAAGACTTTTATGTTCAGCATCTTTCTTATCAAAGCATGTTTTACACAATAAACCCTTCATATCCCACTGGTATCTTGGCTCCCACATATCAGGTACATCTTTTTCCATACCGCAAATTACGCATTGCTGTCTGAGACTAGATTCGTAGAATTTTTTCATTTGGTTCACATAACAATCTCCACATAGTGGACCTTCTACTTGCCATTCACTTTTTGGTTTGTGCCTGTGGCTAGACTCCTTTTTACAATTTGCACACGTAAATTTCTTTTGGAATAAACCCAACAAAGTACCTTCTATGAATCCATTAAAAAGGGTTGATTAGGATAAAAGATAGATAAAGAGAGGTTTCTCTTTTATGCTTCGTTTAGAACTTCTTCTAGAAGCTGACTTGGATTTAACATTCCCTTTTGTTTTGCTATCTGTTCGATCTTCTGGTATTGATCAGAAGTAAAACAAATTGGCATTGTTCGCTCTTTCATGGAATAATTATTTCTTATTGATTTTATATCCTTTTTGCTAATTATCGTTGATCGGTAGTACTATTCTTTGAAAACGTACTTTCGCTGACCACGCATTTCAGGAGTATTTTTGACATCTACTAGAACAAACTCTTTTTTACTATCTAAGATATTCTCAGTTAGGCCTCGCTTATTTTCATGTATTTGTTCATACTCTTCTAGAGATATTTTTATTCTGTCACCAATCTCGGCTTCTAGATTCATGTCTTTAACAACTTCCTTGTAAGATGGCATGATTATTCCACTAAATACCATGGCGCTACTACCACTTCCATATGAACCGAATCCGAATCTTTTTCCTTCCAAGTCAGTGCCCTTTTGAAATTCAAACTCTAAACAGCTTCGGAATCCCATGTATAATGAAGCAGTGTAAAGATTGCCAACAACTCTTGATGCGATCAATGAACTTGCAAGTTTTGTATCATATGTTTCTTGGAATTCTTCGGTCATGGAAAATCTTTTTGTAAATTCATGATCTTTTTGCATAAATTCCTCATCTGCTAGTACTGACTCGATAGTACCACGTGGATCTTTTGGAGTTGGTTCGTACATGCCCATCTTGTCGATAATTTTCTTCCAACGTGGAAGGTTTCTCCATTCATGTCTTAACAAATAAGCTAGGGCTTTCTTTCCCATGTTGCTATATGGCAAATGCATGTTAATGAAATCAATATAATCTAAAATTGTTTCATCTTCTTTTAATCTGATCAATCCTGTTGAAAGCGCTTTTTCTTTGTATGCCATTAGTGCTTTCTTAACTTGAATCATGTAAAGCAAGTTGGAATATTGTCCATTTACTATTGGTGTTTCCTTGCCAAATGGCCTATAGAAATCATATTCGTTTTTAATTGAAGTAGATGTTACTTTAGGGTCAAAGGTCATAATTCGTGGATTATCATTAAGCAGCATGGCAACCGCACCTGCACCTTGTGTATATTCTCCACTTGAACCCAAGTCATATTTTGCAATATCCGATACTACGACTATCGCATTTTTACCTTCTGCCTCTCCTGCTCGTATCCAATTGGAATTGTCATATAATGCATATGAACCGCTGACACATGCAAACTTACATTCAATTCCACCACAATGCTCAAGAGAATCAGTACCGTAAACTTGTTCCAACATGCCAATAACATAAGAATTCATGGCCTTTGATTCATCAAGCGATGATTCAGTTGCAACATAGAGTCTCCCGACATCTTTTGGTGCAATCTTGTTTCTTTCCATTAGTCTAAAACAAGCATTTGCAGCCATACATGCTGGATCTTGATTAGTATCTACCATAGCCATTTGTGAAACACCCAGACCTCGCTGTAGCTTGTCTGGGTCCATACCACGTGCCTTGGCAAAGTCTCTTGCGTCAACAAATAGCCTTGGGACGTAGATAGCTATGTCATCTATACCTGCAGCCAATAGCTAAACCTTTGATGTAACAAATATAAGCATTTTGAGAGTCAAAAATGATCTCATAAAATAGTAGTTTTTATTCACTTTTTTCATACTATGCCTGATTTATTCTATGATTTTAGTTTAGATTTAAAAATTTCATCAAAAACTTCGTATGGTTGTGCACCTACCACCTTGGTAACAGAGTGATCTGTCCCAATGATGAAAAAATCAGGTGTTCCTGTAAGGCCAAGGTCTTTGGCATTTGACATACTATCCTCTATGATTTTAACATAGCGAGACTCTGACATACATTGATTAAATTGGTTTATGTCAAGACTCTCTTGTTTTGCAAAGGTCAACAGGTTGCTAGACGATGCCCAGCCTGTATTTTCACCTGCCCAGTTGTTATATAATGTATCATGGTATTGCCAAAACTTTCCTTGCTCTTGGGCACAATGTGCTGCATGTGCCGCATTAACAGAGTCTTGCCCAATGATTGTAAAGTCCTTAAAAACTAGACGAACTTTTCCTGTATCTATATAGTTTTTTACAATATCTGATTCTGTTTTATGATAAAATTGATTACAATAATAGCATTGATAGTCCCCAAACTCAACCATTGTTATTGGTGCATCTTTTGAACCTAATTCAGGGGACGCATTGCCAGTTATCAAGTCAAGTGTTGTTTGAGTATCACTTTGTACTTGGGTTGAATCTGGGTTTTTTTCTAGCATTTGACCGTAAACAAAGAATAATACTACTGCGATCCCAACCATAGTCCCAATCCCAATACCAAACGATGGCCAGTGAAGTTTCAATGTAAGTATGGTCATCTTGAGATTATTTAGTTCTTGTTGAAGAGTATCTAAATAAGTAGGGAAATTTTCACAACAATTGTGAAAAGAGTTTTCGTAAATGGATATGGTTCAATAGGAAGCAGAATTGCTCAGTTTATTGCGGATGATAAAGAAATTGAAGTTGCAGGTGTAGGAAAGTATTCTCCCGATGAAAAAGTTGCAGATGCGATATCACGAGGTTTCAAAGTTTATGTACCAAAATCCAAGATGGATTCTTTTAAAAACTATAAGGTTAGTGGTACAATCGAAGAAGTTCTAGATAGCTGTGATTTAGTAATAGATGCAGCACCTGGTGGAGTTGGTTATGAGAATAAAAAGACGCTTTATGAACCTAAAAACTTGAAAGCAATTTTCCAAGGTGGGGAAAAAGTTACAGGTGACAAATCCGTATCTACTTTGATTTTTAATTCGCGTGTCAATTATGAAAAGGCGTTTGAAAACAAATATGTCATGCAAGGAAGCTGTAATGTAACTGGCATGGGACGCATCCTTCAGCCACTGAAAGAAAAATATGGAAAAAAATTGAAGCGATTTGATGCTACATTACTTAGAAGGTGGGCAGATTTGGAAGATACAAAAACACCAGTAAAAGATTCAATTGAATGGACAAAAAAACCACATCATGATGAAGATGTTAAAAATTACATGGGTGCTGATACGCCACTGTTTATCCGAGTATTCAAAGTTCCAACAAGACAAATGCATGTTCACTTGATGGATATACGATTTGATGGTCCAGCCCCAAGTACGTCTGAGATTATAGATTTATTCAAAAATGAGTATGGTGTAGCTACGTTATATGGTGTAAAAGGTACAAAAGACATACGAGATTTTGCAGAATCAATAAAATTTAATTTTAAAGATACAAACATGATCCACATTCATGCAGATGTAACTGAAAGACAAGATGATGTTATAAAATTGACTTATTCTGATGATCAAACAGGAATTGTAGTACCAGAAAATCATATATTAATGCAAGCAATGTTATTCAAAAAGAAAAGGGCAGAGGCATTCAAACACACTGAAGAATTATTCCACATGGAAGAAAAGAAAAAACTACTTCAAGAACATTTTTCAATGAAATAACTCAAAAATTGCCAAGTTGACGAATTTGAGCGTTTATTTTAATGTGAATTTATAAGAGACGGTATTCAATAATTAATATACAAAAATTTGTTCTCAACCATGAAACTAAATTCATTATTTAACAAACATAATCTACTGGTCAAACTCAAAAATAACAAAAATGGAGTAGACAAAAAATGAGTACTAGTTTTGCCATAGATATAACAGTACTAGCAATTTTAATCGGATTATCTGCATTTTTCAGCGGTGCGGAGATAGCCCTTATAGGAGTAAGCAAGGCAAAGGTAAATCAACTTGTAAAGGAAAAAGTAAGAGGCTCATCTGCGCTACATAAATTAAAATCAAATCCAAGTAGAATGCTTGCCACAATAAATCTTGGAACAAATCTAGTCAATGTTGGGTCTTCCGCACTTGCAACCCAAACTGCTTTGGAATTATTTGGAGATAATGGTCTTGCCATTGCTATAGGTGCAATGACTTTTTTATTACTCGTATTTGGAGAAATTACGCCAAAATCCTATTGCAATGCTAATGCGACAAAAGTTTCTTTACAAGTAAGTGGCATATTGTTGGCATTTAGTTATGTTTTTTATCCATTTGTAATACTTTTTGAGAAAATAACTAATGCCATATTAAAAATGGTTGGAAGTTCGCATCATCCTCCACCTATAACAGAACAAGAAATTTACAGTGTCATAGAACAAGGATTAGAAGACAAGGCATTAAAAAAACATGAAAGAGAACTGGTGCATGGTGCTCTGAAGTTTGATGATATTGTGATTCGTGCAGTCATGACGCCCAGAATTAAGATGTTTGTTCTTCCTGCAAAAACTCTTCTCTTCGATGCATTGCCACTAATTAGTAAAAGTGGATATTCTAGAATCCCAATCTATAAAGACACACCTGATCAAATTGTTGGAATATTGCATGTTAGAGATTTGTTAAAGTATTTAGAAAAAGATGAAAAAATGGTTAGTTTAGAATCAATTAGCCGTAAACCCATATTTGTATCACAGGAACAAAAAATTGGAAATCTGTTACGGGAGCTACAAGGTAGACAGACACACATGGCGATAGTTGTAGATGAATTTGGAGGTGTGGAAGGATGTGTCACACTTGAGGATCTTTTAGAAGAAATAGTCGGCGAAATAATGGATGAGACAGACAAAATCGAGCTTAATTTCAAGATGTTGGATAAAAATACAATTCTTGCAAGCGGAGATGTTGAGATAGATACAGTAAATGAGATATTCAAATCAAATATTTCGCACGGTGATGACTATTCAACAATAAATGCACTAATCCATGACAAATTAAAAGATATTCCAAAAGTAGGAGATAAGATAGAGATAGATTCTATAAAAATGACTGTTGAAGAGGTAGTAAACAATCAAGCAAATCAGGTTAAGATAGAAAAAATTATCACCTAGGATCTTGGTGGATTGGCAAACTTGTTTTGAGAATTTTTATGATAATCTACTGGTATTGAAGAATCCTTTTGCCTTCCAGTCAAAATTCCCACCACGGTGTCATCCTTTTTAATAACACCTTCATCTTTCAATTTTTTTACTCCAGCTGGTACTGATCCCGAAGCCATTTCACAATCAAATCCATTAAGACCTACCAATGCCATTCCATCAAGCATCTCTGAATCTGAAACTTGAGTTACTACTCCATTTGTGAATTCAAGGGCGCGTATTCCTTTTAATATGTTTGCAGGTTTTGCAATTTGTATTGCAGTTGCCTTTGTCTTTGGCCTTATTCCACTCTTATCCATATGCTCATAGTACCTTTTGATCAAATCAGTATCTGGTTTCCCTTTGTTCCATCTAAGTTTCGTTTCCTCAAACTTTCCGTTGTATAATGTGTGAAGTGTATTTGCCCCTTCTGAATTGATAACTGCAAGACGTGGGATTTTTTTAATCCAACCCCATTCGTATAATTCCATCAAACTTTTACCGCAACTAGACGTGTTTCCAAGAGCCCCACCAGGATAAACAATCCAATCAGGAGGATTCCAATCTAAATATTCTAATGCTCTAAATATGATTGTCTTTTGTCCTTCTATTCTAAATGGATTAACAGAATTAACGGTGTATCCACCTACCTCACCAGCTTGTTTTAGAGATGTAGAAAGGGCATCGTCAAAATTTCCATTGATTTCTATCACTTGAGCACCAAATTGAAATGCTTGACTTAATTTCCCTGGTGCGACTTCGCCTGCTGGAATATATACATCACATTCCATGTTTTCATTTGCAGCGTACATTGCAGCAGACGCGGAGGTATTTCCTGTAGAAGCACAAATTATTTTTTTTATTTTTACTAGTTTGGCATGAGTAACTGCAGTAGTCATTCCGTTATCCTTGAATGATCCACTAGGATTGTATCCTTCTGGTTGAAGCCATAGGCTTTGTACTCCAACATATTCTGATACTTTGGACATGTGATATGGTTTTGATAAGCGACCTTCTGCGCCATCTAATGACACTAAATATTTTGAACATTGATCTATGGCTTCGGTTTCTATTTGACAGAAATTTAATAACTCTCTAAAACGCCAAACTCCACTTTCATTAAAAATATTATTAGCATGATTTCTTCGCATGTAAAATACTTCTTTAAGTGATGTAGGTGGTACGGTTTTGTATTTTACATCCAAAAGATGCCCTTTATCGCATTCTATTCTGATGTCTGAAATGTTGTATTCTAAACCACAAGTCGGATCTATGCATTTTAGGTAAGCTTGTGACTTCATTATGCAAAATTTAGATGGTTCTTATTTAAATCTAGAGGAGTTATGGAATCTTGGTTAACTGGATAAAACAGACGCTTATTTTTTTGGTCCAGAACGCATGTGAAAATTAATACAACACTTGCATTCTTTGGAAATGCATTCCTTCTCTGATATATGACCACATATTCCGCATTCGCAGTGAGTTTGCATGATATTTCTTTTAGTACTATGCATTTAACCAATATGGGGTTTCTTCTCTAGGTGTTTTGCTCAATTTCTGCTTATTTTGATTTTTTTGACTTGGCCGTAGTCTTCTTGTCTGCCCTTGATTTTTCTTCTGCGTGCTTTGCTTTGGCATCTTCGGTTTCTTTACTTTTCTCATCAACTGCTTTCATAACAGCTTGTATGAGACCATCTAAATCGCTATCAGAAACTTGTGGTTCTACCGAGCTGGCAATCTGATTGATAGTGTCAGAAATAGCAGAGCTTACCTCCTCAAAACTTTCTGGATCTTCATAGGCTGCACTATACAATGCCTTTAGCCTCCTTACGTCTGAAAGTACTTGATCGGTCAACGTTAGGCGATATTTCTTACCGTTTAACGTTATTTCCTGACTTATCATGTGCTTGGTCTCTCAGTTCTACTTTCATAAAGTTTTCTGTAAGCAAAGAACAATTACCAGAAGAAAATAATCAGTAAAATGAGTGAAATGCCATGAGTGATGCTCATAGATATTTTGCAACTGGAGTAAGTATGATCACATCTGGTGGTGCCAAGAACAGCAATGTTATGGCAGCTGAATGGACCATGCAGATATCTTATGATCCCATGCTAATTGCAATTTTTATACACAAGGGTTCGGTTACGTTGAAGAATATCACAAAAACAAAAGAATTTGGCGTAAACATGGCTTCTGATGAACAATCTACTGCGATAAGTACTGCTGGTGGTTTTAGCAGAATTGAGCTTGACAAGCTGTTAATTACCGATGTTTTTAAAACTGTAAAGCCAAAGAAAATTAAAACTCCATTGATACAAGGATGCGTCATATCTGCAGAGTGCAAAGTAGTCATGAAAAAAACTATAGGTGATCATGTCATGATTGTTGGAAAGGTAGTACGGATACGACATGATAAAACAAAAAAACCACTCATTTATCACAGAAACCGATATTTCCAAATAGGTTTACCTATAGAGCCTGATAGAAAAAAAATTTCTGTCAATACTGGCATATTTGAAGCGTTCAAGAGGGAATCTCAAGGAAAATTCATTTTAAAATATATTGGAATCGTTATAAAATCAAAACATGGAATATTGACATTTAAGCAGAAAAATTTCCATAAAATGATTCCACTGATCAAGAGCCCAAGAAAGATGGATTATAAAAAACACTTGGAAAAATATCTTCAAGAGAATGGACTTGATGTTTCAGTGATGGATAAACCAGTTCTACGAAGAGTAATTTTAGTAAACAAACAAAAAGTTCAAAGAATAAATTTTGTTTTATTTGTTGGACATTTGAAAACAAACTCTAAAAACTTTGTATGGGAAAAAGATAACAAGTTTTTGAATTCTTTACTTTAAATTACAATGTAATCCAACGCTACTGCATCAGCAAGCAATGAGGCATGTCTTGAACTTAGAATGTAGCCATTCTTGATATCAGTTGTTTGAACCCATCTATTTGTGGAACTATAATGGCGTTTTTCCTTCATTTCTTTTTCAATCACACCTAGATCAAATTCTCCCTCTTCGACTTGTTGGTTTGTTATGTGTTTTATTGTTACCAATATTTTTTTGACTTTTACTCTGACTCCAAACCTCCAAACATGATCTGAAGCATCATCTTCTACTTCTAATAACTTCAGTTTGATTTCTTTAGTTCCAAGCGCATCCCTACTTATCAAACTTCTTTCGTCCACAAAATCTTCAAAGCTCATATATTATCTGCATATGTTCGGATTAAAGAAGTATTCGATCATTTTTGGTTTTAGAAAACGGCATTAAACAATCATCTAATACAATTGACTGCCTCTTTCCTCCGGAGATGGCATATGTTTCACCATCATAAGTACATACAAAATCCATTGGGGTCAGTGATTTGTCCCATATTTTATAATATTCTTTTAATTCGCGATGCTCATATTTTCCCTTCCCTATTCTTTTTTTAGACATAAATTTGAATGCAATTATCATTTTTCTTGTGCGATAGAGTTCAAAGGTGTCTATCCATTTTAGGCATCGAATAATTTGATCATAAGGAACGCGTAGAGTAGTACTGGTTCCAGACTTTGCTTCAATGACGTAAATTATGCTTTCACTGGTATTTACAACTAAGATATCTGGAAGGGCTACGCTTGGTGAACCTAACCTAAACGCTTTCCAGGTATCGCGGGCATTGAATCTTTTAACCAAGGTGTCTTCCCAATTATAACCACGCTGTCTTCTAGTGCGGGCAACCTTTTGATTCATTTTAGATATTAAGGAACTCTGTTTTTTCAGATTTAGTTTCTTAGGTAATGTGAGTTCCATATGTGTGATTGAAAAGATAATTCAAAATATAGAGTGCGTGGTAATTATATTAACACCATGTAGCCTATTTTCAGAGCATATTTCTGCATATATATCTACATCAGATTAATAAGATGGATCTAAAATGTAAGTGGTATGTCCACTGAAAATCCAATAACATATCTAAAATACAAAAATTATGAAGATCTTTTGAAAGTCATATTGTACTCATCGCAATCTATGCTAGGGGTGGTTCCTTTACTATACAGCATAAATTACAAAAATCAAGAGATAGTATTCATACAAACTGGTACAATTGGAGGAATAGTTGTACATTATTTATTAGAAAAAAGTAAACCCCCAAAAAAATTCATAGAAATGAAAAGATTAAGTGGTGATTTTACTTTTGTGGATAAAGTTGGAAACGATGGCATGTCTTTGTATATTCCAATAATAGAACTAGAAAAAACAACTTTGGTTTTTCCCTAGATTGTCATAATATGCACGTGTTAGTTCTTCCACATGATGGCATTATGGTAATTTCTGTGACAACTACAATCACATGGTACAGTAAGGCACTTCTCATGCTCATCATCTTTGCATTCATACGCAATGAACATTATTTAGCCTCCTTTTTTAAAACTCTAAAATGAATGTGGGTTAATAAATAACCTCCAAAGACTATGAGTGCTAACCATATTCCAATCAATAATGTGAGATTATCATCGCTTATGTTTTTTAGAACTGATGGTTTTGCCAAAATATCAGATTGGACTATGCCATTTGACCATGTTATTATATTAAAACCAGCAAAAATTAAGAAAATCACCGAGCTTGTAACAAGAGATAATGCTGAGACTATTTTTGAATTCAACTATTCCTATTTTTGTGTTAATAGATATAGCACGTTGTGAGTATGAAAAAGAACATACAATATTCTGAATTAGGTGAGATTTTACTAAGATTAAGTCAAATTTACTACCTCTTGATGCTTTTATGATATTTTCACATTTTAGGACATGGTACGTCTTATAGGAACAAAAACCCTTAGTCCTACTACTTTAGGGTATATTGCAATAATATTGGCTGCTACTTTGGAAGCGTTTCGACAGATACTTTCAAAAGCACTCTTGGTTCCAGACAAGGTTCCTTTTTCAGAAGTAAGCCCTCTGACCATCGCATTTATCATATTTATTGTAAATGGATTATTCTTTACTCCATTTGCTAGAAAAAGTATTTCGTTAAGACATGTTCAAAAAAAGGATCTATTTTTTGTAGCGCTAATTGGGATAGCTGAGAGTGCAGCATTAATTACGTATTTTTTTGGGTTGCATTATTCTACTGCAATAAACGCTTCTGTTCTCAATAATGGTGAAATTTTGTTTTCAGCCATTTTAGCAATAATCATTTTCAGGGAGAGATTACAGAAGATGGAGCGGATACCTTTTTCGATGATGATCGCAGGAATGATAATCATACCAATAGGATATGATTTTTACACAAATGGTATCGAAACATCAAAACTTGTAATAGGCGACATTTTACTTCTTGTAGCTGGATTGTTTTGGGCATTAGATATCAACATGTCAAACTATGTAAGCAACAGATTAGGATCTCAAAGAATAACACAGTTATCATCATTTGCAGCGGGCCTGTTTGCTCTTTCTTTGATGTTTATCTTTCAAATCCCATTATCTGTTGAACCTATACAGATACCAATCATAGCAATAATAGGCATAATCAGCATAGGCATGTCAACTGCACTTTTCATAACAGCGTTAAAACTAATAGGTGCGGTACGTACCATATTGTTGTATTCTATTAATTCTGGTTTTGGCATAGTATTGGCATATGCGATTCTCAATGAGCAGGTAAATATAGCAAATGTGGTTTCTGTGAGCATTGCGTTTGCAGGTCTATATCTTCTCAGAAATAGGCTAGCCGGAAAACAATCAGTTACAAAAATGGAAAGACCAAAATAAATTTTAAAAGCCTTTAAACGATGTCTGATGGTTTGTAGGTTTTTCTTGCACCATGTAGTTTTTCTAATCTGTGCAATCTTTTGATTACAAAGTCTGCAGTTTCTTTCACATCAGGATTTGGATCTTTGGTTGCTTCTAAAATTAATTTTGTACTATCAAAAGCACGCATTAACCCTAATGATTCCAATGCTTCATGTCTTGCTACCACACTAGTATCAAACAGTGCAGTTTGAACAAGGTCAGGTATTTTATCTCTCATATCTCTTGCAGCTATTTGATAACATGCCTCGTGCTTTACCACTCCATTTGTATCATTTTTTAATACCCAAGACATCAAATCTGCTACTTTTGTAAATAGTGGATTTTTAGAGCCAACTATTTCTGCTACCTCCCCTGCAAGCCAAACAGCATCCCAGCGGAGTGATTCATCATCCTCTTTTTCTACTATCTCGATGCAACGTTTTAGGCGTTTTTCAACAGGTAAACTTCTAAGGTTATTCTCATCGAGAATAAGTCTACTACTCATATATTACTTCTTAAAAGCATGATTTTTAGTACAGGCGTCAAATTATGCTGATCCAAGGATCAATATTGTCATACCGTACTATTACAGACAAAGTCATTTTAATTAAAAGTCGATAGGGTATAGCATGCCAGCGTTTGATTGCCTAATAGGCAAGTCGCTAGTTGATGTTATAAAGGACAACCTAGGTCAAACCACCGTGGAAAAAATAGAACAAAGGCTATTTGAAAAATTTGGCACAAATTTAGTTCAAGCATCAGGTGATTTTCCTAAATTAGACATGGTATTAAGAGAATTCTTTGGTGATGGTGCAGAAGGCATTGAAAGAAAGTTATTACAAAACATAATGGTCATAGAACAAAACAAGGTCGAGAATAAAGAATGGATAAGTATTGGCGACTCTAGGATCAACAAAGTAATTTTAGAGGCAATTGGTGACGATGATACTAAAAATATTCTAAATTCTGTGCTTGACAAATCCAAGATAATTTCAGAGATTTTAGAGGATTGTAACATTCCTCAGACATCAGGGTACAGAAAGATCAATAGTCTAATTCAAAATGGATTGTTAACTATTAGTGGACACCAAACAACTCGTGATGGAAAGATAGTTAACAAATACAAAGCAGTATTTGAAAACATTCAGATCCACATGGAAAAGAACAAAGTAGTGATTCAAGTTCAACCAGCAAGAGAATATCTTAACAACAGCTCCATCATGCCAATGATTAGAGGTTAAGATATTATTGTTAGCATGGAAGGGAAAAAAGTCTGAACCTGACATAGTACCAGAACGTCTTGCAACTTCGATTAATTATAAAATTCTAATTTTAATTGGAGTGATAGTAGTATCATTTCAAACTTACCTTTATTACGCATTTCCTAATCCTGGTGACGCATCAAAACTTGTAGATGTAGTTTCCGTCATAAATCCATCCATTGCAGCTGCATTTGGATTTTATACAGCTAAAAAATATCGCGGAACCGAAATTTTTGGAAAGGCGTATCTCGCATTAGCTATTGCACTAGCACTAAACGCAGTAGGCGAGTCAATTTATGGAGTCTATGATGTACTTGGACTAGATACCACATTTACTGTTGCGGATATTGTCTTTTATTCATTCTATCCAATGGTTATGATCCACCTTTTCCTAAACATACGATTTTTCAAGCCAAAAATAAGCAAGATAACTAAAGCATGGGTCATAGCAATTCCGATTGTTATCACATCAATATACAGTATTTTATCAATAGAAGATGCCACCAACATCGATGCCATGTTCTTCGCAGGTTTGGCTTATGTTATGCTCTCTTCAAGTACGCTATCTGGTACCATGTTAGGCGCTAGAATCTTCAGACAAGGAATACTTGGTGTAGCCTGGCTGGTTCTTTTAATTGGAATTATACTTCAAACAACTGGAGATGTGTGGTTTTCGTATCTTGACAGTTTTGGCACCTATACACTGGTCAGCCCAGTAAACTTATGTTGGTATGCAAGCTATATGGTAATAGCATATGCGCTATACAAACATCAAAAAACCATCTAATGAAATTTTACATACAGTAACAAACAGATCGTGTCATAATATCATATTACTTAATGATGATTAATAGTTGATTTAATTTCCAAAAGTGGTAGAACATCTTTTTATTATACAGAAAGAAGATAGAAACATGTTTCAACAAGCAACAAGCTGTTCATGTGATGTAGGCAATTCACAAAGAGATGAAGGTGTTTTATCTGTGAAGAAAAATCAAGGTACACCAAAACTTGTTGAGATAGTAAATGCTATGCTTACTGCAATACTGATAAAAAACACTGGCAAACTAGGACAAAAAGATGATGACTTGCAATGCATCATAAATGAAATATCAGTTATAACACAAAATCTTCGCTAGACATAAGTTATAACCTGTGTAATAGGGTATTACACACTGATCTCTAAGAATTGTATCCCGTATTATTGTAATATGACACAGGATATGACTAATCTTTCAATATCCGAATCCGTACCGGATACAAAACCTAGTGAATATGATGTGCTATTTGATAAAATGAAAAATGAGTTATCAAAATTTGGTCTAACTCAAAATCAATCCAAGGTTTTCCTATTCTTGGAAAAGCACGGTCCCAGTACTGCTACACAAATAAGTAAAGCACTCAAGATTCCAAGAACCGAGACATATCATCTACTGACAAACCTACAAAACAACGGAATCGTATCTGCGTCATTTCAACATCCGATTAAATTTAGCGCCTATCCACTTGATAAAGCCATAGGAGTTTTAATCAATGCAGAAAAAGAACGAGTCAAAAGCTTAGAAAACCAGGAAAAAGACATTGTAGCACTTTGGGAGACAATGCCAAAGTTTGGATTAGATAAGGACGAAATAAAAGATGGGAAATTTCAAATGCTACAAGGTCAGAATCAAATGACTAGCAAAATAAGTGAGATGCTAATAAATGCAAAAGAATCAATTCAGGTACTTGCATCAGAAAAGGATTTTATGAAATTTTATCACGCAGGATTTCTAGAATTAATGAGGGATTCCAAAGTAGAGACACAGCTAGTGTCATCTTCTTCAAGTAAAACAGAGTATATTTTTTCAGGATCGCTAAAAAATAAAGTAAAAAGAATGCCACTTAAAATTAAAGAAGATTTATGCTTTATTATAAAAGATGATAATGAAGCAGTCTTGTTTATGAAAAAAACCAACGATGCTAAGAACATTCTGATAATGTGGACAGATTCTTATTCCATGATATATGCACTCAGATTATTGTTTACGTATATTTGGTCAAACTCTAGATACTTTAAAGATAGTAAAGGTGAGTGATGAAATGAAATTTTTTCATAGAAACAAAGAAGATCATTTTGAATCAAAATTCATACCTATTGACAGCGGTATGAATTATGATAAACCGTACATAATGAAGGCCTTGGTCGCACTTGCAATTGATAAGACTCTTTTGAGTATAGGAAAACCAGTATTAGATAAAGTAACAAACGAGTTGTATAAAAAGTACCAATGTTACCTGCCTGACTGCTATGATCATCCTGAGTATCTAGAAGATATACTAAAATCAGTTTTTGGCAGTTCGTATCATACAATTGTTCATGCTATAACCGTTGAACTTCAAGATCACATGAGCGACAAAGGAATAGAAGTATTAATCAAAACAATAGGCAGATAAGATGCTAATAATCGAACAAAACAGATCAGCCAAACCATTACTGGCATGTCTTTTCATTATTGGGTTAGTCATAATTGGTACAACGTATATAGATAAACAGATAGGCGAAATCACGACAGATTTGATGTATGTTCACATAACAGGAGCGCTAGTAATTTTGACCTTGATTCTGGCAGTACGATTCAGACTCAAAGGCTCTCATGGAAAAGCCTGGGCATTATTTCTTGGCGCCATGACATCATGGTTCATAGCTGAAACTCTGTGGACAGTATACGAATTAATTTATCATGTGAACCCATTTCCATCTCTTGCAGATGTATTCTACATTGCAGGATATCCGTTTATGTTGCTCTTTTTAATAAATTACATCAAACCAATAAAAAAAGCGATAACAAGAAAAATGCTAGTTACTGCAATATCCGTATCAATAGCTATGGCAATTCCAGGCATTTACATGGCTTACTCCTTTGATCCAAAAGTCTCATGGTTTGAAAACATAATTGCTACTACGTATCCGATTGCTGACTCGATAATTTTTGTTCCAGCAATTATAGGAATATCCCTTTTCTTTAGGGGCGAAGTTAACTTTACTTGGTCACTAATTTGCATAGGGATAGTGTGTTCATTTTTGGGAGATACTGGTTTTCAATTCGCACAATTTACTGAGACGTACTATACCGGACATCCAGTGGATGTAGTATTGTTATGGTCATACATATTATACGCATTTGGGGTATATGATCATATCAAAATTTTTGGAAAAAACATAGAAAGAAATTCGAATAAAATCAGTAGATAGGTTCTAAGATAAACACTGCATGTCCGTTTTCATAGTCACATTTTACAAGATTCAATGATTGCCCAATCTGTAAATTTGGTGCATTTATTATGTTTCCCATTATTCTCAGCCCATCTTCAAACTCGGAGATGCAAAATATTTCACCATCCTTACGTGAGAATTCTATTAGCTTGGCTGTTCTGTTCACCTTTTTCCATATAGCCATGCCAAAACATTGGTTACAAAAATCACTTATAGGCCACACAAGTTTATTGCAATGAGTACAAAAAGTACAAACAAAATTGTTATTTTTTAATTCTTGTTCGAATTTGTTCATGATTCTAGTATGAGTACTGTTGAGGAAGTAGCTGCAGCGGACATATTTTGGACCAATCCTGTTTTTGCTCCCTCTACTTGTCGTTTGTTGGCCTTTCCTTGCAATTGTTGAAATATTTCTATTGTTTGTGCTATTCCAGTGGCGCCAAGAGGGTGGCCGCTTCCAATCAAGCCTCCCCTTGGATTTATTTTCTTGTCATCAGTATCATAGAGATTTTTAACATATGTACTACCTTTCCCCTTTGGCGCAAACCCAAGATCCTCAAGTTCAATTATTTCACATATGCCAAAGGCATCATGCAATTCTGCCACATCGATGTCAGAAATAGTTTTTTTTGCCATCTGACACGCCGAGGATGCTGATTGAATTACTGATGACATTGATGTGAGTTCCTCATTTTTTGTAAATCCAGCAGAGATGGATTTTTGACCTATTCCTGAAATCCAGACTGGAGAATCAGTGAATTTTTTAATAGTATTCTCTGCTGAAACCAGTACCGCCGCAGCACCATCACATGGCATGGAACAATCATAAAGTCTCAGATTTTCAGTAAGTGGTTTTGATTTCATAATTTCATCTATTGTGAACTCTTTTTTAAAAAATGCATAAGGATTGTTTATAGCATTTCTGTGATTTTTAGCACTAACATATGCAATATCTTCTAATGTTGTGCCGTATTTGCGCATGTGTGCATTTGTGAACATTGATGACCAGTATATGGGATGCGTATACTGACCACGTGACTTGTCCCATTCTAATACCAATCCAGGATTGTTGGATTTTTCAGCGCCTATTACAAGTACCGAGTCTGCAAGACCGGAAGCAACATAAGAATATGCTGATACGATGCCACTAGTACCTGAATTGCACAAGCTTTCTATGGCATGCGCAGACTTTGGACTAATTCCAGATAATTCTGATATTATATTGGCCAAATACTTGTTGTTGTCATTTGTCGATGTTATGACTACATCAATATCTTTTTGTGATAGATTTTGAGATTCGTCAAAGAGAGATTTAACAGCAGAGAGCATAAGTGTGTCAATCGGTAGATCGTTTTTAGAAAACTCTGTTAAACCGGATGCAGCTATTCCGACTTTTCTCAATTCATTTCCTCCTTTAAAGTTGAAACAAGCATACTAAATGACACTTTGACATCACCTACCGGATTGAATTGAAGTATTGGAAGATCAATACCTGAACTAACAAATCTTGCAAGTTGCTTGTGTACATCATCTGGCGTTCCACATATAGCTAATGACTTTGTCATATCATCTGTAACATAAATGTGATTATCCTTGAAACCTGATTTTTGGTATTCTTCGTAGATTAATTTAATTTCTTTCTCAAATCCATTCTTTTCCAAGAATTCACGATAAATTTTTCCAACTGACACATAAAACGCTATTGTTTTTTTTGCTCTTGTTATTGCATCATCTGCATTTTCTGATAGTGATGTTATCAGTTGGCATGCAACATTGATTTTTCGCTTTCTTTGCATTTTTTGTATAGTCTCCTTTAATTCATTAATTGGTCTTAGATAAAATATAACACCGTCTGCAACATTCCAAGTTAAATCTACCATTTTCTGGTTAATAGCTGCAAGATATATCGGAATAGTATTTCGATATGGCGAGATTAAAAGCCTAAAATTTCTTAAATGAAAAAACTTTCCATCATAATTGACTTTTTTTCCAGCTAGAATTAATCGAATTATCTCCACATATTCTTGCATTCTTGAAACAGGATGATTGAACTTGATTCCATGCCAGTCCTCAACTATAGCTTGGCTACTTGTTCCAAGTCCTAGAATGAATCTGCCTTGAGATATTGTATCCAAAGTAGCAGCGGTCATGGCAGTAAGTGCTGGGCTTCTTGAATAGATATTCATTATTGATGAACCTATTTTTGGTTTTTTTGCTATCTGTGAAACAGATGCTATGACAGAAGCACATTCCATGCCCCATGTTTCAGGTATCCAAATTGAGTCTGGTTCATGTTCGGATAATATTTTAGAACATGCCATTATTTGGTCGACAGTAAGTAATGAACCTAGACTAAATCCGATTCGCAAAATTATTTCACCTGCAGGAATTTTTCATACTGGTTTTTTTTCATGTCAGATGAGCATGTTTCAATATCTTTGTGAGAATCAATAGAATTCCAAAACACGTTTGTGAATTTGACTACATTTAATTGCCTTTTTTTTGCTAGTGACGGAAATGCTATAGTTTCAATATTACCTTTTTGAGGCAGATGATCAAAAATTGTCTTGTCTAGATAATATATACCAGAGTTCATCCAATTGTTTGAAATTTCCGGTTTTTCTTCAAATTTTGTAATTTTATTTCCAAGTGTATGAATCACACCATAGGCAGTTCTAAGTGGGATCACGGCTATTGAATTTGCGGTTTGTAATTTTTTTAAATCGATATTTGTAATAACATCTCCATTTATGACAAAAAAAGTATCAGATTTGATATACTTTCTAGCCTTCTTTATAGCTCCGCCAGTTCCCAGAGGTGTATTTTCAATAGAAAATCTAATTTGTACGTCTAGTTTTTTTGATTCCAAATGATTTATCAACTGATTTGATAGATGACCGGCACAAATTACAATATCTCTTATTCCAAATCTCTTGAAATATCTTATCTGCCATTCTATTATTGGAACATTATCTACTGGTACAAGTGATTTTGGAATATAACTCGTTATTGGCTGCAACCTTTTTCCCTTTCCTCCAGATAAAATAACAGCTTGCATATTACAACGCGTCCTCATTTACAATTAAAAGATTTGGAAAAGTACTATCAAGATTCTTGTTTGTTATCGATAGGCTCGGTCAAATAATAAAGTTCGGTATAGCATTCTGTGCAAAATTCTTTATCTTCTGTATGCTCGCAATCATAGATCTTTTTTGATTCTTTTCCACACTTTGAGCATGTTTGCATATTGTTATATTATGAATTAGCGTGATTTTTTAATTTTTAATCCGCCCAAAATGGCTATGATTATTCCGATACCGACAACTGCCCCAAATTCACCTTTACCCGAGTCTGGGATTTGGTTTGCTGCCAAAGCAAATATTATTCCAACACCTATCATCATCAAAGCGCCTCCAACAATTATTAGGATCCCCAATATTTTTGATGATTCTTGTCTCGTGATAAAATATGAAATTATCAAAAGGGCAGCAGGAATTAAGCCAAATACTACTCCTCTTACCTTGACATCAATATTAAGAAAGGCAGAATTTTGAATACCAATTTTCTCTGTTATGGCCAAAATAGAATCAGCGCCATAAATAGCCAATAATACGATTGATACAATCGATATGATCAATGCTACTTTTAGTGCCATATGGCTCCTCCAATTTTACATGTAATAAATCTTCAAAATATTCCTAGCTTGTTTGATTGATGAAATAAAATATACTTTATCTTGGAATCATATTCAATATTAGATCACCGTAAAAGATCTGTGTGATAAAGCCTGCAGTGATGTAAATTATATACGGTATACCAGGAGTAACCCAAGTATTTTCAGCTGTGCAGAATGTTTCATTTTCAGCATGTTTGAGTGAAAAATCAAGCTTTCTAATCCCATCAGTCATACGTTCCATGGAAAAACTGTACTTTGGAATGTTTTTTGTCTTGTAGCCTATGCAAAAAGCCATTGCCCTGTTTAGTTTTGATGCTTCAACTCCCTTGAAAAGATCCTCTTTTCTTAAAACGGCAATCATGTTTCTGCCAATATTGACAAAAATCGGGGCAATTGAGAATATTGCTGCATTTGTAAGAGATGTAAATGGTGTTATCTGCGTGTTATTTAGCGTCTGCATTGGTGCAAGAGATGCAAGCACTATCAAACACAAGGCATCCGCTCCACCAAAAATACCTAATCTCCAAAGTAAAAGTGCGACAGGCGCTATTATCATAGCAAATGCCAATGTAAAAACAGTATGCCAGACATCAGTATCAAAAAAGATCAAAACTACAGAAATAGCTCCAAACCCAATCCATAACATGTCATTGATCTCCCTTTTTCTTATGTCAAGAAAGGAAGCTGTAAGTAACATTACCAGTGCTAAAATTATTCGTATATAATATAATTGGGAAACTGATTCTAGCATAGTATCTCATTTGTTAAATTATGACAAGTCTTGCAACTTTCCAGATAAACGCCTGTCCAGTTACTTGTTAAGATATAAATCATAATCTGATCGCACGTTTCCAAATTTGGTAGAATATTGTTAAATCCCTGTCTGTGGAATAACGTTTATGAAATTGTTCTCGGCCTTTCACAATCCGTCTACAAAAAAATACACAATATACTATACAGTGGTCCTTACGGTAGTAACTGGAACAGTTCTTTTTACTACCATGCAATTGATTCACACCACATATATCCAAAACACCATGACATTTTTTGAAGGGTTTTTCTCCTTGTTTATGCTCAGTAGAAATTCTACAGTAGGAAATGCGTTACTTGCACACCTATCTGCAGTCAAGGGAGTTGTCAAACCACTCTTACTTTTTTCCTAACCCGCTTACTTTATCTTTTATTTCTGAAAATTTTTCTCCAAGACCACTCTGTTCCATCATAGATGATAGCATGTCTTTTTTCTTAAAAATAATAAATCCTATGCCACCTGCTATAGGTATCACAATCATAAAGGGATTAATTCCAAATATTGTGAAAGTGCTTTGTGTTGCCCCTTGAAGTAGTTGCGATGATGTATTAGCAGATAACGGAGCATTTATTGTGATGTCTTTTGACGCTGTTGCAGTCTGATAGAGCCCGCCTGAGACACTGGCAGATATATGCAAAGTTCCTGCGTCATTTGATATGACACTGATTTTGGCAATTCCGTTACTATCTGTTACTTTGTCCATTTGTTGTATATTACCACCGTCGACTGTCCATTCAACATGGAGGTCTCGTAATGGTACTTTGTGATACATGGCAACAACATTTACATTCAATGGTGCATGAGTAGCTCCAAAATCTGGAGACTGTATGCTGACTTCAGGCACAAGACTTGAAATATTAACATCGAATTTTGAAAGCGGTACTTCATCTCCCAAGACAGCTATTTCTGATTGGCCTTCATTTTTTGCCTGCACAACAAATGTTGTAAAGTATGATCCTTTTGGAATCTGAACATTTGCTGGCAAATCTACAACTTTTGGATCACTTGAAACTAAATTAACAGTGATATCATGATCAACATACAAAGGCATTTGTTGATCATTTAATAATTCAATAGAAAATGTGTTGTTTATGCCAGACATTATTACATCAGGATGATCAAT
>JAJPGX010000001.1 GCA_021325595.1 Nitrososphaerota archaeon | reverse complement strand
GTTCGCAAAATAGATGCAAAAGGTACGTCATCTGCGCAGCTTTACGAAAAGAAAAACGATAAACTAGTACCACTCGCAGCAGGAGAAAGAAAACAGTTCGGGGAATCGATGACAAAAGAGATAGAAAACCTCGTTGGTTTAGATTTTGAAAAACTGAAGGTAGCATCAATTGTTCAGCAGGGGGAGTTACAATCAATCATAGAGGCTGATCCAAAAAAATTCAAGGAGCTTGTTAATGCCATCATAGGAATTGACAAACTAGATACTGCGCATGATTTTATGAAAAAATCAATAGATGCGTTTAGAGAATCGATCAAATCCAATCTAGGATACGATGACACAGACATAAGCATGTTAAAGACAAGAAATGAATTTTTAGGAAAAGAGATTACCATTTTAGACCCACAGAAAAGAAAACTTGAAGAAGAAAAAGCGTCCCAGGAAAAAGAATTTTTCCTGATACAAAAAAAGATAGATGAAGATACTCCTAAAGAATTGAAGATAAAAGAAATAGAAATCAGGAAAGAAGAGCTTGTCAAATATGTCCGTAACAAGATAGTTGATTTTAAGCGAGATTTGGTTGAGAAAGAAAAAAAACTTGCCGAGTCTACAAATAGTTTATCCCTAATATCGATAAAACCTCAGATAGAATCAGATAGAAAACAGATAGAAAACGACCTTGAAAGATATCGTATGGAATCAAAAGAAACCAATGAAAAGATAGGCAAAATCAAAAGTCACCAAGAGTTAGCAGGAAAAATACATTTGATTGATGGCAAGTGCCCAGTATGTAATTCAAGAGTTGATAGTCTAAATCCGTTATTTGATGAAAAGCAACTAAAGAAAGAACTTGAAGCGCTCAAGAAAAAAGCAGATGAGGTTGCATCTCATGAATCAAGAATTTTGAAAAACAAAGAAGAATTGGAATTAAAGACCAGGCAGATAGAAAAAGCAGAGGCAGTTTTATCACTTTACTGCATAAAGACAAAAGATGACCTGACAGCACTTGAAAATGAAATATGGAAACTCAGATCCAGTGTAAGAGAAATTCCAGAGATAGCCATAGGTGGAAATCTCATGCAAATGGCAATAGACCAGCATTCAACAGATGTAATAAATTCCATTTCTGCGTTAATTAATGAAACAAAAGATTTTGATGCAAATAATTTTAGAAATTTAAAGATAAAGCTAGAACAACAACGAAAACTTCTCAGCAGCATTGATCAGGAAATTGGCGCTATATGTACAAAGATGAAATTATACAAAGAAGAATTTGAAAAAAACCAACAGACATTATCTGAATTACACAATGTCAAAGAATATGTTTCACATCTTGAAACTATCCGCAGCCAAATTTACAATAGAGACGGTCCAGTTGCAACAAGTCTTCGTTCATGGGCACTAAACATTATATCTCAAAAGGCCTCAGAATATTTGTCAACGTTCAATGTAAAAATCCATAGAATTACACTTGAGGACAAAGCAAGAGATATAGGAATCACATGTTATTCTGGAAACACGAATTTAGATCTAGAGTCTCTAAGTGGTGGTGAAAAAGTAAGTGTTGCGTTAGCATTACGGTTAGGCATGGCACACTTGATGGGCTCATCTAACTTGAATTTCATAATTCTTGATGAGCCAACAACTCACTTGGATCATGAGAGAAGAAAATCGCTAGTAAATGTCCTATCCCAGGCATTTGAATCAAATATTGATGCAATATCTCAGTTTATCATAATAACTCATGATTCAGAGATTTTTGAAAATTCCAATATTGATGCAATATATGATTTTAAGGCAATGCCGGAAGGAACCTTGGTAACTCCTATCTAGCCACCGGTGAGTCTTGCAAATTTCGCGTTTTTGCTCAAGCTTTCCATGAATTTTAGATTTGAAAGTGCAACAACTGCAGAATCTCTTACTTGCTCACTTGGATCATGAAGTGCTTTTTCAAGTGTCTCCTTTGCTTCTTTTGCACCTATGACACCTAATGCTACTGCTGCTTCATGTCTTACAAACAAACTCGGATCATTTTTTGTTGCATCCTCAAGTGGTCCGATGCCACTTCGAAGACACATCTGGCCCAAGGAAAATGCAGCTTCGTGTCTTACCAATTCATTAGGATCATTTTTTAAAATTCCTGCAACATGTGGCACTACATCTTCGCCACCAATGTCAACTAGTATGCATACTGCCCTACATCGTATAACAAAGTCCTTGTGATCTAATAGATGAACAAAGTATTCTTTATCCTTTTTTTCATATTTTTCCTCCATCTCAGTTAAGAGCTCAAGTCTGTCTACAGGAATAACTTCCATGCACACAATTTTATAAGCGAATATTTAATCATTCATAAGATGAGCAGATTACGCTATTGGAAGCTTACAGTAGAGGATCTTAAAAAAGCACAATATGATCCAAAAAAGGTTCTGATTTGGGAAATAAAGTGCGTCAAAGACGACAAAGGCTCTGTCTTTGGTGTCTTTTGTTACAGAAATGGAACTCCTTGGGATTATCAATCCGTTCCTGGAATTGTGTTTTATCATAATCAGATACCGCAGGAAGAAGTAGAAAAAATTACAAAGTTTCTAAAAGACAAATTTGGTGGCGAAGTTGCTGAGAAAGGCAGCAGGATATTTCTAAAAGGATCGCGTGAAATTTACACACCGCAAGAGATTACAGAATTGGCTATGCAATTAGGAACTACTTTTGAGACAAGTACAGAACTGACCGTAGAACTAGAAAACTTTACTACAGCAGAGCAAGAGCAAAGCAATCTACCATCTAATAAAATATTGCCAATCCCTGGAAAGTAGATAAGGAAGAAGTAGCTATGTCTATTGATCTCCAATGGATAAGCGGTTAACCATCAGCGAGCATTTAGAAGAGTTTAGAAAGCGAATATTTAGAATGTTGATTGCTGTTGGAGCAATCTCATTTTTCATCTTAGGCTTTCACCTAACACCAATCAGTTACAATGGAATAGGTTTGTACTATCCAACATTCAGCCCATTTGATAACATAGCAGCTCAGACAACAATAATCATGAAACATCAATTGTTACCACCTACTGTTCAGCTTATTCAAACAGCCCCTGGACAGGCATTTTTTGCCCAGTTCTATATTGCAATACTGCTTGGAATTGTATTTGCGATGCCAATAATCGTAAAAGAGTTTGTTGGTTTTCTATCACCTGCACTGGATGAGAAAGAAACTCAGATAATTAGAAACATAACAGTTCCTGCAATAGGTCTATTCATAGCAGGATGTGTTTTTTCATATTACTTTGTTACACCATACATCCTTAGTTTTCTTTACAAATATGGCGAATCTGCAGATTTACTTACATTTCTTAATATTGTCGATTTCATATCATTTGTGTTACAATTTTTGCTAACGTTTGGAATAGCATTTCAGCTCCCACTCATAATGTATGCAATAACTGCATCAGGCATGATTGATGAAAAGTTTTGGAGGCGAAACATAAGGTATGCAATATTTGCCATGATAATTCTAGGAGCTGCCATAACTCCAGACGGAAGTGGTGTTACCATGTGGTTTGTTGCAGGACCCATGATTGGCCTGTACCTTGTAGGTATGGCATTATCTGAAAGAAGGGCAAAGCAGGTTCAAACACTTAAATCTTGATCTAGATAAAATAATGCATACATGGCATATGAAAATATAATAATTGCCGTAGTAATAATCGGGGTTTTAATTTTCGGTGCAAAGAAGATCCCAGAACTAGCAAGAACTTTTGGAAAAGCCAAGGGTGAATATGAGAAAGGCAGAATCGAAGCAGAAAAAGAACTAAAAGAGTTCAAAGATAAAGAAGACCTAAAGTAAAACGCTTTTTTACCCACGACAAATAGATGCAGCATGATAAAAAGATCAGAGATTCAAGATATTGTTAAAAGTTATTCTGATCTTACAATAGGCGTTCTTGGAAGTCATTCTGCACTAGAAGTAATGGATGGCGCAAAAGATGAAAATTTTCGAACTGTGGTAATTTGTCAAAAAGGAAGAGAGATACCATACAAGAGATTTTCCCGCATAGCTGATGACATGATCATAGTAAACAAATTCAAAGATATGTTATCCAATAAAGTGCAATCACAGTTACGTGCATTAAATACCATAATTGTACCACACCGAGCATTAACTGCATACCTAGGATATGTTGGAGTAGAAAACAAACTAAATCTTCCATTATTTGGGAACAGAAAGCTGTTCCAAGCAGAGGAAAGAGCAAACAAAAAAAACCAATATTATTTGCTTGAAAAAGCCAGAGTCAGACATCCAAAGCTTTTCAAAAATCCAAAAGACATAGACAGACCGGTCATAGTCAAGGTTCAGGAAAAGAAACGCAAACTTGAACGTGCGTTTTTCACTGTATCATCGTATTCTGAATTTAAAGAAAAAACAGAGACCAAGATAAAACACGATTTGATTGAAAGAGAGGCATTAAGAACTGCAAGCATTGAAGAATATGTCATAGGGACGTACTTTAACTTCAATTACTTTCACACTCCAATATCAGAGGAGGTAGACTTTCTTGGAATAGAAAGACGGCTGCAAACTAACCTGCACGATTTTGTATCCCTCCCAGCAAAGCAACAACTTGAGACAGACATTGAACTTCAAAATATAGAGGTAGGACACACACCTGCCAGTGTAAGAGAATCACTACTTGAAAAGATAATCGAAGCAGGCGACAAGTTTGTTGCTGCAGTTAGAAGAGAATACCCACCTGGAATAATTGGGCCATTCTCACTACAAAGTGTCATTACAAAAGACTTGGACATTGTGGTGTATGACGTCTCACTAAGAGTTCCAGGCAATCCAATTCTTGCCACAACCAGTCCTTATACCAAGTACAAGTATGGTGAAACATTTGGTGTGGGAAGAAGAATTGCGATGGAGATTAAACGCGCCAAAGAAGAAGGAAAACTAGAACAGATTGTAACTTAGACTTCCATTTTTTCTTTTAAAAGATTTTTTCTTACCAGTATAGGAACGTTGTAAAATGTCGCAAGAGCAATTGCGTCTGATGCCCTATAGTTTCGCATTACAAATTCATTTTTTCCTGTAAAGTAAATATTTGCTCGTAGGACAGAACCACTCTCGTAAACTTTTATCCTAACCAAGATTAGCTCGTTTAGTTCTGCAATTTCTTCAATCATGTTGTATATTGTAGGAATTGTATCACGGCGGCCTTCAATGAAATTTGTGATATGTCGTGCCACTTCGCCAGAAAAAGCGCGCATGTGAAATTCCTTACCATCCTCAGATCTTAAGATAACCAAGCCCTCTACACCATAAGGATCTACAAAACCAACATAGGTGATTTTGGTAGTTGCATAATCAGAGTCTGGAGGTTCGTCTATCTTCAAACAAACCTCTGTTCTCATCATTACAAATAAACACTTTGGGTAATCAAAGATAGAATTTAATGTTAGACTTTAAAACCATATCCAGTGGAAAAGCAGAAAACCATAGGTAGATCTTATCGTGCTTTGATAATCATAGGGTTTGTAGCTATAGCAGTATCTTTTCTTGCATATGCAAAAAATGATTCCACGATTGTTACTCCGGCTGCAATGCCTGCATTACAGAGACTTGCTGTTGCAACATATGTAGTACTTGTAGCTGCATTTGTAGCCATAGGTTGGGGTCTGCACAAGTTTTACAGATCAAAGATTTCTGCTTCAGATTCTTCAGTCTCATCCATAATAGCAAATGCCATCAACAACAAGAGATCAAAAAGAATACTTCTTGTTAGTGCAATAGGATATGGAGTATTTTTTGCCATTACATCTGGAATCATAATTTACAAACCAGACATTAATGCCACAGACTATGGTTTTCCAAAACCCCCACATGTTGAGCTATCACCATGTTGTGATCTTCCAGGATACATGCCTATGATTTTTGCCTTTTTTACAGAACATGTTGGACTGCAGATAATACCATTGAATCTGGTACTTTTAGTAGTGGTTTCATTTCTTGTTGGAATTAATTTTGCATTATCATCAGCAGTATTTTCTATCATGCGTTCAGGAGGAAAGGTAGGAACATTTGGTGCAGTTACTGGTCTATTTGTTGGATGTCCAACATGTGCAGGAACTGCCTTTACAATGCTTTTTGGATTTGGTGCAGGAGCTACAAGTTTTACTCTGTTTTTGACCACATACGAAGCTGAGATTCAGACCATCTTTATTGCAATATCAATTCCAATATTATTAGTTACACCAATAATCATGGCACGTAAACTAAAAAAAACACAAAATGGCAGTTGTGCCATACAACCTAACTAGTTTTTGCAACTCGAGGAATTTTCCAGTTTCCAATATCATAACCGTCTTGTCGCAGAAACTTCAGTGTGAGTTTGTAGACAAGCTCATCATGATCTGCAGACTCTAGAATTTCGGACCACTGGACCTCACCTTTTTGATTGATTTTTTCTTTCAGAGCTGCACTTAATGTCTTGGCAATGTCTCTACATTGTTCAAAAGTTTTTCCGTTTTTATATGACCTAGTCCTAGAATCACACGAGTCCATGAATTTATTAATTTAGAGTGCAATAAAAAGTTCAGCAATTCCATATCTTAATAATTACATTAGATTCATTCTTAGAAAGTTGGTAAATCCAAATCTAAAAGATCTATTATTTTGGACGTTTCGCCGAAATGAAACAGATGTAATTAATCTCTACGATTACCTTTCTTCAATAATGCAGGTTGCCACAAGCGGCAATATGCTCAACTTTGGATACTGGAAACAAGATACTAGGGATCCAGTTGCAGCCCAAACAAATCTATGTGACATCATAGGTGACATATCAGATCTAAAAAATGCAAAAAACTTGCTTGATGTTGGAAGCGGGTTTTCAGAGCCTGCAATAATTTGGAAAAAAAAATATCCTGTCTTAGATATCTCAAGTCTTAACATAAATCAAAATCAATTAAGATTTGCAAAACAGTTACTTGGGAATAATAAAAATCTTGAACTTGTTAATTCTACTGCCACTACAATACCATTTAGAGAGTCGGCATTTGACAGGGTCATTGCTCTAGAATCGGCACAGCACTTCAAACCTCTTGATAAATTTGTACAAGAATCAAGCCGAGTATTAGACAAAGACGGCATACTATGTATCGCAATACCTATTCTTGCAGATTCCAAAGGTCCTGAAATTCTCAAAATAGGTATCCTAAAATTCACATGGTCCTCAGAGCATTATGATTTTAAAACAGTAGAAAGAGCGCTTGTTTCAAATGGTTTTAAGATAACAAGAAAAGAGATCATAGGAGATATGGTTTATCCCCCCTTGGCAGATTATTACATAAAAAATAGAGAGTCCATCAAATCAAGAATTATTCAAAAATATCCAGCATATGTAGAAAAAATACTTTACAGATCAATACAAAAAATGAAGGAGGTATCAGAGAAAGGCATCATACAATACGTATTGATAAAATCAATTAAATCGCATTAACAAATATTTATCAACTGGTTCATGGCTAGTTCATTTATAGCATACCAGTCCGTCGTATGCTTCTGCGTAGGTTGTGAACTACGCAGGCCATTCTCATTTTACCATAATAAAAACACGTAAGAATTATTAGCAAATGATTTACACAGAAGCATAGTTGAGACTTTTTAAAAAGAAAGATGAGCCTGAAGAGACAAAGTGTAAAGAATGTGGACTAGAATTACACGATCCGCAGAGATTAGAAAGACATATGAAAAAAGCTCATAGACATGCTTCGCAAAGAAATTTTGATGAGCCTGGATTTACCACAAGCGGAACGTGGTAAATTGCAATCATTACTGATGTTATTGGTCAGGGGAGAGTATTGGTAGCGTTAGAATTTATCAGCAACCTTACAAATTTCATAATCCAGACCATCTCAAATTCCGGCTATCTTGGGATATTTTTCTTGATGATAGCAGAAAGCGCACTCATACCCATACCAAGTGAAGTCATTATGCCATTTTCTGGATACTTGGTGTCAGTTGGAAAATTTAATGCGATACTTGTAATTTTAGCAGGCTCGATTGGAAATCTAATTGGTTCATGGATAGCATATTTTGTAGGTTCACGTCTTGGTAGGGAATTTGTTTTACGATATGGCAAATATGTTCTCTTGAGAAAATCGCATCTAGAGCTAACCGAGTCTTATTTTACAAAATATGGAGACAAGGCCACATTCATAAGCAGACTTCTCCCAGCGGTTCGCACGTACATTTCACTTCCGGCAGGGGTTGCAAACATGAGCCTCAAAAAGTTTTCAATCTACACCATGGCTGGCTCGCTAATCTGGAATACCATGCTTACATATGTTGGAGTAAAGCTTGGTAGTGAATGGACTAACATAAGACAATATTCAGATTACATAGATGTAGTAGCAGCAGCAGGTGCCATAATAGCAATAATAATTTTTGTAAAAAAACATCGCAAAGAAAAGACTGTCTAATCTTTGTACTTGGTTAGCTCTTCTAAAATTATCTTAAAGATTGTTTCTTGGTCAAGCAAGACACAGGGTATATCATTTTCCTTACATGCCTTTCCAACTTCGGTGTCTTCTGTTACCATTATCATGTGGTTTTCTTCGGCATATTTTATCATGGAGTAATCACTGGACAGTTTCTTTCCTTCTGCAATAAGCTTCTTTACACTATATGCATCATATCCAAACTCTTTGAGTTTTGCGTCTACTCCATCATACATTGCATCTACCAATATTTTCATGGTTTTAATCGTCTAAATATCACCCTATTATTCTTATTTTTTAACAGAAAATAAAGAAATGAAATGTGAAGTTTTTAGATCAGAGAAGAGTTGTTAGCGTTCACAAATAGGTGTATATAAGTCTAGATTTGAACTACGGCATGTTAAAGACAGTAAGCATTGCAGGTTTACAACCGGACGGAGTTCCATTTAAAACACCATCAGTTGATCTTACCGAAGCAGCACGAGTTGCAACCGGAGGTCATCTTACATGGATAGAATGCGTAGTTGATAACATAGTAGAAGAGACACCAAAAATATTTGAAAAACTTGGCATTACCATGGATCCTTCTCTGCTTTTGTCTGGTTATGTTTCAAGCTATGAGGATAGAGGAGACACGCTTGGACTGATGATTCCTTTTGTAATACCGGGAAACAATACAACTCAGACCACACCATTGTTAGTTTTTATGAAAAAAGACTTGGTGGTTACGATTCATGATGATTATGGAGGAAAAATAACACGTTTGTACAATTATTCCACAACACTTTTGCGTAAACTGCCAAAAGAGCCAGACAATTGGAGCAACAGGCAAACTATCTTACTTGCAAGAATAATTGATGAAATAAGTGAAACAAACTTTTCGATTTTGCGTTTAATTGTAGATAGGACAGAACAACTTGAGCTTGACTTGGCAGGATCAAGACAAATTCAAAGAGATCTATCAGTTGAACTTTCCAATATGAAGACTTCACTTCTTACTTTTCTTAATGCAGTATGGGCAACCTATGATACTGTTCACAATCTAAAATATGGTGATGCTGACATGATCTCAGATGATGAACCAGTTCTTGCCAAGTTTGAGGTCATCTTAAGCCGACTTGACAGACAGATCCAGATGGCAGAAAACCTCATGCAGATGATTGCAACTGGAATAAACGTAATTCAGACTCAGGTGTCAAACAAGCTATCAATATTGGTGGTATGGTTTACAGTTGCAGGCACTGCGGTTCTTGTACCAAACACTCTTGCTACAGTATTTAGCATATTTCCCGATCATGAAGCCAACTTCCAGTGGATGCTGCCAACCATAATATTCTCAACCATTGCATCTGCATGGTTCACATATAGATATACAAAAAGTTGGCGAACTACCAAATCATTTGGCATGCCTCAATTCAGGAAACTAAGAGGATTATCTAAATTCCGTATCAGACGCATCTAATGCAAATCGTTAGATCAGACGATATTTTGCAAGTTCTTATCTGAAATTGGTTTTTTCAATAGAAAATAGCCCTAAAACTGACCTTAAATACGAATAATTGCGGTTTTCGTCAAAAGTAAAAGATTCATAAACCGAATTTCCTATCTTTCGAAGAATTAGCGACATATGAGAGACTTTGGCACCTTAGAATACGTACTTGACACATATTCAAAAAATTGGACTTGGAAGCTTACAGGGGATAGAGCGGTCAGCATGGTTGCTCGTGTTATACCACAAGCATGGTATGGCAACGGCCCTGATGAGGCCATAGTACCCGATACTCAACAGAATGTTCAGAAAATAAAATGGATAATTGACAGATATCCTCTTGAAATAAAATCAAAGCTCATCTGGAATCGAAAGATGAAACGTGTAGTTGAGCCTAAGAAGAAATGGACTAGAATTGAAAAATTACGCAAGGCAAATCCAGGAAATCAATTTCGTGGAACATTATTGAATTTCCAAAGAGAAGGTCTTGACTTTTTAATAAAATCATATGGAAATGCATTATTAGCAGATGAGATGGGTTTAGGAAAAACCGTTCAGACATTAGCTTACCTGGCTACAGAAAAACAGACATTTCCTGCACTAATTGTCGCGCCACTTGTCACATTAAACAACTGGCAAAGAGAGATACAAAAATTTCTAAAAAAACGTAGCAGAAACGGAAGAATAATAGAAGAAGAATACCCATCATCGGTTCTTATTCGTACTGGAAAATCACAAGAGATTGGCAAGTATGATGTTTACATCATAAACTATGATTTATTATACAAGAGAATAGACGACCTTTCAAAATTAGGAATAAAGACAATTGTATGTGATGAGGTGCAACACTTACGTTCAAAAACAACGAAAAAATATTCTGCAGTAAAAAAACTTGCAGCACTTGATTCTATCAAATACAGAATAGGGTTATCAGGTACTCCAATTTATAACCGTGGTTCTGAGATTTGGCCAATAGTTGATATACTAAGACCGGGGCTTTTGGGAACTTTTGAAGAATTTTGTGAGTATTTTTGCTATGTTAATGAAAAAGGAAAAGCGATTGTTCTTGAAAACAAACGTGCAAGTTTGGGCGAGGAGTTACGAAAACATGTAATGCTTAGACGCAAGAAATCCGATGTATTAAAAGAGCTAAAAGAAAAAGTAAGGTACAAGGAGTTTATTGATTCAGATATATCATATTATCAGACTGAGCTTGGTAAGATTTGGCAGAGATTGGAAGAGGAGCAAAAAACTGCAACAAGCGCGTTTGATAAATTTTCATCATACAAAAGAGCAATACAAAGCGAGAGACAAGCTGCAGGAATAGCCAAAGTTCCACACGTTATTGAGTTTGTAAAAAACATAATGGAGATTGAAGAAAGTGTCGTAGTATTTTGTCACCACAAAGCAATTCATGAACTATTACACAAGAACCTGTCAGAATATTTGCCATCTTCAATCATCGGAGGCCAAACAGACAAGGAAAGACAAGACAACATTGACAAGTTCCAAAATGGTGAAACAAAACTAATGATTGCTGGGCTAAGGGCAGGAAATGTTGGAATAAATCTAAGCAGGGCAAGATATGTCATATTTGCTGAGCTTGATTGGAGTCCTGCCATTCACAGGCAAGCAGAAGACAGACTGCACAGAATCGGACAGAAAAATACCGTATTTGCATATTATTTGATTGGTAACGGTACACTTGATGATCATGTAGCAAATGTTCTAGTGGACAAGAGCTATGAAATCGATGCAATCATGGATGAGAAAGAAGAGCCCTTTGAGAGCAGGGAAAAGGCAGAGTTAATACTTGCACAAATTCATGACAAGCTGGCAGCACGTTAGATTACTTTTCTTCCTGAATACAGTATTGATCAAAAAAGTCTTGACCTTCGCCTAATTTTTGCTTGAGAAAGGATTCGAGTTTTTTTATGACTTCGGCTCTTGACAACCTTCCTTCTTTAGATAAGTAATATGGAGACTCTGACTCGCGGAATTTTTTGTAGGTCATTGCTTTCATGATATAAAGTAGGTAATCGGGTCACAAGTAGTTTTCCATACATAAAATATGGTAGATCAGAGGCTACCGGCAATTACAAGAGTAGTTGTAGCACGTATGCCAGATATTCCCCTAATCTTTTCATCTATTGTGTTTTTGAGAGATTCCACATCATGAGCCTCTACATTTACAAGTATATCATGTGAGCCACTTGTCATGGCAACCTCCTTGACTCCAGGAAGTGTTTTTATCTGTTCTGCGACTCGAAATTCAGAATCTGTTTCACATGTGATCAAGACAAATGCTTGCTCACGTGGAGACATTACTTGAGCCATGCCTACGTTTCATACACAATATTTTATTATCTAAATTCAAGACATTAGCTGAAAAATCATAATCATAGCTGAAATGCAGACGGAACGATCAAACATAGCTTCAATATTTCACACCCAGTGTGCAAAAAAATTATTCCCAAGAGATAAATTGCAAAGTTCAAACCAGTCAAAAAATGCCAAATCAGTCAATTAGTGAACTTGTCAAGTTAGCAGATAAGATAACAATCGATCAAGTAAAGGGAAAAAAGGTCACATTGAAGATAAGTTGGTTTGACCTCAAGGGAGTAAGAAAATCGAAAAAATTCTTGCTGTCCGAGAAAGAAAAAATCGAATTTTAGATTTTACCCATTTCTTATTTTTTAGTTAATTTCCAAAAATATCATAAACTAGGAAATTGTATTTCTTGGTACATGCAAAAACACGAAGCTAACAAGATTTTACTTAATAAGTTCACCCTGGAACAATTACATGATCTTTGTAGGTACCACAAAAGAGAGATGAACCGATTAGATTATGAAAGCAGAGTAATTCTAGGAGAGACAGACAAGGAGATTGTAAAAAAGAGATTCATTCCATACATTGCAGGTTTATTTAACGAATCCGAGATAAGACAATATGCAGACACACATCAGATTGTACTGTGATTTTAAGGAGAGCTGTTTGCAAGCATTCCCCAGCCTCTTTCTACTAAGAGGGAAGCAACATCTGACTTGACACAAGCTGGTCTAGAATTAAACTGATTTATTATCAATTCAAATCCTGATTGACACTTGACATCTTTTGGTTGCGTACCTGAAGCAACTTGTTCTTTTGGCATCATTATTTTTGGTGTGGTAGTCATTGTCGTATTAGTTGATGTATGAGTCATTGTACCATTAGTTGACATTGTCATGTTAGTCGTACTCATGGTGCCGTTTGTTTTCATTGTCATGTTTGAAGAGGTTTTTGTTACAGTTGCATTGTCCATCATTTTCACATTAGCTGACATTCCAGAAGCACCTGTCTGATTTGTACTTGTGTTGTTTGTATTAGATGATACAGTGGTGGTACTGTTAGCAGAAAGTGCGTATCTTTCTCCAGGGGCACATGGATGGTCTCCACAAATCTTTACACATGGATGAGATACTGAACATGGTTGATCAGTCGTCTGTCCATATGCCACCATCGAGTCATACCCTAGGCCTGATGAAAACAGCACAACTGCAAGTGTCAATGCGATTGGTTTCATATTTTTACGTAAGTTACTGGACAGATAAACTTTAGGTAACATGGGTTACTTAAATCCTCAACAATGGCTTTTAAGGAATCAATCATATCATGGCATATAAAGATAGTAAGTGCCATACCAGGACTTGCTAGGACTCTTACAGAACAGAAAGTAAGAAAATTTCTAAATTCAAGATTGAATTTGCAGCTTGGTACAGTAGATGAGAAAGGCGTGCCCAACATACAGGATTGCAGAAAAGATAATTACAAAATACATGGGTGGACTTGACAACGATTTGGCAAGATGGATACTAAATGAAATAAGGCAGGGAAATGAAGCGGTGTTAGAGATTACACCAAAATATTATTCTGCGTGGTCTTTTGCCTAGATATTATAGACTAGATGCTGTGACAACTTCGCTTCCATCTTTTGTAGATATTTTTATCACATGATGATGATTACGATATAATTCTTCAATCCATTTTTTGCGTTTTGTTTTTTCAATTTTGGACATGTCATAAGAGCACATTACAATACCACCAAAGTCATGGTAATGTTGATGTGTTTTTTTCTCAAGATCCATCTGTACAGTTATTCCATCAACGTTTCCTATATTTGGAACCAATCTTCCAACTATTCTAAATGGGGGAACAAGAGAACTTCTTACGATTTCCATATTTTTATCAGTATTTTCTTGTATCTCTTGACGTGTTTTTCCAGCACCATTTTGGTGATACACTATGATCTTGTTTGTCTGAAAATATCTTATTGGGATTCCATATGTAATCATGTCAACTACTACTTTACCAGAGTCTTCATCTGTGACATAGATGCAATTTTCGCCATTTTGTAGACCGTTTTTTATAAATCGAAATTTTAGTAGTTTTGCAAAATCAGGATCATCGTAAATTAATCCAATGTGTTTTTTCCCATCAAGTGAGTCAATAAATCGAATGAGATTTTCATTTCTATCATAACTATTCATATTTACCAACATACACCACTCCTAGAAAACATGCATATGAGTTCGTGATATAAACATATTATATCAAGTTCGCAATTTTTTATGATATTTATGTGAAATTGGTAATTCTGTATAAATTTTTAGAAATTACATAGTACCGCCATATAAAAAATTGAATTGAGCCGCTTGTTTTCACATCAACTGGATAAACCAACTTTTTAAAATCCAAGTGGTTGAACAGCAGATCCCTATTTCTTTTTAGCTTGGTTTGATTGCAGCTTTTTTTTGTCTAATTGTCTAATTCCAAGACCGGCAAAGAAGATCACCCAACCAATAATTGTAAGATATCCTCCAAAGCCTTTGACCGTTTGGGATGAGCTCAGTACCCAGTTTACTACCTGGATGGCAATTCCAATTATCATCAGCATAAAGCCGCGTTGCATGCAATCATAACTTTGGTACTGATCTTAAACCTTTACCAAGAAACTAGTCAGAGACTGATTCTAGTTTGTACGTGGTAGCAAGCCTTTGGCGGATTAGGAAGTTGATGCAAATAGCGTAATTCTTCTCGGAGGTTGAATTTTGCGATAGGCTGGATACATTTCTTGTGGTTTGTTTTTGCTCATATCAGTACCATTTTTTTCAAAATGAGCAATCAATTCGTTAGTATCAATTCCTTTTTTCTCGGCAATACTGTCTAATCTATTGTATATGGAATTGTCAAGAACCTTCAAGAAAGCCACTTTTGGGTTGGTAACATCCATACAGTGAACCATTCCTTGAATATTTATAAAAAAAACTGAGTCAACTTTTAGATAGTTATTACTAAATATACCATACTCAGAAATAAATCATAAATCATAGGCCATTTTAGTGATTTCAGAGTCATTTATGAGGTATGTATGCAATGAAGCTTCCTTTGGATAAGATCACTATTACAAATCCAATAACTATTGCAACGCCAAACAATATCCCATAAAACAATTTTCTTACTCTTGATTTTCATAATCATTATTTTTGTATCAACCTTAAAGATTTTCCAAAACTCAAGTAAATCTCATTGAAAATGTGAAATTCAATATGCTTAATACCAGTACAACGTGCCATAAGCGATGGCAAAAGCAAAATCAAAGACAAAAACAAAAGCAAAAAAGTCTAAGAAATAAAAACTGTGACCTGTAAAGGTCTATTCTCTTTTTTCATGTTCGATTTCAATTTAAAATATAAAATTTTACTGATGAAAAATTAGTTTATTTCCCCTTAAAGTCTCCACTCAGATACGAGCCGCTATCCAATTCAGCCTGAGTTGGTCCGCTATTGGTATTCTTGCACCCTGTTTGAAATGAGTAACAATCAGTTGTGCTCGTTGGTGGATGGGATGCATCACTTATTCCAGAATATGTTCCAGGTTTTTCCCATGTTTGTCCTGCCATCATTGCAGCGGATATAGCAAACAACCCGCCAAAACAGCCTGCAAATATTATTATGATCATTCTTGAGACCATATAATGTAATAATGTTCGATTTTACTTAAAAATGCAGCCTTGATTATCGCAATTTGAGAATTAGATTAAAATGGTTTTGAAAAAATCGTTTGGTTTCAAAATTAGTAACATCAAATCATACCAGAAGAATCTCTCAACCTTTAGGCGAAAGGTACTCATACAATCCAAGACAATGCAAAACATACTTTGAATAAAAAAATAACGTATGCAGTTTTGGCTGCACTTGCCATATCCATTTTTGTCATCATAATTGACATTCAAATTTACCAGATAGACTCTAACAAAAAAACAAACCAGAATAGCGAGGAGCAAAAAGATACAGCAGAGGATCAGCATACACTAACGCCAAGAAAAACCCCATACCTTACACTTTATTCTCTCCCAACTGGTTCTGCACCAAATAGTATACTAGTAGACAAGGACGGCATGGTATGGGTGACCTCCTCTAAATTCAAGACATTGTATCGCCTAGACCCAGAAAACAACACGATAAAAAAATATCAAAGCACTCAAGTAGACTTGGGATACATGTCATGGGCCATGATACAAGATAACAGCGGATTTATTTGGTTCTCACAATTTGGTCCTGATTCACTTGTACGTTTTGATCCAAGCAATGGATACTTTCTTGCTTTTCATCCTAAAGACAGTCCGTTCCAGATGAAATATGATACCAGAACAGACGACATTTGGTTCACAACTTTGTCTGGAACATTGGGGCTGGTTCAAAAAATTAATACAAATTCTGATATAGATTCATACAAAATAACTGAATTTCCTCTAGGCAACAATACTCAGACTACGGGACTGAGTGTAAATGATGATTCCATTTGGGTGACAGAACTTGAAGGAAAAGTAGTCAAGTTTAGCCCGGTACGTGCAAGCAATGGAACAATAACTAGTATTGTGAAAACGCTTGAGATTCCATCTGAAGACAAATCATCCTTTTCACTTCCTACGGATATATTGTTTGCAAAAAATGATACTTTATGGATAACAGAACACGGTCCAAGCACTTTGACTAAATTCGATTTACATGCACAAAAGTCAGTTAGATTCCCTACTGCAAAAAGCTACTATCATGTTGCTACACTTCCGTTTTGGTTAAGATCTAGTTTAGATAATACGGGAATTTGGTTCAATGAGCACGAGGGTGGCAGTGTTGCGTTTCTCACAAACAATATGACGTTGACAGAGTACCGCGTTCCAGTTGTTTCTCAAGATGAAACATCATTGATGCTCAACTTGTCCCAAGACCCAAACAATCCAAACAAGCTGTGGTTTTCTTTATGGTCACTTGATGAGATAGGAGTTGTTGACAAGTCTGTTCTAGTTCCGTTTGAGATACACCCTAAAGATAGCCTAATCAAATTCACAAAGGACAAAACCCAGAATATTATTCCTCTTGAAATAACAAAAAGCAATGGAATTTCCCAAAATGATACTGTATACCTTAATGCGTCAAGCACGCTTGACTCTAGCGCCGAACTTGTAAACATGACTGCCTCATTTTCTAAGGACATGGTAAATCTTGATAACATGACAGAACCTCTGGCCATAAAACTTGCATTAAAGGAGAAATCAGTGCAAAAAGGCAACTATACAATTGGCATCAACATTGGAAACGATCAAGTAACTAGAACCATATTTGTACGTGTTATTGTAGATTGAAAGTATCAAGATAAGAGTTGTTTGAAAATTAAAGGAGAATAGCTCTCAAGTTTATTGTCCTGAAAGCAATTTTGCAATATGCCCATCTTGTTCCAATGCAGACTTAAATGATTGTAGTGGAGTAACTTTCCATTTTACCATTCCCCAAAAGGGAATTGATTTTAGCATTTTTCCTAGATCTTCAGGAGATGGTGCTTCCATTACAAATGCACCAGCTCGCTGTCCTGCCAAGAGTCCACCTTTGATCTTGTTTTCTGATTCTAGTTTTATTAGATGTTCATAGCTTGGAATCACAATGTGGTTGATGTAATCTGGCACATCTTTCATTGGAATCAGGCCATCTATGTTTTCTGCTTCTATTAGATATTGCATGTATGATTATGGTATCAAAATTAGATAAGGCTTGCTTGTAATTTCAGACTTTATGTTTAATGGGTTGTTATTTCGTAAGGTTTGATTTTGCTTTTCATGTATGGAATTAGTTTTCCCAAATCTTCGATTGCGTCTTCGATGTTCTTTCTTTGTTGGGCACTAAGTTTAGAGCCAACTCGTTGTTCATATTCTGAAACTTCGAGAAAGAGTTTTTGACCCTTGTCCATAAGCTCATGTGCTGTTTTAATGGGGTCTGGCTTTGTGTACCAGCCCCAGTTAAGTTTTGTAATTTCCTCAGATAACTCGAAAATTTTAATTACTTTGAGGAGGCCTTCTTCATCGAAATATTCTGACATGGTACAAAAGTACCGAGATGTGTTGTTTAAAGATTAGTATTTTACAGCAAATAACAGATAGTAATTGTCTCATTGTTTTTACGTCATGAGAGGATGTCCAGAATCTAATAGAGATGCTAGATGAGATTTTGAGTTTTGCTAAAACTGTCTCAAGTCATTTTGTTCCTTGCGAGATGGTCATAAAATGTGCATTCAAATTAAAAATTCGCCTCATTCATATTAAGTAATACTAAACTATATCACAGCATATTTTAAGTTACAATAAAATTAACTAATATCATGAGACAGTATTTTCCATCAATCATGGGTGTTCCAATATGCTTCTGGGAAGGCGATGAAGTAAAGACAAGAGATGGTGGGCAATATCAATATCGATGTACCGGCAGGACAAACATTGTATCTGGTTTATGACAATACATTTTCGGTAGTATCAGGTAAAGAAGTTACAACTAATGTGAACCTAACTTATACTAGTTAATTTTTCATTAAATATATTATCGATTTTTTTATTCCTAACATTATTTCAAATTCAACAGTTCGTTCACCAGTAAAATATCAAACAGAAAAGAATGAACCCTTATGATATTCTAATTTGCATTTATCATAGAGGTTTTCATACCAACTAGCTGAATAGTCTTTAAGCTCCTTGATTTTCTTGTTTCGCTCAAGAACTTTATTAAAAAATTCACGAGTTGAAAGACGATTAGATTTGCTACCATTACAACTAGTACAAGCAGGAACCATGTTGAAGAGATCAGTTTGATAGATATAATCAAAAGGTATGACGTGATCAAACGCATAGTCCTGTTCAATTTTCCCACAGTAAAAACAAGAATCATGGTACTTCATGATTATCTTCTTCTCATCAGGTTTTAAAAAAGAACGAGGAATCTTTCCTAATACCTTTTCTGCAATTCTTGGAGATGAGTTTATCTTTTCAAGATATCGCGTAGTAATAAAATTAATTGCAGGAATCAAAATCCCCTTGTATTTTTTTAAAAATTCTATTATGTTATGATCAAACAAAATGTAATTTTTTCCATTAATTATTTGATATAGACACAAATCATTGTTAAGACGCTTTAGAACTTGAGGCTTGATGCTCTTAGATATCATTTCCTTTCGTAGTGTTTCATACTTTTCTTCTGCAAGGTCTGTCAAAGTAGGAGGTTTATGTGGGTCTTGTTTGTCTCCGAAGAACTTGTGGATATTAACATCTTGAGGAGTATGCGACTGTCTAAGATTGAACTTGTAATACATGTCCCAATAATATTTGGCATATCTGATTACCACAAAATTAAGATCAACTTTTAGTTGATTTCCAACTTTTTCGACCCATTGAGACCCTACAACTCCTGGTTTTCCAAAGTCTGACAAGTCCATTATTGATTTGAGAAAAACTGGTTTGTAGGTACTTGAAAGATCTACATTATTGAAAAAAACATGGAATCTATTCAGTAATTCTTCTTCAAAATTCAATACTCTTCTTGATTTTCTATTGTTCTAAAGTTTTACAAGATGTAGTTAATTTTATATCAAATATCAGGAACAAGATCATCCTTTTCTAATAGTATATCATACCTATTTCGATTAAATCACATGGATTTCTTTACAGGTAAAGAAATAGCTGCTCCTGAAGATGTAAAGCAACTGTTACAGTTCAATGAAAAGATCCTACTTTCTGCGGAAACTGCAAGATCTGCCGCACTCATAAATCCAGAGACTATCTTTGTTACCTCGCAGAGAGTCATAGTAAAAAGACCAACTACATTAGGTTTGAGAAAAAACATTGAAGATTATAGATACACTGACATCGCAAATGTCCATCTAAAGAAGGGAATAATCAGATCTGGAATTATACTAAAAATGAGATTTTTGTCAGATAATGTGGAAGTAGATAATTTTCCAAAAGAAGTTGGAGCAAAGATCTTCAGACTAGTTCAAGATGGTGTTGCAGGAAGATTATCCCTTGCACAGCCACAAGATAATGTGGTCAAGACCCCCAATGTTGTACAACAAGAAATTATAGATAAAATCAAAGAACTTGCAAAACTAAAAGATGATGGAATTCTTACAGATATCGAATTTCAAACTAAAAAATCAGAATTATTAGCAAGATTATAGATGAAAACTCTACTCATACTAATCATAATTGCATCACTGACAGTGGGAATTACAATCGGCATATCATTTAATGCATATGCCCAGACAACATCAATTCCTACTTGGCTGAAAAAAACTGCTCTCTGGTGGGGACAAGGACAGGTAAGTGATGACGAATTCATAAAGGCAATTCAATGGATGATAGATAACAAGATACTTGTTGTTTCTCAATCAAGTACACTCTCCACAAATAATCACGATGCAAATACAGTACAGCAATCTAGTCCCAGTCAACAAAATGACAAACCTAGTTTCAGTGGCACTGTATGTAAACGTGATGAAGTATCTCCAACAATTATCCATTATACTGGAAAATTCACAAATGGTGCAGTATCTTATGATTTTGTCTATCTTCAATTAGGGATTATAGATAGCAATGGCAATGTTGTAGCAACTGGAAATGATATGATTGACAATATTGGCCCGTATCAAACAAAGATCTTTGATGCAACAGCAATCTATTCTGGAGATTTTGCAAAATGTGAAATTGAGATAGGCAATGTAAGCCCCTAGTCAATTGATACGCATATCCATCATTCTAAAGTTTTATGAGGACTAGCAGATTTTTACGAGTAAACTGGGGGGATTCTATTTTTACTCTTTGTCGATATACTCGTCTGGTCCCGGTGGTTCTGGGCTCAGTCCCTTTCTCTTTCTGATATCAGCAATTACTGTTGGCAAAATCGAGTTTGGAATTGGAGTCCATGCCTTGAAGTGAGTGTTCCACATGGCTTTTCCTGCTGTTTGTCCACGCATTACCTCGGATAAATCAAATGTTTCCGATGCGGGAATCTCACCTGTTATAATATTTATCACACCTTTTTGTTCCATGTTGAGCACCTTGCCCCTTTTTCCTGATATTACACCTGCAACATTTCCAATCAATTCTTGAGGAATACGAACTTCGATTCCAAGTGTCGGTTCAAGCAACACTGGCTGTGCCAAAAGCATTACTCCAGTGCATGCCCTTCTTGATGCAGGTCCCAGTTGTGACAGGCCCCTGTGTGCTGGGTCCTCGTGTGGTACAAAGTGCGTAAATGTAAACTTGCAGCCTCTTACCTGTTCTCTTGCAAGAGGGCCTTCCCTCATAGCTTCCTCAAATCCGGATAAAATAGAATCAGTAGACTCCTGGATGAACTGAACACCTTTTGTGCCATCTACCATAACGTTTCCTCTAGGGTCAAATCTCATTACACGCTTGGCGTCATCGCCATCCCATCCGGCTTCTTTTAGAATCTTTTGGACTTCCTTTTTGTCCTTGTACTCGTTTAATGTTCCATTTCTTATCATTTCAGCTACCTTCTCATCTAGTGGTTCTACTTTCATGAAGATCTTGTTGTGTCTGTTAGGTGATTTTGACATGATAGGTCCTGCAGTACCTCGAATTGTCTCCCTATAGTTGATCAATGGCTGCGATGTTACGATATCTACCTTGGCATCAGCAATTAGTGCAGTTGCAATTTCAAGGTGCAGTACACCCATTCCTGCAATCACGGTCTCACCTGTCTCCTCGTTTATCTTTACTACAAGGTTAGGGTCTTCAATTGTGATACGGTTTAATGCTTCAACTAGTCTTGGCAAGTCTTTTGGATGTTTTGGTTCTACTGCAATCTGTACAACAGGTTCTGATACATATTGAATTCCTTCAAAGGTTGGAATTCCTGGAACGGTAGATAGCGTCTGACCTGCTCTTGCATGTTCCAGTCCCAAAAGTGCTGGAATGTTTCCAGCTGCTAGCTCTCCTACCATCTCTCTTTGGTTTCCCATGAAAAAGTTTACAGATTGAATTCTTCCTTCACGTTTTGTATCAATCAGATGTATCCTGTCACCATCTTTTAGTCTGCCAGAAAATAATCTTCCAATTGCCACAGGTCCTGCCGCAGGATCAACTGTCATGTTAACTATCATCATTACTGCTGGACCGTTGTCATCACAGTTTAGCAATGCCTTTCCAATGTCAGATTCCAAATCTCCTTTCCAGATTTTTGGAATTCTATATTTTTGTGCAACATCAGGGGATGGATGATGTTTGACTACCATTCCCAAGACTGCATCATATAGTGGTGCTGTCTCGGCTAGTTTCTTTACATCGCCGCCTTCGCTGTATGCTGCAAAAATGTCTTTAAATGAAATTCCTTTCTTTTTCATCACATCGGAGTTGAATCCCCATCTGTCCTTTGCAGAACCAAATGAGACACTTGCGTCCTGGATGCTTACCTTCCATTTTTCCTTGTATTCAGGTTCGGCATAAATCTCAATCAATCTATTAAAATTGTTAACAATCTCAAGTAGCCATTCTTGCATCTTTTCAGGAGTAAGTCTTAGCTCTTTTATGAGACGGTCAATCTTGTTAATATACAAGACAGGCCTTACTCTTTCTTCTAGTGCTTGTCTAGTCACAGTCTCAGTCTGTGTCATGATTCCTTCTACAGAGTCAGATACCACTACTGCACCATCGATCGCTCTTAAGCTACGTGTTACACGTCCTGTAAAGTCAATGTGGCCCGGAGTATCAATCATGTTAATGACATATTCTTCGTTGTCTTTTTCATAAAGCAAGGTAACATTTGCTTGAACAATTGTCATCTGTCTGTCTTGTTCAAGTTTCATAGAGTCCAATGCCAATGCCTGACCTGCCACAGATGGACTGATGATTCCACTTGATGCAAGCAAGCTATCACTCATGGTGGTTTTCCCATGATCTACATGAGCAATTACTCCGAAGTTTCGGATGTGTTTCTTGTCACCGATAATTTTTAGAATCTGCTCGGTTGCCTTGTACTTCATGGTTTAGCAAAAATCCTTTTCTAGCGGCTATTAAACGTTTAGAAGAATTATGGCATCAATAGATCATAGCTGAGCTTGTATCACGTAACTTTTTTTGTTCTACAAAAAAACAATCTTTTTTTCGTTTCTTTTTTGCAGAATATAATGCCAAAAGCTGTGAGACAAAAATAAAAAACAAAACTTGATTAAACTTGTTCAAGCTTGGTGGATCTATTCTCATGGCATTAAGACCGTATCGTTTTAGACCTGCCAAGAGTTTTTGGTTGTGCGAATTCTTTTTTTCAAATACTAGTATGGTGTCTCCTTTTTTACAGGAAAACAATCCCATGTGAGAAAATTCTTCAATTCGTTCATAATGTGCATCAAGTCCAAGTGTTTCGTACAACTTGGCAACACAATACATTGCAACAGGATAGCTCCAATAATTACCAAGAACAAAGACTGTTCCAGAAAGTGAGATCTTTTTTGCCATCCTGTCTGCCATACAAAACAGGTAATGGGCATCTTTTAGCGAAAATCTAGTTACAAGTGAGATACATGTAAGTGCGCTTGCAAGAAAGCTTATACTTCCTGCAGTCTGGATTGCAGTATTTTCAAAATTTAGCGGTATGATACCATTGCATTTTTTTGCAAGCCTGCTTTGCTTGTTTGCAGTTATTGCTACGGTATTGCGATATGCCTTTGCAAGTTTAATGTTGGATATCGTATTTCCTGATATAGATATCAAATAGAGTTTCTTTTTTCTCAATAGTTTTTTGTTTGCAAGCAATTCAAGTGGATCGAACGCTTGTATTTTAAAGTCTGAGAAAACTTCACCAAGTTTTGCAGATACAAATGAATCCCCAGTTCCGCAAAATATTATTTGATTTTGTTTAGGAATAGGTTGTAGCGGGATAAAATTTTTTACAAATTTTATCTGCATTTTTATCTCTTTTTCAAATGCAGCAATAGTTGACACGACTTTGATTTTTATAATAGGCATAAAAATCAATTCTATGGAGATTACAGTAGGACATACACCAGATGCGGATGATGCATTCATGTTTTACGGAATGCTAACTGGCAAAGTCAAATCTCCACATTTTACAATAAATCACGTAGTAGAAGACATCGAAGCGTTAAACAAGCGAGCGTTAAACCACGAGCTTGATGTCACCGCAGTTTCAGCTCATGCATGTGCGTACATCAAAGATTACACCATACTGCGAACAGGAGGAAGTTTTGGAAAGGGGTATGGTCCTATTGTGGTTGCAAAACAAAATCTTTCTCCTGAAAAATTAAAACATGCAAAGATAGCAATTCCTGGAAAACTTACATCAGCTTTTCTGTTGCTTGAATTGATGATTGGAAAGTTTGAGTTTGTAGAAATGAAATTTAGTGATATTCCAGATGCGGTTGCAGAAGGCAAGGTAGATGCTGGACTAGTCATACATGAAGGTCAGATTACATATGTACAAAAAAATCTAATCAAGATATTAGATGTAGGAACATGGTGGTATGGAAGCACAGGTGGGTTACCCGTACCCCTTGGAGTTAATGTAATGAGTAACAAATTTGGGATTGAGACAATCAAAGAGTTTGATAATTTCTTTCGTGAATCCGTAGTATATGGAATGGCGCGGGTAAGTGATGCAGTAGATTATGCCATGCAATATGGAAGAGGCCAGTCAAAGGAATTGATTGAAAAGTTTGTCAGGATGTATGTAAATGATGTAACAATTGAGATGGGAACTCTTGGTGAACATGCAATACGAACTTTGTTTCAATTTGGAATTGAGAAAGGGTTTGTTCCAGAGTTTGATCTTAGAATTGCCTAATGTTAATTAGTACTAATTTTCAATTAAATTTATGGACAAGCGAATCTTGGCGCTAGGTGTTGCAATGCTTGTTTCAGGTCTTCTAACATGGGCATACTTTAACAACACAGAGCCTGCTGGAAAACCCAACATGACCGAGGATGAAACAAGCCAGTTCTACCAAGATTTGGCGTTAAACGTAGGACTCAAAAACATTGCAGCAATGGTTGCAGGAATTGGTTTTTTCATAGCATTAATCAGTGTAGGACTAAAACGCAGAAATAAAGGCGGAGTGGGTAAGTCAATTACTCAGAAACCTACTCAAAGTTGATCACATTAAACCCCACTCATCTTCTTCAATTCCCCACTCGTCAGATTCTTCATCAGTTATTTCCTGAAAAGGTGCGTGGTTGTCTTGACGCATGATGGAATTGATTTTTACAAAAATTATAACGATAGCGTATTTAGGATAAGCAAAAATTATAGCGGTGACATATGTATCATAAGCAAGTCTTATCTACTCGTACTTTTTGCACCTGTTTGATATTATACCCTAATAAGCTTTTTAGCTTATGCATCATACTAGTAGCTGACATGAATCTATCAAGTGGTTTGATGTAGATACATCATGAAATCAAGACTATTACCTCCACATTGGGAGGGCCATGTAGTTGCTCCATTTAAGAAAGTGATTGCCTTTGACTTGGCATTTTTGGGTCTTGGCGCTATGATTGGAGCAGGCATTACGGCAGCCATCTTTCTGAGATAGGCTGTCTCTTTTTTATTTAGAAATAAAACTAAAACGTCTTGATTATGTTGAAAAACGTATCTCGTTGTGCTGCTTCGCGCCCAATCTCCTTTATCATATTGGCAAGCTCAAGTATTGACGAGTTGGTTCCTTTTCCTGCTGCCTTGTAGATTTCTTCAGAAAATGCAGTTCCGACAAGGTCGTTTCCTCCATAGGTAAGGGCTACCTGAGCAAGTTTTTTTCCAAGTGCAACCCAGTAGACAGAGATATTATCCAATTGTCGTGCAAGCAATAGCCTTGATACTGCAATAACTCTCAGATCATAAGTAGATGGACTCTCATTTGTTACCAGCTTCTCCTGTTCCAATTCCGTATTTTCCAAGCTGAACTTTAGTGGAATAAACGTAAGAAAGCCTTTGGTTCTTTTTTGCACTTCACGTAATTTTATCAGATGATCAACGATATGTTCTGGCTTTTCAATATGTCCAAAAAGCATTGTTGCGTTGCTTTTTATTCCAAGATTGTGTGCTTGTTCAATTGTGTCAAGCCATTCTTGGCCTGAGCATTTTCCACGTACAATTTTATTTCTAATTTCAGGATGAAATAGTTCAGCACCTCCACCAGGCATTGAATCAAGACCTGCTGCTTTTAGTCTAGTCAACACTTCTTTTACTGAATTCTTGGTCAATTTTGAAAGAAAGAATATCTCAGCAGCGGTTAGTGCCTTGACGTGCATTTCAGGATGACTTTGTTTTATGGCTCTAAACATATCCTCATAATATTCAAGTGGCAAGTCAGGATGAAAACCTCCCACAATGTGGACCTCAGTGGCACCCATCTCTTTGGCTTTACCTACTCTTGCTTCGATATCTTTTGCAGATAATGTGTATGCATCGCTCTCGTTTCCTTTTCTGTAAAATGCACACATCTGGCAGCTTGCTGCACAGACATTAGTGTAATTTAGATAATATGATGCAGCAAATGTTACTCTGTTTCCTACCTGTCTAGTTCTAACAAGGTCTGCTACCGCACCTAGCGCATACAGGTTATCATATGACATTAATTCAATACCGTCGTCATATGTCAATTCCTCGCCTGCAATGGCTTTTTCAAGTGCCTTTGATTCCTTTATTAGATTTTCAAGCACGGCTTTTGTGATTTTCATGCCAATATAAAATTAACAAAGATTTTGTATGCGTAATTTGGTGTCATGATATGAAACTACACCACATAGGAGTCGTAGTGGATAACATTCAGAGATCGATAGGCGAGTTGGGTAGTTTTTTCAAGTTTGAAACAATCAGTACCACTTTTCCAGTAGAAAGCCAAAAAGTTAATGTCTGTTTTTTAAAAATTGGCGAGCCATTTTTAGAGTTGATAGAGTCTGCAGCAGAAAATTCCCCAATTAGTGAATTTGCAAAACGTGGCGGTGGAGTTCACCATCTTTGCTTTGAGGTAGATGACATCTACAAGAAATTAGAAACAATGGCAGAAAAAGGAGCCACAGTATTGGTAAAACCAGTAAAGGGATTTGATGAAAGGCTGATTGCATTTGTGGATCTTAACATCAAAACAAAGTGTGGTCTAATCGAGTTTCTTGAAAGAGAATCATAGCCTCAGTCTGGCTCTGGCTGACATTATCACTATTGTAAAGACTGATATCGTAAGAACTATAGATGCAATAGAGCCAAATTCAGGTACAAATATCGCACTCTTTACAAACATGATGTCATGGTTTCCTTGATTTGCTTCCTGCCACACCATGTATGCCGCACTTGGTGTAATTGCCATCTGGTTATAGTATGATTCGTCTTTTGTATTGCTGACATCTATTGGTTTTACAAAAGTAGTTCCTCCGTCTGGACTTTTTGTAATATAGATGTCAAAATTTCCATGGGTGTTGTCTACCCAGCTTACATAGATATCATTATTTTCTGCCATGATTTGCGGCCAACCTGATGCGCCAGTACTCTTGCTTAGGTTTACAGGTTTTTCAAAGGATGTTCCATCGTTGGAGCTTTTCGCAAACATGATGTCATAGTTTGTGTTCGAGATTGTTTCGGTCCAAACAACATATACATTTACACCAGATACATCAAGTTGAGCATATCCAGAATCACCAGATGTATTGCTTACATCAAGTGGTTTACTAAAAGAAACACCCGAGTCATCACTTTTTGCAAAGTATATTTCGTAATTTTTACTGGTATCATCCATCCATACAACATAGATTTTGTTTTTCATTACAACTAACTGTGGAGCGCCAGAAGAGCCAGAGTTGTTACTGATGTTCACAGGAGTTGCAAAAGTAGAACCTGAATCGGTACTTCTTGCCAACATTATTTCGTATCCACCCTTGCTGTTATCTTCCCACAAAAGATAGACGTTATTCCCATCAGATGCAAGTTTTGGTATGCCGACATTTCCCTTGCTTGAGGTTATGCTCATTGGTGCTACAAACGAGTTTCCAGAATCATCACTTTTTGTAAACACTATGTTTGTAGAATCATCTTCTGCTTTTTCTATCCATGTAACATAAACATGATTTGTAGATGAAACAATCTGTGGAAAAGCAGAGTTTTTGGATTTATCGCTAAGTATGAGCGGTTTTTCAAATGTGACTCCATCATCGCTACTTTTTGAAAAATAGATAATCGGGTTTCCAGAGACAAATCCCTGCCATGCAATGTAGACATTACTACCTTGGTGTGAGATAGATGGCAACCCATAGTCCCCGGAACTTGCCATTCCAAGATCTATTGGTTTTCCAAAGGAACCTCCTCCATCAGTGCTTTTTGTAAAAAAGATAGACGGTGTTCCAGATATAGTATTAATCCATGTTACATATACAGAATTTCCAGAAAACACCATTTGCGGGTTTGTAGAGTTTCCTGTGTTGTTACTAATATTAATGGGGTTTGTAAATCCAGATGGTTCTGTCTGTGCAAAGCTTGGTTGTACCACAGCAAGTGATAAGATACCAAGTATTATTGCAAATGATTTTTTCAACTATTGTTGTCTTAAATGACAAGTATAAGATGGTTTTTAGTTTTTAATTGACAGATACCTTGTCAACAATGAGATTAAGCTCAATTCCATCCTTACTGCTAACTGCGTTGGTTAGGTGTGTAGTAAGTGTAATCTGCATATCATTTTGTAGAGTTTTAATTAAAATTGGCTTGAAATCTGCATTAGGCCCAAGCATAAGACGTGGGATTTGATTTTTTATGGATAGATCCGTTCTTGCTTTAATTTTAAATGCAGTAGTATCGGTAAAATACACCCCACCTCTTGTGGTAGGTTTTCTTACTGGAACTTTAGACTTGGAAAAAGAGGTCACTTGTATTGGATATTGGATATTGTCTATATGAAGAGAATATTTCTGATTCAGCAGGGAAGTAAGTTTCTCAAGTATTTCTTCATGCTCCATGTGTGAAAGTGATTTGTCTAACATGTAATAATCTTCTGCTTTACAGAATTCATTTTGAGATACATTTGCTTCACAATGCTTTTACTGATACTGTGGATATTCATCTATTATGAAAAATTCAGATATCGAGGCAACATGGCGTTATCATAACGGTACAAAGCATCCAAATGGAGAACTGCTCAATAGGTCTTACACATATTATGCAGCACTAAGACCAACTCCTTACAAAATTTACAAAGGAACAAAAAAAATCAATCTTATTTTAGATAGAAAACCAGTAGGCAGATCTACCCTTGATGCAATCTCTACAAACCCAGACTTGGTAAAAAACACAGTTGATCTTTACACATTATCAAGAATTCTTTATTTTTCAGCAGGAATTACCAAGAAGATAAAATTTCCACCACCGATAGGAGAGTTTGATTTCAGAGCTGCATCATGTACTGGTGCGTTATATCATATTGAGATCTATGTTGTGTGTTGTGATATCGCAGGCCTTGATGCTGGCATATACCACTTTGAGCCAAAAGAGATGAAACTAGACATATTACGAAAAGGCGATTTTAGAGAGATCCTACTTAATGCAACTTCCCATGATGAATTAAGGCATGCTCCAGTTGTGCTTGTTTTTACCGATGTCTTTGCAAGAAACTCAATAAAGTATCAAGCAAGGGAATACAGACATGCGTTTTGGGATTGCGGCACAATCCTTGCCAATACATTATCAATAACATCGGCACATAACCTTTCATCCAAAATAATTACAGGTTTTGTGGATTCTCATGTAAATAATCTACTAGGTTTAGATTCTAAAAAAGAGGCCTCACTTGTAGTTCTTCCAATAGGATATACTGAAAAATCAGTACCCAATTTGCCCATGATTTCTCCAATCGATATCAAATCAATTGAATCAGACAATGACATAGAGTATCAAGAGATCAATGCCATGCATGATGCATCGTCGCTTGCACACCCTACAGAGGTTACAGCATGGAGAAAAAAGATAATCAAACCACAAGAAGGCGGAGTAGAACTTGTCACACTAGAAGATGAAGTCAAGTCAAATGAAATGCTAGAGCAGACAATCATAAAACGCGGGTCCACACGAGTGTTTTCACATGAATCCATAGCTTTGGGACATCTATCCACAATTCTTAAAACATCTACAAATGGCGTTGAATCAGACGTACTACCAAAAAATACCATCCTCAATGACATTTACTTGATTGTAAATTCGGTGGATGGATTACAATCAGGCTCATACCATTACATCAAAGAAAAAAATGCGTTACAAGTATTACGTAAAGGCAACTTTAGGGATGTTTCAGGAAATCTAGGTTTAGACCAAGATTTGCCCCATGATGCCAGTGTTACGATTTTCTTTATGACAAACCTTCAAAAAATTTTAGAACAGTTTGGAAATAGAGGTTACCGAATTGCTCAGCTTGATGCTGCAATATCAGGAGGCAGGATGTATCTTTCTGCATATGCACTTGATTTAGGTGCAACAGGACTAACCTTTTATGATGATTTGGTTACCGAGTTTTTTTCGCCTCATGCACGAGGCAAGGAATGTATGTTTTTGATTGCTTTAGGTAAAAAGAAAACCAAGGCACCTGATAATTTTTCTAAAAATACATCAATGCTTATATCCATACCAGAAAAATCAAGATGACGATGTATTTTCAAAAGAAACACATTGTTCTTGCTTTATTGATCTTGATTCCATCAATCATAAATCTAGCAGTACCATTATACAACAAGGCCGCACCAGAATTTCTTGGTTTACCATTTTTCTACTGGTTCCAAATAGCATGGCTTTTCATAGCACCTGTATTCTATTTGACATTTTCAAAAATAGTGAGTAAAGAGAAATGATTGGTCAAGATGTAACAATCGGATTTATCACACTGTTTATTGCATTTATCATATTAGGATTTTATGGAAGATATTGGAGAAAAGGAAACCTAAATCACGTACACGAGTGGGCACTTGCAGGAAAAAAGCTTGGAACTACTCTAGTATTTTTCTTAATTGGTGCTGACCTTTATACTGCATATAGTTTTGTAGCTATTCCATCAGGAGTCTTTGCTAAAGGTGCATTGTATTTTTTTGCAATTCCTTATGTTATGTTGACCTTTGGCATAGCATTGGTTACAGTTCCAAAACTGTGGACACTTGCACATCAAAAAGGATACATCACTGCATCAGACTTTGTAAAGGATCGATTCAGTAGCAAGACACTTGCAATTATGATTGCGATTACAGGAATAGTTGCTGAGTTACCTTACATTGCATTACAGATAGTCGGCATGCAAGCAGTCTTGACAGTAATGCTTGCTGATTTTGCCAATGCACAGGTTGTACAAGAGATAGCACTCCTTGTCTCTTTTACCATACTTGCAGCATTTACCTATACTAGTGGATTAAGAGGTGCCACACTTACTGCCATATTCAAAGACATTTTGGTTTGGGTAACTGTAATTGCAGTCATAATTGCCATACCAGTCAGTCTTGGCGGATTTGATAACGTATTCAAAAATGTAAAAGCAAATTATGTTACACTACCTGATGCTCTAGTTCCCGCTTACTCTACACTTATTCTCGGAAGCGCTCTTGCGTTGTATCTATATCCACATGCAATAAACGGAGTTCTAAGTGCAGAAAGTGCCAAGAAGCTACGTACAAGCACAGCGATGCTTCCCTTCTATGGTATAGGACTTGCGATTCTTGCACTTATGGGAATACTAGTTTATAGTGTTCCAAGCGCCATGAATTTTCTTTCAGGTTTTCCTGAAAGCTCCAGAGGCATACTGGTGGTACCATCTTTGATTTTGAATATAATGCCAGGATGGTTTTCAGGGATTGCGTTGCTTGGCATATTTGTTGGTGGCCTTGTACCAGCTGCAATAATGGCAATGTCCCAAGCAAACCTTCTTACAAGAAACATAATCAAAGAGATAAAACCAAATCTTCCTGATAGTTCAGAAATTAGAATAACCAAGATTGCGTCAACTGTATTCAAATTCATCGCATTAGGGTTTGTGTTTGTAGTGCCAGCAACATATGCAATATCACTACAGTTGTTAGGCGGAGTTTTGATTGCACAGATACTTCCAGCTGTATTTTTTGGGTTATATGTAAAATCATTAAAAAAAGTACCACTCATAATTGGTTTGGCAGTAGGAATCACAAGTGGAATATACATGGTTGAGGCTGCAAACGACTTTGGCCCACTCACTTCATCTTTATTTAAGACTACATTTGGTCCGTTATATATAGCGGTAATAGCTTTAGCAATAAATCTAGCAATATCATTTGGTGGCAGTCTAGTTTTGAAGAAAAAAGATCAAAGAATGTGAATAATGGAAACGAACAGGTACTACTCGTATTCCATTAGTTTCTTTTCTTCTAACAATGTGTGTAGATTATGAACTGCGCGGTATACCTCAGATTCTTTCTTTGTTCCAGTACAGACAAGCTTTCCTGATGCAAATATCAGTACTACTGATCTTGGATCAAGCATTCTATGTATAAGTCCTGGAAATTGCTCTGGCTCGTACATTGATCTTGGCAAGCTTCTTGCTGCTCTTTCCAAGTGAACTTTTCCTCCAAGACTCACTGATGCAACAATGTTTTGGATTGTAATTTCAGGATCATTTTTTATTTTTATTTTTCCTTTTCGGAGTTTTTGCACCACAGTTTTGACTGCATTGATTGCAGCTTCTTCTGATTTTGAACCAGTGCATACCATCTTGCCTGAGCTAAATATCAAAGTGGCAGTCTTTGGAGATTTTAATCTAAAGACTAGACCTGGAAATTGCTCTGGATGATATTCTACATCTGGAAAAACTTTGGTAATCTCAACTAAATCGATTTTTTGATCGACTGAAGCAGAGGCAACCACGTTTACAATGTCCACAATCGGTTTTGTTTGAGGCACTTATATGGGTAATAAATTAGTACCATATATACCAACTAGGCAGAAGTAGCAAAGATCAAGCTAAAAGTTCTTCACCTGAAGCCTTCCACAAGACAAAATGTACCAAGATTCATGCATGATAGCCAAGATCATAATGATCGGTCAGACCCACAAAAACCATAGTTACTAGAACAAGTGAAACAGAAGAGTTCTTAATTTTCCAATACTCAGTCTAACAAAAAACGATCTTCATGGTATATATTTTGGATAAAAAATCCTGTAGTAAAAATGTACAAAGATAAACTTCATAATGAAAGCCTTTCAGAAATTCTCAAAATAAGAAAAGAGATTGAAAACGAAGACAAAATATTCTATGAAGAACTGCCACAAAAATATGCATTGCTTGAAAATCTAAACATTGAACAATTAAAGAGATTATGTACAACACAACTTGGCAGGCTTCCATCGTTAGAGTATTTTAAAGATGAAAAAACTAGAACCGAGCTAGAATTACCTATCTTAAAAGAAGATTTCATTCATTTTATCATAGAAGAGCTACGACTGTCTGACATCAAAAAATACGTTTCCAGCATATAACCACCAAAAAATACTGAACCGTATTTTGCAACATTTGATCAAGTCCATAATTTTCTATTAAAAGAAGCAACAATTCATTGTCCCAAATTGGTGAACCGGACATATTTTTCCCGTAAAAATACTACACATACTTTATCAATTATAGCATATAATATGTGTCGTTGCCAAGAAAAGAATACAAAACAATAACTGTAAAGGTTGAAACCTTTAATCGCTTCATTAAAGCATCACAGGAAGCAAAACGAAACGACCCAGATCTTAACAACAGTCTATTTGTAGATTCACTTCTTGAACTCAGAAAAAAACACAAGTAGTCAGCTATATTGAGATCCGGTTCTTGAAAACTACAGTCAATATAATATAGTAAACATACTCATCCAAAAACGATGAACAAGAAATACTACCTTTTACTTCCAGTGTATTTTGGTTTTTTTATTGTCCTTGGTGTTTATGAAGTGCTCAACCCACCATTTAGTACAGATTCTATCAAAATTGGAGATAATGAGATTAAATTGTCTACCACCCCTCCCATCCCAGAAGTAGGAAAGGAAACAAAGATTCATCTTCGCGTACTAGATCAAAATGGTAACCTCGTAGATTCGTTTAGGATGGGTTTACAGATTTTTTACAATGATGCGCTTCTCAGATCTTTTCCTGCAACCACATACCCTGCAGGAAGTTGGGATATTGGATACGTATTTCAAGAGTCTGGCAACCATGTGGTAAGAATTGATTTGTACAACTTGAAAACGGGTGGAATTACTTCAAATGCATTTAATCTGAGCGTATTAAGTTTCTACAATACAATGTTCTCATATCTTATTACTGCAGGAATTGCAGGTGCAGGTGGAATCATAGGGGCCATTTTCATATTTCAAAAATTTTACAAGAATAGAACAAAATAATGGGCGTGGTCCTCATGCAGGACAATTGGAGATTACCTCCGTTTCAACCTGCGCCTATGCGCGGTTATCTATCATGTTCCTGCCAGACCACGCAACTGTCAAGCCATGGATTTGCGGGCCATGTGCATGTATAATATAAATTTCAAATTATTTAAAAATTTCTAAGATTTCACATCAAGAAAATTTATTTCAGAAATATATTTTAGTTAAATGAGACAAAAATACAAAAAAACTACGCATATTAGGTTATTGATCAATCATTCCAACATATTCCAAAATCTAGAATATCTAAAAAGTCCCACCCAACCAACAATAAAGAGCCCCAATGAGAGTGCAAAAATAAGATAGATGTCTCTTCTGCGGTGTGCAAGATCTAAATTCAGGAAGAGAAATGTACCTAAACCTATCAGGCCAAACCACAAGATCAGCCTACCTATTCTCTTCTTGTTCAACTAAGAAATTTTACATTGTCACAGATTTAAAATAGATGGAACCAGTTTGTGTATAGTTTTATGTCAAGTACAACAAAAATTATTCACAAATAGTAATTGTGGCATAAAATAAATGGGATTGGAACACATTAGGAACCATTCTTATGATAAAACCGTTAATGATGTTTTTTGCAACAGTCCTAGTGTTCACTGTGATGATTAGTACTGCCAACGCAGAGGTATTCATACCCCAAAATGAATTTCGAGGGTATTTTGATCAATATGGAATATACACCGCAGTTGGCGTTGTAAGAAATTTGGAAAACCAGACAGTCATTCCTACAGTAACAGTGAATGTAAATGATTCCGGCCATATTGTTTCACAGGAATTCATTATGGCCCCCATAGAACCTGCAGCTGATCTTCCTTTCAAGATCAAGGTTCCAGAAGTAAATAGTTCTAATCCAATACTTGGAATGCCACAAATAAAATTTGCAACTACTAATCATACACCAACAAAGATTGAAGTGATTTATGACAAGACACTTGAAAAACACGTAGATGGTCATACGAGTGGATACATAATAAACAACGGTACAGTCACAGGTCATAACGTAGTAGTTTTTGCTGCAATTTATGGCAAGGATGGAAAATTCATGGATGTTGGACAAAGTATAGAAAACATTACAAAAATTGAGCCAAGTGAAAAGACCATGTTTTCAATGTATCCAGAACCTACTTTTGCTAGCAATGTAAGCTATTATAGTTGTTTTGCCTTTGGTGATGATCCTACAAAAATCAGAAATGTAAAAAGAGGAAATGAGACGTTTGCACTTACTTATATTTCTGATGCATATGTAAGAGATGCCAAATTCAGTGATGACAACAACTCTTTGATTATGACAATGAATAATCCATGGTCATTCTCGTCCCCATATGTTAATTTCATGTTTCCATTAATATCAGACAACCAACACTTTTCAGTATATGTAAATGGTAAACCGATTGACTTTTTGCAAAGCAGAGACCCTGATGGAAAATGGCATGTTGCTTTTGATATTCCAAAAAAGGCAGCTATAAACGTTGTAATTTCTGGATTTACGGTTCAGAATACAACTGAGAGTTCAATAACCAAAATCCCACAGACAATACGAAATAGCGCAGGCATGTGGTCCGACGGCACAATCTCTGATTCAGAGTTTGTTGGAAAAATCAAATACTTGAGCGACAATAGTGTTTTGAAATCACCTATCAAGTTGTCAAGTCATGATACAATCCCAGCTTGGTTCAAGACTAGTGCAAGATTGTGGTCAAGTGGTGAAATTAATGATGCATCATTCTTGAACGCGGCAGATTACTTAATCGAGCATGGATTGCTCAAGGTAAGAGGCTAGACAATACCGCATTTTGTATAATACTGCTGATGATATTCCTCGGCTTTGTAGAATTCTGAGGCAGGTGTTATCTCTGTAACAATTTTTTTCTTGTACATACCTGATTTTTCAAGATCATTTTTTGATTTGATAGCAGTTTGCTGTTGCTCAGGCGTATGAAAGAATATGGCTGAGCGGTATTGTTTTCCAATGTCGGGCCCTTGTCTGTTTAATGTAGTTGGATCGTGATTTGCCCAAAACACTTGAAGTAATTCATCATATGAAATCTTGTTTGGATCATAATTTACTTCAACCACTTCAGCATGTCCTGTTGTGTCAGTACAAACTTGTTCATATGTAGGATTATTAGTAGTTCCTCCCATGTATCCTACTGCAGTGCTAGTAACTCCATTTAGCTTACGAAAAACATGTTCTACACACCAGAAACATCCAGCACCAAATGTGGCTTTCATAAATACATTAAAAAACACACACAAATTAAATTCTATCTGGAAAGTTGATACAAGATACTTGATGCCTCATTATCAGAACCTTTTCCACTTGCCCAAAGGCATAGTTTGGAATTGTCCACAATTCCGGAACTTGAGTCCACATGAATTATTCCAGAAGATATAAGATACTTTACAGAGGCTTTCATTTGGCCGTCATCGATCTTGCCACTGCACCAGTATCCAGAGAGATTCTTTATCCACATTGGAATTGGATTTTGTTTTGGCTGTACTGTTACGGTAAATGTCTTGACAACAGAATTACCCACCTGATCTTTGCCAGAACACACAACGGTTGTTTTCCCAATACCAAAAAAGCTCCCAGGCGCAGGATAACATCTAGGACTATTTAGATTGCTAAGCATCGTAGAATTGAGATAGTTGACAGTTGTCCCTTGTGGGTTTGATGTCTGAACCACAAATTCTGGTGCTGCAAGAGGAGGAATTGAGAACTGACCAGTAGATGGAAGAGTGACGCCAGTAGTACCTACCCTTACAAATACACTTGATGGAGAATTAGGGTCCAAGAATCTAAACTCTATTGTAGAACCAAGTTCAACTGGAAAACCATTTACTTCCTTTGGAATCTTGAAGGTTGCCTGAAATACACCCGTATCAGGACCTGTTTCACGTAATGCCCCCGTATTTACACTAAAAGCAGAGTTTGCAAGCGTAGTTTGTAATCCACCAATCCTGAATTCAATCATGCTCAATGGAATATCGTCTGGATGAAAAGAATCCAGGTTATAGTTTGGTGCATATAGAGTCAATGTAAAATCACGTCCAATTCTTGCATTTGATGCTGAACTTGAGACAGGGTTGGGAGGAGTCAGAGTAAGAACACGTGATTGTGTCACAGTAGTTGGATTTCCAGAATAATCAGCTTGTTGATGATATGTCATAAGTACGACATCCCCATTTTGTAGTGGCTTTCCATTTACTGATGATGGTAAAGTTAACTGCACTTGAAAAACTCCCGTATCAATTCCAGTTTCAACCATTTCTGATGGACCAGGTATCGGAACTCCGTTTATACTAAAGTCAACTAGTCCTGCGGTAGAAATTCTCATTGCGGTTTTATGTTCAGTGTTTAGATTATCATCTGTAATGTAAAAGGTAATTATCGTTCCAGGCACAGCAGGTTCTGCATAAACAGAAGATATAGAAAACAACACAAGAGCAATTGCAAAAAACTTTAACATCTTATCACGGGGCACTTTGTTTTTGCGTTTTGATAGCATTTTCAGAATTTGCAGTAATTTTATCAAGAATTGTGCGTACTAGTTTTAATTCATCGTTAGTGATTCCTTTGTATGCAATTTTTCTCATATTAATTACAATATCAACAATAGCATCTACTACATTACCTGCTTTTTTTGTAAGATATATCCTGTTGTTTCGCCTATCATTTGGATCAACTCTGCGTTCTACAAGGCCATTTTGTACCATCTTATCTATAATAGGAACAAGGGTGCTAGAGTCAGAATAAATTTTTTCTGCAATCTCTTTTTGTGTTTGACCTTCAATAAAGTTGAGTGCCAGTATGATCTTCCATTGAGAAGAGGTTAGTCCTAATTCAGTTTTCATTTTTGCGTCGGCCAGTCTTTCAAGTGACTTGGTGGCAAGAATAAGTGCCATGCCTAGACTTTCATTTAGATCTAATTTTTGCATATATTGTATACAAATCACTGGTATACAAATTATTGGTATACCAATAGTTATATACCATTAGGTGAATTGGTATGAACAGGGCATGTCAAAAACAGACATACGGAGCCTATTTCTTGGCATAATAGCCGTACTAACAGCTGTATCCTTAACCTCATGTAACTCCGCATTTGCAATTACATCTGATCAATTTCAAAGTCAATCACTGACAGGAGATCAGTTAAAAAATAATCCGCTTGTTGCCAAGATTCTAAGTGAGATAGAATATTCAAAACAACAAGTTGCACAATTGGAAAAAAATCAAAAAGACAAAGAAACAAATGATAAACTCATCGCGCAGCAGAGACTAATTGCAAAACAACTTGAAGATCAAGCTTTACAAATATTACAAACACAGACTGCTGTGAATAGTTCAAAAAATGCCTTCGATAGATTTGTAGCAGAAGTATCTGACAATAGCACAAAAAAAGTATTCTATGATGAGTTTAATTTTATGACTAAAAGAGTTGACGCAGGCCACGCCGCAATGAAACAAGTGCTTGCAAATGGTGGAACATGGGAAGAAGCCATGACAGTTTTTTCACAATATGCTGCAATTAAACGAGTAGAGATGATTGAGCTTAACAAGAATCTCAATATAAAATACGGACTAGCAAACTCCACAATACAAGCACAGTTTAACCAAAATGGTTTACTGCCAGATGATTACATCAAGGTTCCAACCCAAGTTTTGAGTCATGTTTCAACTTAGCTCAGAATCAAAAATTTTCTTCATACTTGCCACAATAATTGTAATTTCGTCTTTTGTTCCATCATCTTATGCAGACCGTATTATTACATATCAAACTGTAGTAAATGTAAAAAAAGAATCATTGTTATCAGCAATGAGCAATTTACAAGAGTACAACAAGATATTTCCAGATAATATAAGATATGTAAGACTGCTTGATAACAATACACATCTAGTCGAGATGAATGCAGGCATAAATGGAATTTACTTTGATACTCAGGCTACGTACACGTTAGACAAGGATGGCAAGTATGTGATTGAGGTAACATCAGGAGACCTCAAGGGTACCACTATGACTACCATGCTTGAAAAAACATGGGGTCCTGGAGGTCAAAGAGATGGAGCTACCAAAGCAGACATTAGTTTAGACATGAAGGCGTCTGGTCTTCTTTCGTGGATGCTCAACTTTGTACCAGATAACTCGGTATCATTTGCATTAGAAGATGGATTTTACAGATTTGTAAAATATGCACAGGCTCAATAAGTTTATTTTTTGTTTTTTAACAACTTGGGTTTTATCTTGGAGTTTTCTTTGAGCAGCTCCAATGCAATTGCTTTGTTGTTTAATGCCACATCATATTTCCTATCTATCTTCAAGGCAGAATTAAAACACCTAATGGCTTCTTTTAGTAACCCAAGCTCACCAAGTGAAAGTCCTTTGTATGCAATTGCCATAGCATATTTTGGTTGAATCTTTAGGACTTTATTATAACAATCAATTGCATCATGATATCTACCCAAGGTGTGAAATACAGAGCCTTTGTTTACTAATGCATCTATGTTGTCTTTGTCAATTTCCAAGACGGCGTCATAGGATTTTATTGCTTTATTGTGTTTGCCTAGATTTTGCAGTGTTACCCCTTTGTTGATCAAGGCAGTGATATTTTTTGGATCTTTGTATAAAATCAGATCATAATATTCCAATGCCAAGGTGTATTCCCCTTCTTCACACAAGTCATAGGCTTCGTTTAGGAGAGAAGCATCCCTCATAGTCTTGACCTAACAACTATGATGATAATATTCTTTTAGTGGAATTTGTATTGATCGCATGTAAACACGTTATCACTTTTGATAATCATGATCGCAATATTTATCATAATTAGGCTTCAGGTTATGAAATGTCACAGTGCCAAAAATGTGGAAAGAAATTGACCGACCCTCATGCTACCCATTGCTCTGAAGAATGCCTTTTTGATGATATTAAAAAAAGCAAGCCCTTTGTGGTGGATAATGAAAACTCTTGATCTAGTCTTGAAAGTAATTTAAATTGCAAAATGTTTTAATTCATAACAGTCTTTAAAGGCGATTTCTCGCCTGAATTCATGCATACCGTGGTATTTGACTTCGATGGCACTCTAGCTGATACCATGTCTGTAGTCATCAAAATAGCAAACAAGTTTGCAGACCATTACGGTTATCACAAAATACCAATGAGCGATCTTCCAAAGCTACGTGAGAAAAAGCCCAGCGAGGTACTAAGACATCTAGGTATATCCATTTTCAAGCTTCCAATAATTGCAAGAAAGATACGATTTGAAATGAACAAAGAGATAGTTCGTCTTAAAACACCCGTAGATTTACGAATGACACTTCTCAAGTTAAAAGAGAATGGTTGTGTACTTGGGATTTTGACTACCAATTCAAGAGAAAACGTTACAGAGTTTTTAAAAAATAATGATCTGGAATTGTTTGATTTCATATATTCAGGAAGGGCTGTTTTTGGAAAAAGCCGATTGTTAAAGAAATTGATGAAGGACAAGACAATTCCTCATGACGATCCAATCTATGTTGGAGATGAGATAAGAGATGTCGAGGCAGCCAAAAAAGCTGGTATAAGAGTAATAGGAGTATCTTGGGGATACAACAGTAAGAATGCTTTACTCAAGGCAAAACCTGATCATGTTATTGAAAATCCAGAAGAGATTGAAAGTATTGTATTAAGCTAAATTATGGCAGGTCTTGTATAATTCCAATGCTACATGATTTTTTGCATTTGGGACATTTTGATAGCAATCCAGAGTCTACATCTTCGTGTACATATGCTATCACTGTATATTCATAATTACAATCTTCACAGTATACTAACACACCCATACATTGTTAACGTAGATCTTACAGATATGTATATCGAAGTCTATCGGATGATATCTTTCAAACATATGAGACTTTATACTGGCAATTATTCTCTGATACCATGTCACTTAACGTACAATTCACACAGTATTTGGAAGACACAATCGCTGGAATAATAGAAGGAATTCCTATTTTAAAAAGTGAATATCCAAAATTCAAAAATGAATGGCGATATGAAAACGAATTTGATTTTCTTTATGGGTGTGTAGTTGGACAGATTCTTGGCACAGGTTTGACGGCATTCAAGATGATATATGAAAGAGACGCTGCTCCTGAAGAGATATTACAGATTGGTGAATTAATAGAATCCTATTTTCCTTTCATAAGAGAAAAGATCAAAGAAAAAGAAACTAAATAGATACCTATTTCAAGTCAGATTCGTATGTTTTTTTATATATTCGAATTGCCTCAAGGTGAGAACAGTTTGCTTTCAGTCCCTTACCATGGTGAAGTTTGTAAAAGTTCTTGAATCCCTCACATTCACAGCTATCAGATGTTACAAAGTATGATTTTGCAGGATCACTTGATGATTTGACTTGATACAAGTCGTCCTCAATCTTTATAACACCATTTTTTGCAAGCATTTTTGCTTTTTTTATAGTATTGGCACTCACACTCATGGTTTGGCAAACTAATTAAAAAATACTTGCCACGTGCTTTTAAGAAACTAAATCACAAATAACATTCTGTGAGTTAGAATAAAACTTTGCAAATAAAAACTTAAGATATTACTATATGATATCACAATTCATGTCAGATAATAAAGACAAAGAATCAGAGATGATGACAGCGTTATTTGATGAGGTTATCAAGATGATTCAACAAAAACAGATCAAGATTGAATCCCTAATTCAAAGAACGGCTGAACAAGGAATTCTGACTAGAGAGTCTTTTGACAGAATTAACAAGACCCTGTCAGAATATGGTCAAAAGAAACACTGGAGCTAAGATTCTGGCCAGTTGGCCCCGCAAGAATAACATATGCTTCTTACTCCGTTATACCTATCGTCATAGTATACACCACAGTTAAGGGAGCTGCATCCCAAACAATTCACCAAGTTTTCCGTATCAAATACAATAGTCTGCGATGGGTGCTTATGATTTAGAAGTACCATTATAGGATGTGCCTTACTCTTGTATACGGCATATTTTCTGCCATCCACAATTACAGATGTCAAAAGTTGTATCAGATCATATTTCTGTAGAATCTTGAGTTTGCGGTATGCTAATGCTGAGGAGATTTTACATTCCTTGCTAATGTCAAATGCAGATTTCGGGGATTCAATTAGTGATTCTAGTATTTTTCTAGAGTGTTTATCTCCAAGGATCTTAAAGATTGCATCGGCTGTAGGTTCATCCTCGATTGTCTTTCCACGTAGCATTAATTTCATATTCTATCAAATTACCTACAATTTGTTATTTTTAATTAGATTTTAGAAATCTAAGATAAAAAGAAATCTGTAACGGCAATAATAGAACCTTCCAGTAATAACATATACAGATCAAGCAAAACAAGTCAAAGTGGAGATAAAAAACTGGAGGGTCTTTCTTTGGTAGGAAGTCCTCTCCATGAAAGTCCTTGCCTGATCAAATGTTGACTAAGAGACACATTAAAAGGCCATTTGATCTGACTTTCATAATCTAATGTTTAATCATACCATATAGAATTAGCTCATGATGAAAGCTTAATTATAATAGAATTAGCTGAACTAAAAAACAAAAAACTGATCTAGAGTTGAATGTTAAGGTTTTGAATTTTTTTTATTATGGAATCATGGTTGGAATTAGGTTCAAGCGAGAGTATTATAAGACCATCATCTAAAAAGAGTGTCACAAGTTTTACTTTTTCTTTCGATGTGATCATCCAATTTGTTTTTCCAAGTTTGTCATTAAATATGTCCTCCCAAGATGCTTTAACTGAGGCTTGATAGTGGACCATGTTGCTCAATTCTTCGTCAAGCAGAGGCGCCTTATCTGAACGTCTTGCAAATGAAATTAGTTTTCTGTCTTTTATCCTACCTACAAAACGAATTGATGCATCAAGTTGAAGAATCTTTGTATACGGATCGGCCTCCCTCACTCTTTGTGCCAATGTAATTTTCAATCTTTGAAAGTAAATTTAATTCTATGGAATAAGACAAGAACGAATATGTTTGAAACTGACGAAGAAATAGCAAGTGATATAATAAAACAGCCACATATCAAAAAAGAGATCGCTCAATCAATCATACAATCTCTGAGCAGGATAGACTTGATTGATGAATCAAAAACATTTAGTTATGAAAATTTAAAAAAATTTGAAAATAGACTCCCAGAAATTATAAAATTAAAAGAAAAGGCCATATTGTCCTTTAGACCATTTGCAGAAAAATACAAGATATCATTGTGTGCATCCATGGGAATACCAATGATGAAATCAATAACGGATTCCAAAGATGCAGGAACCTATGAAGTATTTCATCAGATATTTGGACTGACCAATGCAAAGGCAAAAAGATTCGGACTTGCTGCGCTCTACTGTGCCATAAAAGGAGATAAGGTAGACACACCTACCTCCAACGTACCATACAATATTGTGTTTGACAGAGATTCTCCTTGGACATATAGAAACGAGGCAGAACACATGGAAGAATATGCAAGATATCACTTTAACAGCTATGTAATAAACGAGACCTATAAACAGACATACAATCCATTTGAGCCTGTAATTTCACTTTATGAAAAAGGAATTGCAGATTTTATTTTTATGCAAACAGAAGAAAACCAGATAACAGATGAAAAGCTTTGTACTTTTCACATGATAAACATACCATCAAAAGGAAATGTGATTGGAATTCATATGAATTTGGATGATCACATCAAATATTTTAGAAAATGGGGGGAACCATATTTCAATCTTAGATCAGTACAAGACACACCAGTAGAACTCAAAGTTACGGGTATAGCAGATCAGAGATTTCGTCCATCTTAGGTCCATGATTTTGGATCTTTTTTCCATATTCTTACACCATCAACGAAAACTTGTTCAGGTTCCTCAAAAACAGTATGCCACCTACCATCATGTGGAAACATTTCATTCATTTCCTTTATCTTTTTGTTTGTTGGCACGGTATTCGTCAATGCGCCCCACCTCATGTTTGGAATCTTTGGCAATACCTCATTAATGTCACGCATACTCATGTTGATTTTTTCTTCCTTTAATATTTTTTGAGGAAAAATTATTTTGCTGTGACTGGTTCGAAAAACTACTAGTCAATTAATTCCTTAGCATTATACATATATCATGACAACAATAGTAGGAATAAAAACAAAGGAAGGAGTCGTACTGGGCTCAGACAAGAGAGCAAGTAAAGGCTTTTTCATAGGATCAAAGATAGTCCAAAAAATTGCAAAGATAGATGACACATTAGCAGTTGCAATTGCAGGACAGCTATCAGATGCAGAGTATATCATCAAGGTAGCAAAAGCAGAAAGAAGATTGATGGAGCTAAGAAGAGGGTTCCAGTTAAGCGTTAGAGAATCCACAAGATTGATTGCAAACATTGCGTATTCTGGCTTGAGAAACTATCAGCCATATTATGTAGAACTGCTAGTTGCTGGAGTAGATACGGATGGCTCACATGTCTATGCTGCAGACATGAGTGGTGCAATTACCGAAGAAGAGTTTGCGTCATCAGGTTCTGGCTCTCCCATGGCATATGGTGTACTTGAAAGCTTGTACAACAATGAGATAACAAATGAGCAAGCCAAAGAGATTGCCAAAAAGGCAGTATCTGCAGCAATGGAACGAGATCCAGGTTCGGGAAACGGCATTGACTTGTTGGCCATATCGAATTTAACAAAGGAGGTTGTTGCATAAATGTCAGAATCAGGCCAAGCTGGAAGATTTCCATTTTATGGTCCACAGGGAAGACTAGTACTTGTAGATAGTGCACTTGAGGCAGTCAACAGAGGTTCGACCACTATTGGAATCAAGACGCAAAAATTTGCAATAATATCAAGTCAGATAAAGCCAACACATCCTTTGATAGAACCTTCAGAAAAGATATTTGCAATCGATCACCACATAGGAGCTACTGGTGCAGGATACATTGGCGACATATTACAGCTAATAGACACATTGCGTCTAGAGTCACAAAAGCACCGCTTGACATATGAAAGTCCAATTGATGTAGATTCGCTTGCAAAACATCTCAGCACGTACCTACACAACTATACAACCTATGCAGTAAGACCACAAGCAGCTTCAATCATACTTGCTGGAGCAGACCAGACAGGCGTTCAGCTTTACCAAGTAGATCCAAGCGGTACTTTCTTTAGAGGTGCAGGCTTTGCCATAGGTCAGGCATCTGACACGGCACTAGATGTAGTCACAAAAGGATACAGTGCAGATATGACCTTACAACAAGCAACTGAGCTTGCTACAAAAGCAATTGAAAAAGCACTCGGGGAAAAACCCATAGTAGAAACGGGAATAGTTGAACTTGGAAAAGACTTTAGCAAGACATTGCGCAAGTAATCCGAGTTTCCAATTTATTTTTTAATTATATTGATTAAAAGAAATTAGATTATTTTTAGGAGTTTTTTCATTTGGTTTTAGCAGTTTGGTTATCTGTTCTAGGATTTTGTATGCGCTAATGATAGATTCAGATTTGTTCTTTTGACCAGATGCGTTGGTTTCTATTATTGCATATCTTGAAACAATCTTCAAGTTAACATAATACTTGTCATTGCTTGCCCATTGTAGAACACAACCATTATCACCATCAATGAACCCTATCCAGCGTAGATTACCGAACCATTTTCCAACTAGCTTGGTCACTATCTCTTCAACGTTTATTGTGGTTGGAATATATAGTTGTAGGATTTGTTCAAATGAAGCATATTGATGAGATATTCTTTTTGAAAGATTCTCAAGATCGATTCTTGATTTAACTAGGACAGAGTCTAGGTTTTTTGATAGTTTGTAGCCTGCGTTTGTTTTTTTAACCAAACCTACTTCTTCTAATCTGTGTAAGGACCTTGCCAAACTTTGTTGGTGAATACCTAATTTTCTGACCAACCCATTAAAGGTATAGTGACTATCACTTAGGTAAGTGTCCTGGCTAAGTAATGATAAAACTTTTTTGTCATTGGTATGAAAATCGTCTACAGATAGATCTGCAGAATCATCAAGAATTATCTGAACTACTTTATCATCTACTGATATCTCTTTTCCCACAATTTCCTTGTTTTCCGGATCTTTGTTCTCCATTATTCTATCACAGTTGGTCCTTTTACTTATTTAAGGCTAGAGTACCTTTGTTCTCGTTATATGAGATTGCGTTGTTGATTGTTCTCACTACATTGACTGCTCTTTCCAAAACTTTAGAATCAGATATACCAAATCTGTTTTTCCTAGATCTTGCATTTCTTGAAGTTAATCTCAATTTATTATTACAACATGGACATCGAACAAGTTCATTTTGTAATGAATCAATAAATATACCGCAAACAGAGCATGGTCTTTGTCCTATTGCAAAACGAAATCTTCCAGATGGTTTTTTTGCAGCATATCTATAACAAATCCCTTTACATCTCAAATTTGTTCTTGCCCTAACTATATACGGCATTGAATACGTATAGTGATTAAGTATTACAAAACCTAGTCACACCTAAATTAATAAAAATAAAAGCAGGTTTTTGCGTCTAGTGTACAACCATTACCGGACACTTGGCATTTTCTAGCACATGTCTACTGACACTGCCCAGAACTTTGACTTTTTTAATGCCTCGAAGACCTTGACTGCCCATGACAATCAAATCAACTTGATTTTTCTGCGCCAAATCTAGTATGATGTCATAAGGATTACCGCTGGTTACCTTGTAGGCAGCGTCTATACCCTTTCTTTCACAGTACTTGACATTTTCCTGCATGAGCTTGTGTGCTTTTTCAATTGCTTCTTTTGCATACTTGTCTAATGCCTTGTTGACCCCACCTTTGATCATGCCTGAAATTACAAGAGCTGTTGGCTCCACCTTGGGGGCAGTAACTGCCATTGCCAACAACAGTTGTGCATCTCTGTTCTGCGATATTTTGATTGCTTCGTCTAGCGCTCGCTTTGAATACTCTGATCCATCAAATGGAACAAGTATTGAATATCTGTCAACCATAAATCAGATTCAAACTTGTTGTCTTTATAGAATGTAGATGAATATCAGTTCTGATAATTATGAGTATGAATCAGACTTAATCTGATTCACATACCGGGTGTCCAATACAGCTCATATCAGTTCCACCAGTAGCAATTCCACCCACAATGGCATCATACATCTTTGCACCGGCTAGACTTCCACTTGTTAGGGTTGCTTGACTGAGATTTGCATTTGTCAAGTCGGCATTACCAAAGTCAGCACTCATGAACATACCATTAATCAATATGGCGCTCTTCAAATTTGCGTTTGTGAATATTGCAGCGTCTGCATCAATTCCTGTCATATCAACGCCTGAAAGGTTTGCGCCGTCAAGTATGGTTCCTGGCAGTCTAGCACCATACAGATTAGCTCCCCTAAGATCTGCACCTGTCAAGTCAGCATGATAAAAATCTACATGCTGGAGGTTTGCACCTGTTAGATTTGTATATGACAGATTAGCATAAGCAAAGTCAGATCCTACAAAATCTGAACCTGAGAGATTGGCACCTTGCAGATTAGCTGCATAAAATTCTGCATTATGAAAAACTGCATTAGATATATCAGCTGATTCTAGTTGTGCAAACCTCATTTGGGCAGCCTTTACATTACAGCCACTAAGATCCAAGTTATGTTTTCCGATACAACTTTTTTGTGGTACATTATCAGATGATATTGCAAATGCTGATGAAAAGTTAGAGCCAACCATTGAGAAACTAGAGAGACCAATAATCATTGACAGTATAATAGTCAGATGTTTTTTGTTTTGCATATTCCTGATTAGCTTATCTTATCATATAAAAAATATAGTATGTTCGTCGAATGTACTACATGGAAAAATGAAAACGTCATTCATGAAATCTTTACATGGTAGGACATGGATTCACATTTTTATCAAGTTTTAATGATGCTAGAAATATACAGATAATATGAAACGTTGGGTTGTAATATTGATAATTGGCATATGCATGTTTGTAGGTGGGCGTTTTCTTTCACAGACCATCCTTGATTTAGCTCCAACAAATAATCCTGCACATTCAGCATTAATTTCTGATGCAGATTATCACATGATTGGTATGAGCAATACATATTCTACAATAAGTTATGTAGGATTAGGAGTTCTCGTGTTAAGCGGAATTGTATTTTTTATTGACAGAAAAAAGAAGAACAAATAAACAATGCAGAGATTTGAATGCTGTAATCTATACACAAAATTAGCTTTGTTGTTTGTTACGTGTTATTGCAACCACTGCAATTACAATACCTGCTGCTCCTATCCCTATACCGCTAAGACTAATCATGTATAATCTATCAGTGGTATCTTTAACATCGCCAAATGATTTTGAAACATCAGCATAGCCTTTTGCTGCTGCATCAGCGCTACTCTTTGCATCATTGATGTCACTTGTGAGTTGATTGATTATTGTTCCAAGTTTTGAGCTGATATCTTGCAATCCAGTATCGGTTGTACTACCACCTGCTTGTGGAAAGTTCAACGTATCAGAGCTTAGTACTTCATCAAGCGGTATCTCGCCATTAACATCCTGATCTTCAACTTTGCCGCTAAATACAAGACTGTATTGACCTGTTTTTGTTGGAATTACTGTGGCGTCATATTCACCATTAGTTGTAGTACTTGGGAGAAAATCAAGCTGTTTTACTGCATTTCCATATTTTATAGATAATTGCATATTTGCAAGTGCGTTAATTACAGGTTTGCCACTGTCAAGGTGAGTTCCTTTGACAACAACTACTATCACATCGTTGACTTGACCTGTCATAGGTGGTTCATTGAGCCAGCCAACCTCAACAAGATAATTTCCAAATGCTTTTGTTATGTGAGCAGATGCAGGTTTTAGAACAAGTCCTGACAGAGGAGCAGATAGTGATACTATTACTACAATGGCAATTATGGTAAGAATTCGTGTTTTCATAATATGGCTATAATATTTCCTCTATTTTATCTTAAAAGAACGCTTTATTCTCGTGATTGCAATGACACCTGTAACTGCAATTAGAGTTAGTAATACTGGCAATGGGAATTCTGGAACTGCGCTTCCCGCATTCATCGTCATGACTGGAAGACCAAATGCCGGTATGAGATTTGTATGTAGATGTAAGTGAACTATTTTCATAACAGTATTACCGTCAGCTTTGTTATTTATTGCGTCTACTAGTTGACCTAAATAATTATCTGCAGCTTGCGCTTCTGCAGAATGAGCAGAGGAAGCTAAAGACATTACATTTTTCTCATAATAGTTTTTTGCTGCAGATGATAGCATTTGTGCACTGTGATATGCTGCAATATTATCAATTGGCAAGCCTGTTGTACCAGAACTAGTATCAGATGTTCCCTGCATGGCACCACCTGATTGCATGTCCATTACAAAATGAATGGTATTTGCTTGTTCATGATATGACGTACCCATCTTCATACCACTCATGTTACCGGAGGTGCTTCCCATAATATTTGACATATTGTTCAAGTCCACATCAGTACCAATTGCATCTGCGTAATCCTCTAAGGTTTCGCTAATGATACCTGTTACTGCCAGTCCTTGGACTGTAGCATTTTGTAATGCTGTTTTGTCAACTCGCGCAGTTATGCTTTCGTCAAGATATCCACCCAATGTATCAATTTGTTGTTGAATATCTGCTGCGTTAGGACTTGGTTGTTTTGCAGCTGCAGTAATAGCATCTATCGTATCAGGAATCTCTTTTGCTAATAATTGGTTTCTTTCTCCCATCTCTTTTGTATCGTTAGCATTCCAATATTCTCCAAGTTTATCAACATGCCAATCTACTGCTTTAGAATCAGAAAGATCCATTTTTAGAGCTGCCATTTCTGCTTTAAGATTTTGAACTTTAGAAAGCCATGATGCACTCTCATCTCCACCAAAATTATGTGCAAATGCAGGATGCGTGTAAATCATACCCATAACTATAATTCCTGCTAACCCTGGTGCGAGTAATTTTTTCACACGCTAACTTATTTCATGTTATTTAAAAAGATTGTAGTACAAACACCGAATAATAGTTTTTGAAAATTCTTGAAAACAAAAAACTGAAAAGTTTAGGAAGAATGAAATAGTAAGAAAACGATTTGAATGTTACTTGAAAAAATCAGAAAAACAAAAACTAATTCTTTTTTTGTTGATTGTTTCTCCGATAGTTTTACTAACAATACCACACATCCCAAATTCCTATGCACACGCATTGATAGCAAACAGCAATCCAAAACCATCACAGTCACTTAGCTCAGCACCATCAAAGATTGATGTTACATTTACTGATCCAGTGGATATTCATTATAGTCAAATTAAAGTTCTTGATCCTACAGGAAAAGAAATTGAAAACAAGGATGTGCAGTACATCAATGGTGATCAAACTGCCCTTACTGTAACTTTACCTTCCGGGCTTCCAAATGGAGTATATACTGTCTCTACAAAAGTCTTAGACCAAACAGATGGTCATGTAACTGAAAATGCGTTTGTCTTTGCTGTAGGCGTACAATCTCCACAACCATCACAAACAGCAAAAGCTGTTAGCTATTCAGATGTAATATCCATACCAGATGCATTAGCAAGGTTTCCTGCCATACTAGGTCAAGTGATAGTAGTTGGTGCGGCCTTTTCCACCCTATGGTTATGGAGACCAGTAGGAAAAATAAACAGACTTGAAAATATCATTTCCAATATCCGTCCCAGAATAGACCGACGTGCTTCTACTCTAATGTTAATTGGTTCTGCAATCGTATTTGCATCTGGTTTTGGTATGATTTTTGCTGTATCATATTCAATAAATGCAGGATTTGCAGACGCGGTTATGACAAAGTTTGGCCAGTCGTGGTTAATCCGGATGGCCTTTTCGTCAGCATTACTTGTGTTAACAGTAATTCTATATTCAAGACAAAAAAAATCAAATTCGAAAATCCCTGTAAGGTGGACTGCTTCAATACTTACCACAGGATTTGCAGTTCTTGCGACTACAAGCATAATCAGCCATGGCGCTGCAGTTGGCAGTCTACCATTCATAATTGATTTCCTTCACAATCTTGCGGCATCAATTTGGATTGGTGGTGTCATCTATATCGATTGGATACTAATCACAAAGCTAAAAGAAATGAAAGATGATCATACACCATCTGCAATCATATCTTTGATGATACCAAAATTTTCTACCCTAGTATTACCAATACTTGGCGCAGTTCTAATTACAGGACCATTTTTGCTTTACCTGCTAGAGGGCGATCTATCACTTACCGTATCCTCAATTTACGGAAAAATATTGATTGCAAAACTTACTTTTGCCGGAATCATGATAGTGATAGGAGGATACCATCAGATTTCTGTACACAATAAGGCAAAATCAATTCTTGCTTTAATGACAAACAAGGGAACTACGATTAGTAGAGGTGCCATTACTGGTACAGAGCCTGTCAGTAGTACACATCATACAAAATCACTTCTTGATAGATTTGGCTTAAGTGCAAAAATTGAATCTGCTGCTGGAATTGCACTAATAATTGCTGTCGCATTATTGGTAAACTCTGGCCTTCCTGCCACAGAGTTTCAGGATCAACTAATACAAAAATCAAGTGCGTTTGCTTTATCACTTCAGGACAATTCAAAAACTGTTTTTTCAGATACAAGATTTGTAGATAATGGAAATAGAATATCAATTGCAATAGATCCGTATTATGTAGGTTCTAACAATATCAAGATCTCATTCTTGGACAGTCAAGGAAAACCAATTGATACAACTGCAGTACTTGTTTCATTAAACCAGATCGATAAAGGAATTGGTCCAATAAGCCTGAATGCCACTCAATTATCTAAAGGAGTTTTTTCAATAGATACTAATGCCATAACCATACCTGGAAATTGGAAGATGCAGGTGCAGGGTACACCAAATACTGCAAATGCATTAAATCTTGTTGCCACGTATAATCTAATTTTCAAACCCCAACCAAGTCAAATGACTGCAAACGTACAAGAGTTCAAGATTCCTGATAATACAACAATGCCACTAGTTCCGCTATACGATAAGCAAAGAAACGTAGTGTGGTTTGGAGATACTAAAATTGGAAGTGGTAGAATATTTGAATTCAATCTAGATTCAAAGAACTTTACAGAACACAAGATCAATAATGTAAACATAATAACATCATTAGTGTTTGATGAAAAAAATACTATTTGGTATATCGATCCCATAAACAAAACACTGGGTAACTTTGATCCTTCAGACAATTCTAACAAGTTGTATACCCTACCAACCAAGGGAATTCTTTCCGGTCTGGCATACGATGGAGTAGGGAATCTATGGCTTGCAGTATCAAGTACCGATGAAATTCTAAAGTATAGCATTGCTAACAATAAATTTACTTCAATCCAACTTCCTTCTGGCTCAGCTCCGCTGGGAATCTATATTGACCAATCAGCAAATCAAACATGGATCGCAGAAAGCGGTACAGGAAAAATCGCAAACATAAATGGTTCCACCATGCAATTAATTTCCGAATATCCTACAAAAAGTCAAAACATTACACTTACTAGTCCTACTGCAATTGTTGCTGATCCACGCTCAGAAAATCTTTTCATATCAGAACATGATGGAAAAGCTGTTACCAAATTCGATCCATTATTGAAAACCTTTACACGATATGATCTTGACCCTAATGGCCTGCCTTTTGGAATGGTTTTTGACGGCAATAATGAGTTATGGATAGCACAACACACATTGGATAAAATTGCGGTGGTTGACCCAAGAACAGGAAACACAAATGAATTTTCCATCCCTACCAGTTCTTCTTTTACTCAGTACCTAACTGTTGATGCAGATGGTCATCCAATTTTAGCCGAACAGAGAGCACATGCAATAGCTATAGTTACCACAACAGCAAATCCCTCCTTGCCAGTCAAAAATGCACAAGCAAGTTCATCGATCATCAATTTAGGATTTTCGTATGGAGATTTAGCTGCTCCTTCTATGATGCTAGGATTCATAGGTGTTGCATACTTCTATGCAAGGTCAGCATTAGATTTGAAAAATAACACTAACAGAGTCAAAAAGATCTTTTAATATCAAAGCCTTTATTCGTTGATTGTACCAAGTTTCTAAAATACAACATAAAACTTGAATTGTTTAAAATGTCTTCAAGTTAACCGCCTGCCGTATCTAACACATTTTGTAAAACTTATTTTAAAAATTCGAGTATGCAAAATTGAAAACATCGGCATCTGAAACAATACAGTAAAGCGCTCGTTTCACAACAAACGATAACGTAAAAAAATCATTAGTGATTTTGATATATCCATATTTTTAATAATCCCAGAGTATATTTTTTCATATTTATTCACAGCCAATTAAAATTTAATTTGTAAGCTATAAGGATCTCTACTGTGCTTTTCAAAACTGAGATTTGATTTAATTATGTAACTTGAAAATTTCTACAATCATAAATTAATTCTGCTCTTTGCAGACGGCATCTTACCATGCTACAAAGAGCAGAACAAATGAAGTCGAACCGTATCTGTTAATTATACATCCTTTACAAAGAAAATAAAGACGATGGTATATTCGACAAATGTACTAGTATCATAGACTCCTGAAAAGTTGTTCGATGGTTGTACCAGTTAGCTTAAATTGAAAATTCGACGATTATATAGTGTGTCTCGATACGAAGGGATCTTAGAAAATCGTTCTAATTTGTTTACTATAGTAATGTTTACTATAATTGGAATTTTGGCAATACCAGTAATTGCACCGCATATTTTCCATACCTTTCAAATCTTTCATATCTTGGTACACATTTTTGGATTAAGTCTTGCTGGCTTTCTTAGCATCATATCAGCAATTGCATATTCAAGAATAAAGACAAAAAAGATGTTTTTTACATTATTAGCATTTTCAGCGTTAGTAATATCACAATCTTTGGATGTAGTAGATGCTGCATGGCAATATACATATTATTTAGGACCATTTCCAGCTGGTGAAATCTCTCACTTTTTCATTTTATGCACATTAGGAATGTTTACATTAAGCGTATTTAGGAAAGATTGATCATGGACCGCACATCAAAAATCATTACAGTTATTGAAAAAAATCCCGGCATAAAATTTAGAGAAATAATGCGTGAAACCGGATTAAAGAATGGGGTTCTAAGTTATCATGCAAAGAAACTAGAAGAAAGCGGTTCCATTAAGATAGAAAGAAGTATAGGAGAGACCAGATTTTATCCACTTTGTGTAACAGAACAAGAATCAGTTTTAATAAAAAGTCTAAGACAAGATACGCCTAGACATATTGTATTATCATTAATTGATGGGCAAGATTTAGCATTTAATGAGATAGTTAGTAAAGTTCACAAGTCTCCATCAACTGTATCTGTATTCCTAAACAGACTTGCAGATGACAACATAATCGAAATAAAGATTTCTGAGCTCAAAAGGTCCTATAGATTGAAAAATCCTGACATGACACGAGAGATAATTCAAAAATATAATCCAATATTACTTGAAAGAACAGCGTATAATTTAGCAGACACCCTTTCCAATCTTTAGAAGGATGTTATTCAGAACTAGAAAAAAGACCTCACTGTTTATTTAGAGTAGAGCAATAACTGTCAAGTGCATATCTCTTGTTCAAATCAATAACTCTTCTGGCCGTCATACTATCAAACTGCATGCTCATACCTCTAGCATATGGAGATGGATTGGCAAGTGAGATACTGCCACCTGAAATGATTGGAAGTAAAAATGTCACTTTGAGTATTAATTCGTCTCCTTTTCTTATTGATAATACTCATGTTGGAACACAAATTAATTTTGTTTTAATTGATGCAGGTACTCAACAACCATTTCCAGATGTTACACTCTCCGTATCTGCCTTTAAAGGAAACAATGCATTGTTTGGTCACATCTTTAAAAGTGACAGTGGAAATTTTCTAATCAACATAATTCCACAACAATCAGGTAGTGTAACATTTGAAGAAAAAGGAGGATTTCTTTCAGGCATGATTGGGCAAAATAGTGGGAGTTACGATGTCAAAGGTCCAATTTTCAACTCTGGTGGGCTGTATAGATTCAAGTTAGAAGTACTCACAATGGGATCATATAGCAATCAGGTAAGCAAACCATACAATGCTGCTATATCTATACCTGAAACAAACCAATTTCAGGTGTACGATAATGAATATGGAAAACAAAATGTTACTTTGATTGCATATTATGATCAAATAAACAACTTCAATTATGATGCAAACAAAAAAACAATCAATTTTTCCATGCCATTTGATTGGTCAGATGCTAATCTGAGGCAGGTTACAGTAGTACATCAAGAGATCAAGATACCAAAATCATTTGGAGATTTCATAGTTACAAAATATAATGGATACGTTAATGGTGTAAAGTTAGATGATAAAGCAATGAGCATAGATGATTATTCTTCAGACGATATCAGAATAGTTCACCTCATACTATACAAACAAGAATTGGCATACATCAAAAATCAAACTCAGAACACGAGTCAACAGATGAACTATTCCCTATCACCTGCCAGTGAGGATAACTTTCCAATAGTACAATTTACACGTAATGCACAGTACAAAGTGAGTTTGAGTTGGGATCCTCCAAAGATTTTGCCTGGAAATACAACAAAGTTCAGTTTCAAGGTATTGGATCCCTATCTAGTAAACAAGACTGTAAACTCGCTAGATTATGATTTTACCGTAATAGAAGGAAGTAGTAATGTGATTTATCACAATACGGGAAAAACAACATCTGATGGTTCTTTAACTACAGTAGTAGTGCCATTTCCTTCAAATTATACAGGTCCTATTACAATAGGATTTGAAAATCTAAACGGTAATAGTTTTGCAGATTCAGAGTTTTCGGCAATTGTTGCAAAATCTGTTTCAGTACCAGAATTTCCGGCGTTTTCAGTTCTGACTTTACTTGGGGTTTTGGGTTTTGCAATACTTCTTACAAGAATAGGAATTTTAAAAAATAACAAATATTCTTAGGCACTATCCTTTCATTCCATATCCAACCAGAACTGAATAACAGCCAAGGCCACATTCCTCACATATCGGTTTCATAGATTTTGATTCTGCACTTCCAATACAACATGGTTGTTTCTCTCTTCCCAAATGGTCTACTGAGATAATAGCCCACGTTGGGCAGTCCACGGGAACTGTTCCTTTTCCACCCCAGTTTTTCTTCATCAGTTCTAGCTGACTGTTTGGATTTATGATATAGTCATCATCGTATTTTTCTTTCATTGCGATTATTTTATCTACTAATGCTGTTCTCTCAGGACCAAATGGAAGCCACAGAGGATCATTTTTCATAAAAGGAGTATGAAATTGAAATCCAATTTTATTTGAATAATCATACCATTCCTCAATTACATCTGGTACGGTTTTGTAATTTTGTGAATTTATTGTCATCGTAATCCAAATGTCCTTCCAAGCTTTTTCACCATTATTAGTCACATAATCCAGAACATTTTTTCGTGTTCTCTCCCATGCTTGATCACCTCTAATTTTATTATGAATTTCTTTTGTACCATCTATTGAAATCCAATAAAAGTATAGATTTTCAAATTTTTTCAGCGGTATGGTCCCATTTGAAACAATACATATTCTTTTTGGAAATTCTTTTATGAATAATTCAATCACATCAGGTCTCAGGGTTGGCTCACCTCCAACAAGTGTTATTATGAAGACATGGTTTTTCTTGAATTTTTCATCAATTACTTTTTTCCATTGTTCAACGGTTAGCTCTTCGTTTTCCTTTCTGTTGAGCCACCAGTAACAATGTTCACAGTGTAAATTACACACGTTTATGATATCAGCAGATCCATAAAGTGGACTTTTTTTATGGAGTAACCTGTAACCAGCAAACTTTGAGAAAATATGAATATAACATGGCATTTCCTGAATTATCTGTTTGAAACCTCTCCCCATGATTTCCATGTAATAGCTGTAAGTGATACCGGTTAAAAGAGGTTAGCATAATCATGGTTATCATAATTTACATTGACGGGTTCACAGAGATACCACAAACTCATCTAGTTAACACATACTATTGTAGTAGTGCTACGTACTTTCTCCAATTTACGAATCTTAGACGAGATAGTATGGCTTATCTCATCAATTGATCGTCCTTCCAATTCAACCAATATGTCATAGTTACCATACACACCACGAATGTCTTTAACGCATGTTACCGGTTTTAGCTGTTCGATGACATTCCCCTCTGAACCCATTTCGCAATTTATCATCACATAGGCTCGTTCCAACCATATTAATGCGCATTCATACTATATGAATTTTATATTACAGTACAATTATTTTAATTTATTTTAGAAAATATTTTATTATATGAATAATATTTGATTTTTTAAAATTATTATATAATTTTTTATATATGAATAAATCAATAGGACATAAAAAAATAAAAAAGAGTTTTCAGTTATTGATCGTCTATTAGAAAGATGACGTTCACATTAACTGAAACATCCTGGTTTGCAGAAAACACAGGTGTTGATTTTTCCATTACCCCAGCTGATATTGCTCCATAGTAAATTGGTGGCGGGGAGCTGAAATCAGATAGGCTCACCATTTTTACACCTATAATTTTCTGATTCAATGGAGCTAGTGCTTTTTGGGCACGATCCTTTGCATTCAGGACTGCTTTTCCCAAAAGATCATCTTGTATGCTTTGTTGTTTGTCAGGTGAGAGTGAAAACGATATGTTATCAACTCTATTTGCACCTGCTCCAACTGCTGTATCAACTATGTTTCCTGCAGATGACAGCTTTGTTGTCTTGACATACAAGGTGTTCGAGGCTCGGTATCCTGCTAGCACAGATTGGTGTATCCCAGTTTTTTGGTCTGGGATGGAATCATTGTACACGGGATAAATAGAAAATCCCGCGGTACTGATTTCATCTTTGCTTACACCTATATTCTGCATAGCACTAACTACAGTATTCATCAACTGTGAGTTGGAGCTTATTGCATCCTGTGCTGTCTTTCCTTCCGTATCAACACCAAATTGAACGGTGACTAAATCTGGTAAAACAGATGTTGTTGCACTACCAGTTGCCGAGATTGTTTTATCTCTTGATGGATACAGGACTGATACTTGTTGTCCATATGCGTTAAATTGTGGTGATTGCATGTAAGCAATGACTGTAGTTGAAACAATCAAGATTGCTGCAATTGCAATCATAATGACTCTGTTTTTTGTCATATCATAGTATAGAAAGTGCAGCTTATAGCCTTTGATTAAATTGAAATTTAACATAACTTTTTAGTAAAAATTCTATCATTATCTGTCATATCACATATTTTTTATCAATGTTAAAAAATTTTCTAAGTTACTTGGTAATTTTCATTTTTGACTTTTTGTAAAGTTTGATTCCAAAAAAGACTGCACAAAAAGCAATCGCAGCACCAACAAGTGCAGTAAGAATAATGATTGGATCAGATGAAGGAATTGTTGCAGACATTGGTACAGATGAAATAGATGGAGAATCAGGTACAGCTGAACGCAGAGTGTCTGCAGCATGTGGCACACTTTTTGCCATGTTAGACATTTCGGGTACTTGGGTTACTGCTTGATTCTCCTGTGCTAGATAAAGTGTAGTTCCGCTTATTACAAATGCTGCAATGCTAGCCAAGTAATGACGCAAACGTAAAAGCACAGACTCTTTTTTTGATCTTGCATCTCCGTTTGGCAAATTTCCTTGAGGTACTATTACCAGAGCATTTTTTATCTGACCATAGTATTTTACTTCTTTATTTTTTGAGCTCATCTCAATTTTTTCTACTTTAATTAATCCTACACTTAACAATCGATTAATATGCCAATTAACAAGAGGTAACGAAATATCAAGTGATTTTGCAAGATCGTTTGTGCTTGCAATTTGTTGTGATAGTTTTCCGATTATTGCCCTTCCCGTGTCATTTGCAAGTTCTTCGCCAATTACTTTAATTCGTTCATCTTCTGTACCAATTACTTCAATATGTTTGTCTGCTTTGAGGAGAAAATCCTTATCGTCCTGTACGTCTTTCATTTTTAGTTCTTTGGTATCATGAAGCATATTATTAACTATTCATTGCTACACAAATTTTATTATGAACAGATAACCCAATTACAATTCAAATTTTTATCTTACAAAACAATTTTTAGAAATGCTAAATGTTTTTGATACACTTAAATTGAATTACTTACTATCATTTCACAATCACGTGAATTGATACTTATAGAAAGTATCAAAACATTACTTGAAGTACAGCATAATCATGTTAACCACGTTTTTGAACTTGTGGGGGTGCATTCCTGAAATAACCAAAGATTGTACAGATATGACCAATGCCTCATCCACGTATCTAGGAATACTGGCGGGAGCAATCATTGGTGCCATAGTCAGTTGGTGGATATACAACAGGCAAAAAAAGACATCAGATATGCAGGATCGCATACTAAAACGAATCAAGGATTTAGATGAAAATCATGATGAAATCTTGAAAAAAATAGATATGTTTGATCAAAAACACGAGTCATCTTTGGATTCAATCCAAGATCTCAATTCTAAGATAGATGAAATCCTAAAGAAATTCAATCCAAAATAAGTTATTTATTTGAAAACGTCCATTTATCTTCCTTGTTCATCTTGAGTATATTTTCCGGTGGTATATCCCTATGATCTTTTCCTATATGAGTAGTGTATTCCAACAAGCTTGTAAAGTGCTTATTGCAGACAGGACAGTTTTTGTCAAATCCACCCATTAATGTAAAAATGTCATTTTTTCTATTTTAATCTATTTGAGATTATCAGAGCTTTCCATATTCTTCTTCATCAGAGTATGCACGCTCTGCATGTTCCTCAATATCAAGACCAGCTTCCTCAACTTCGGGTTTAACTCGGATTGGAATTAGTGTTTTTAGAATCTTGAGAATTACAAATGTTCCTCCAAAGCCCATTAGTACTGCAATCCCAACTCCTATCGCTTGTAACTCAAGTTGATGTGGATTTCCAAACAATAAACCATTGATTCCCAGATGGTTCACCGCTGCATTTGCAAATACACCAACCAACAACGAACCTATAATTCCAGCTACACCGTGAACAGAACCAACATCAAGAGCATCGTCTATCTTTAATTTTTCTTTGAATAGTGGAACAGTTAGAGATGATGCAATACCGCAAATTATTCCAATCACAAGAGCATATTCAACACCAACATACCCAGAAGCTGGAGTAATTCCTGCAAGTCCGGCAACTGCACCATTGATTGCAGCAATCACACTTGATTTTTTGGTCCTAATCCAAAATACTATTACCCATATTAGAGCCGATACAGCAGATGCAATCTGGGTATTAATTATAGTGATACCGGAAAGTCCTCCTGCTGAATAAGCAGAACCTGCATTAAATCCAAACCATCCAAGCCATAAAAGCGAAGATCCTAAAACAGCTAATGGGATATTATGTGGAACCATGATTCCTGGTCCAAACCTTAATCTTTTTCCCAAAATAAGAGCCGCTGCAATTCCTCCAACACCTGTGGTTGTGTGAATTATTATACCACCGGCAAAATCAACAACTCCCAGTTTTTCAAGCCAGCCTGAGCCCCAAATCCAGTGTACTAGAGGGTAATAGATAAGAGCTGACCATGCTACTATGAACAAAATATAGGCACTAAACTTCATCCTTTCAGCTACTGCTCCTGTGAGTATCAGAGGAGTAATTACCGCAAACATCATTTGGAACATGGCAAAAAGCAGACCTGGAACGGTTGGAGCATATTTGAGTCCTTCAGTTGATGGAACACCTTTTAGAAATCTCCAGTCAAGATTTCCTGATAATCCTTCACCAGTATCAGGTCCAAATGTTAAGCTAAATCCTACAGTAAACCACATTACACTAAGCAATGCAAGTCCAAAAAAGATCTGCATGAAAACTGAGACAGCGTTCTTTCTTCGTAAAAGACCTGCCTCGAACATACCCAAAGCCGGAGTCATCAAAAGCACCAAGCTAGATGCTATCATGAGCCATGCGGCATCACCTGTGTTAATTGGCAAGATGAAAGTAACACCCAAGTAGGGGTATTAATGATTTTCCAAGAAGGTCAGGTTTGGTAGTACTAATTGAGAAACATTGAAAAAGCATCAAGTGGGAGCCATATGAAAAACTTTTTCAGATTTGATTTTTAATAATATTCTTTTTTCACCATGTCTTGCAAAAGGATATTTCTCAACTCCAAGATATTTTTTTGCCATCTTGTCAATATGCAAGTCAGCTCCAATTGTTGTTTGTTCCATAACTTTACCCCGTATTGTTACCATATTGTACTGGTTGTTCCTCTCAACAATCGATATTGCAATTCTAGGATCACGTAATAGGTTTTTTTGCTTTGTTCTTCCTTCCGCAGTGTTAATTATGATTACCTCGCCATCAATATCTATCCAAGTTGGAGTAATTTGAGGAGAACCGTCCTTCATCAACGTAGAAACAAATGCAAGGTTCTTGTCTTCAAATAATTTTTTGACATCAGGTGAAATACTCATTTCATATTAACCTTGTTTCCAAACTTTCCTTCCATTACAATCTCGGAGAGTGGCTTGCGTCCATTAGGAATTTCACGTTCTTTTAGTGATGGAGGTAGTCTTTCCTTAGATCCGCGTTTTCCAACTACAACCATTGCCATGACATCATACTCATCTGGAACTCCAAGATTCTTTCGTGCTTTTTTGTGATCAAATCCAGCCATAGCATGTGTTGCCAGTCCTTGAGTTACAGCTTGCAGAGCAAGGTTTTCCCATGCAGAACCAGTGTCAAATTGATTAGTAGGCATCGGCTCGTTGTTGTGATCAAATGTTTTTTTTGCAATAACAACCATCAATGCAGATGCATCAGAGCACCATTGTTTGTTGTAATCATCCAAGAGTTCAAATAAACTATCCCAGTGAGCTGAGCCTCGTTTAGCATAGATAAATCTCCAAGGTTGATTGTTAAATGATGATGGTGCCCACCTTGCAGCTTCAAACAATGCAAAAAGTTCCTTATCTTTAATTTCATACGATTCAAATGATCTAGATGACCACCTATTAACAAAAAGTGGGTTAATTTCATAGGTTGGTTTTCTTGTTTTTTGTACTTCAGGGTCAATCATGAAAAATAATAGTTTACAATAGATAATTAAATGTAATATCTTATGCTTCAAGCAAAAAACGCATTTACAAACTATTATTCTACTCTATGATTAACAACTAGTTGATCGTAGAATCTTACCGATTTTATATTAACAAATTCTAGCATACCATATCTTGATAGTTCTCTTCCAAAGCCACTTTGTTTTACACCACCAAAAGGAACACGCGGATCAGATATTACCACATTGTTTACTGTAACGATACCCGATTCTACCTCTCTTGACAGTCGTTCGGCTTTTTCAAGATCTTGTGTCCATATGCTTGCGCCTAGCCCAAATTGAGACTCGTTTGCAAGTCGAATTGCTTCTCTCTCATGAGGTACAACTGTTATCGGTGCCACAGGACCGAACACTTCTTCTTGTGCGACCATCATAGAGGGGCTTATCTTATCAAGTACGGTTGGAGCATAGTAGTAACCCTTGCTTCCAAGCCTTTTTGCGCCAGTTAATACTTCAGCCCCTTTATCAATTGCATCTTTTACCAATGTCTCAATTTTTTCCAAACCATCACGGTTGACAAGTGGTCCAATGTCGGTAGAATCTGACAATGGATCTCCAACGTTGAGCTTTTCTACTTTTTGCACAAATTTTTCAATAAACTCTTTTGCAACATTTTTTACAACAAAAAATCTTTTTGATGCAATACAGCTTTGGCCACAGTTGATAAACCTGCCCTTTACTGCTCCACTTGATGCTTTCTCGACATCAGCATCAGAGCACACAATGAAGGGATCGCTTCCTCCAAGCTCAAGAACACATTTTTTAATTTGTGATGTTGCTCTTTGAGCCACTTTGGAGCCCACAATATTGCTTCCAGTAAAAGTTACCGCGTTAATATCAGAGTCAATCAATGTTTCTGCCATTTTGGAATTTGCAACAATTGTTTGAAAGATGTCATTTGCCCCTATATTGTGAAAAATTTTTTCGATCTCTATACCGCATTGCATTGTTGAGCTTGCAGGTTTTAATATGATAGTATTTCCTGCCATTAATGATGGTGCGGCAAATCGCAGAGCTTGCCAGTAAGGAAAATTCCATGGCATTATGCTACCAATTAATCCAATCGGTTCAAATATCACAAGACTTTTTCTTGCGTCTGTGTTTACAGATTCAGGATTTAGAAAGACTTCGCCATTATCTCCGTAAAACTCCATAACCCATGCACATTTTTCCACCTCAGCCAGAGATTCCTTTAACGGTTTTCCCATCTCTCTTGTTGCAGTCTTTGCCAGAGACTCTTTGTTTTTTCTAAGTTCTTCAGAGATTAAATGCAAAAAATTGCTTCTTTTTTTGATGTCTATTTTCCATCTTGCAAACGCTTCTTTGGATTTTTTTACCTTGGATTTTAGTTCCTCCTCAGTTATGTTTTGATATTGAGAAATTATTTCCTCAGTAGCCGGATTAGTAGTGTTAAAGGACATAGTCTCACATCCATTCAATACAGTTATATACCTTTGGCTGGTAACCATTACCAATGAGCGGTAATAAAAGCCAAATTGATGCGGCAGACTACTTTAAAGAATGGATTCAAAGAAGCGGAAAAGCTCAGTTCGATTTTATGAGAGTATTTGGAGAGATGATGAGCCGTACAAATCAATTAAATCCGCTTGAAACGCTAAAAGAGATTGCTGATAAAACAATCAAAACACAAACAGATTACTTACAAAATGCCGCTGATTCAGGTTCAAAGGCTCTATCCAATTGGCTTAGCTTCGCACAAAACTTGCCTCAATTTTCATCATGGGGTGCTTTCAAAACAACGGTTGGAAGCAATGGAAGAATATCCATACCAGAGGCAGAGAGAGAAGCTATTGGAATTAAAGAAAACGACCTAATCCAAGTCATTGTGGTTCCTATCCACAAGTACAATTCACAACAGGAGGTGAAAAAATGAGTAAAGCAGAAGCAAAAGAAATCTACGCAGTATACAAACAGAATGTTGACAGATATTTTGAAGAGGCAGAGAAGAATGTAACACAGTATATTCAAGCAGTTTCAAACCTACAACAAGAATTTGCAACCGCATACAAGAACGCAGTAGAAACAACATTAGAATACCAACAAGAAATGGCAACAAAAACTGGCCTTAATGCAAACTTGCCACCAACATATCTCAAAACAATAAATGATGCAACAGAAGAGTTCCTAAAGACTAATTCTGTACAAAGTAAAGCAGTATTAGCAGCAATGGAAGTAGCAAGACAAAACGTCAAAACTTTCAATGACAATACAAAATCATTTACTGAGATGAATGCAAATATACTGCAGTCATGGTTCTCAACGTGGACTCCCACCAAGAACTAAAACTATTTTTTATTTTTCCGATCTTTCTTTTAACCAATTACCAAGCTCAGGTAATACTTTTTGTTGTGAGAAGGAGCTTGCAATCATTCCCACATGACCGGTAGGGTAAACTCTGAGAGTCTTATCAGTACTTGATACAGCATAATGTATAGGCATACTACATTCTGGAGAGACAAGATGATCACCTACTGCAACTTGAGTGAAAATAGGCATGTTTATGTTTTTTAATGATATTTGTTTTCCACCAACATACATTCCATTATTAATAAGCAGATTTTCCTGATAGACATCCTTTATCCATTGCCTAAATAATTCCCCAGGAATGGGCGGTGTATCAGAAAGCCATTTTTCCACACGAATAAAATTATCAACATATTCTTTATTGTGGATATTTTTGAAAAAATTGATGTATTTCTCAAATCCTTGCTCAAATGGTTTTAGAATAGAAAACACGTAATACATTATCTCAGGAGGCATATTTCCTACCGTCTCTGTTAACTTGTCCACGTCGATATGTTTTGCCATATTTGCTACAACAGTACTGTCTCTCCTCCCATCAATTACAGGCGCGGTCAATATGAGATTCTTCACCTTTTCTGGATGAAGTGATGTATAAACAGTGGAAAGCGTGCCACCAGTACAATATCCTTGCAATGAAACTGTGTCTGATAATGATTCCTTGATTGCAAAATCAATGCAGTTATCCATATAACCATTCACATAGTCATCAAAGCCAAGATGTCTATCAATTTCAGTTGGCGTGCCCCAGTCAATCAAATATAGATCAAATCCTTGATTTAGCAGATTCTTGACCCAGCTTTTTTTGGGATGAATGTCAAGAATATGAAAACGATTTATCAACGCGTATGCAATTACAAGCGGCGTTTTGACAGTTTTTTGAACAAGAGGTGTAAAGTGCAACAAGCGTACTTTGTCTTCAGAGTACACCACCTCATATGGTGTCATTTCCAGATTGATTTCATCTAATGCGCTTGCTAAGTTTGGAGCATCAATGATATTCTTATTTATTTGTAAAAATTCCTCAAATAATTTAGGGTTGATTTTAAGTTCACTTTCCATATTACGAACCTTCCTTATTTGCTATTTTTTCAAGTTTAGCAATTCTTTTTCGCAAAGAGTATAGCTCTTTGTAAACCTCATCCATCTCTTTTTTGGTAGGCATATTAGCACTCTCAAGTAAAATAGATGTGATGTTGTTCCAGTGGCCCATAAGTTCTAGTTCACTTGTAACAAGTTTGCCAAAATTGTCAGCAAATTCAGGCGAATCAAACAGTCTTGTAAAATAGTTCTCAAATATGTCAATCCAAATTCGCTTTGAAGACTCTATATTTTCAGTATCGTTTGGGATTTCTGGGACTTTTTTATTGTATTCTTCTTGTGCCTGCGACCAAGTATCAGATAGTTGCTTGTAATAAGCAGAAAGGCGGGAATTGAACTCCGCCAATTCCTCGTTCATTTCAATGGTTTGTACGCTTATTTTTTTGGCATTGGAAGCCATCTTTCTAAAGGGTCCCACAGACATCAATGATTGTGGTTTACTAGACATCAGGTATAGCAGATCAGTCCAAAATAGAGAGGTGTGTTTGTACTCAGATAGTGATTTTTTAACTTCCCTAGAAACCGTCATGTCAGGTAGTCTAATAACACAGTTACTGCATATAGAGTTACTGGTCTTTTATTGTGTTAGATATCTAGCTAAGTGTTAAAAACACCATAATGGTAAACACAGTCATGACAGCAAGTAATGCAGAATCTCAAGATACAATGAACTCAAAATCAACATTATCCGTGTGCGATGCCATGAGAGACAACACAGATGAAATCATTATGAAGATAGAGAGTCTATTGCCATCAAGTATTGAAAGTTTTGCTGACTTTCAATCAGAATATTTACGCATTGCAAGAGATTTTTTTGGAACTTGCTATATCGCAGAAAAAGAATTACTTGATAAAATAGGAGTAGACCAGAAGGTAATTATCGAGTTTAACAAATATCTCAAAGTTTTATCTCAGTATGCGATCTCTGAAATAGATATGGTCGACAATTTACAAAAAATATTTGTCAACAATGCGATCTCAGCCATGAAGGTATACGATGATTACGTCAAGATAATGCTATCATCATATGCCAAAACTTTGGAACATATTTCATCCATGCTTCCAAAAAAGAGTGAATAATTATAGCTCATTTTAGTAAGAAGGCATTACCAACATGGTCATAACAAATGCCGCTAAAAGCTTATTTTGTTTGTAAAACTTTCAAAGGAGCGGATGGAGGAGAAATTTGTTACCGTTGGTAAATACAAGATTCGATATTTGGAAGTTGGGCAAACCGATCCAAATTTAATCCTCTTACATGGACTTGGCGGATATGCAGAAAGATGGCTTGCATTGATGCCTTTTTTAAATAAGAAATATCACATTTTTGCGCCAGATCTTATAGGATATGGTCAAAGTGACAAGCCGTCAGTAGATTATACACCAGAGCTTTTCGTAAAATTTGTTTTTGATTTTATGGATGCCTTGGGCATAAAAAAGACAAGCATGATTGGAACATCATTAGGGGGTCAGATAGTAGCAGAATGCGCGGCTTTACAAAATCCAATAATTGAGAAAATAATCATGATCTCACCTGCAGGTATCATGAAAAAGTCCACTCCTGCATTAGATGCATACACTATGGCTGCATTATATCCAACACAAGAATCAGCAAAAACGGCATATCATATGATGGTTGGACCAAATAAGCCAGTCTCAGATACCTCAATAGAGAGATTTGTCAATAATATGTCCAGGCCGAATGCAAAGATGGTATTTTTATCCACACTTCTTGGGCTCAAAAACGCTCCAGACATTACAGAGAAACTTGGAAAAATCAAGATACCCACCTTGTTGATTTGGGGAAAAGAAGACAAGCTAATACCATTTGAATATTCAGAAAAATTTGCCTCATCTATTAACAATTGCATTCTAGTACCCATGGAAGGATGTGGGCATTCAGCATATGTTGAAGAACCTGAGAGACTATCAAAGATAATTATCGACTTTCTTTCAAAATGATTTCATGCATAATAAAATCAGATATGATAATCACAGCCAATCTAATTAAGTATCCACTACAAGTCAATCATAAAAATATCAAAGAGAATATGAGAATATGAGCAGTCTATCACAGAAATCATTGGAAGAAATTTTTCATGAATCTGTTTTTGCCACACCTGCAGTAAGCATCAGGGTTGAGGATTCACTAAGCGATGCGGCAATACTTCTTCCACATTATCTTGAAACACTAACAGATTCTCTAGTTGTAACAGATAATGACAAACCAGTTGGAATAATAGGCGGAATAGAAATTTTAGATAGTCTATTAAAAACAGCGACGTTTGAATTTCTAAGTAATACAAAAATTGGAAGTGTCATGAGTGATAAACTTGTCATAATTGATGCAAAGAGCAAATTTGCAGATTTGATAAAGCAGTGGTCTCAGACAAGAAGAGCGTTTGCATTAATACCAAATCAACATCATGGATATTCAGTAATTTCGGCTAGAAAAATTCTCGATATTGGAATTTCCTTTAATATTAGCACAAAACTATCGCTTATCCCAAAAAAACAGATAATTACATTTGATAAGAATGATTCAGTAAAACAAATCATACAAAAGATGTTTGACAACAAAACGCGCAAGTTGGTTTTAGCAAATTCAAAATCTTTTATCAATGACAGGATAATCATACAGAAATTATCACGAGATTTAGACTGTCTTAAAAATGGAGAAGACTTTCTAAATATGAAGTCGGACATATTCAGTCTAGATCAAGCAGAAGTTGTATCAGATGATCTTTCAATAAGCGAGGCATGTAAAATCATGCAGAGTATGAAATCCCCTTACTTGCTAACAAAGGACAGAGTGATTAGTCCATGGGATATACTCATGCACCTTCATCAGATGTGAGGTTGCAAACAGATACTAGTAGGACGCAACTGAAGCCAAACCTTCTATTTTTTCAATTTGTGGATCTTGTGAGATTCCTTGTATCATTGACAGGTTCATGTTGCCTTTTGCAAAAACCTCGTTATGTCCATATGATGCAACTCCAAATCCATATTTTGTCCTCAACTCTTCGACTTTTTTTGATATGTCTGTGTTATCTTTGTAGTGTATTTGTAGTTCTACTGAAGGAGGAACGTCAGGCATTTTTCTTTCATATAGCATGACTTTGAGTGCTAATTCCATGTCGATTTTCCCTAATGCTTTATCCAGACTGGCAAGAAAGCCATCATAGATAGTTTCTGCACTGGTCATGGCCTTGTTATAATCAATCTTTAATTTAAAACCAAATCTGATTATCAAGTTTGATAATAACCATGAAGGTTACGATGGTTAATCAGGTTAAAAAAATAAAACTCAATTTGTATGATATTTAGCCCATGGTCAATTTGGCATTTGATGCTCTGACTAGAACAGTATATGAAATATCGTTGTATCTAACAGTAAACGATTTTTCTAATTTTGCGTTATCTAAGATTACAATTTCTGCATTTCCATTTGCATCATAGTTTCCAAAAATTCCCACATTTGGTTGAAGTTCTAATGCTGTAATTGGAATAGAAAGACCAGAAATTGATTTTGTTCTAAGAAATCCGTCGCTTCCTTTGAATAATTTTTGTACTTCATTGCTTTGCAGCCTACCAACAACTACTCCTTGCGGAGCAGGATCTTCTGTCAATTTACCATTGTGATTGAACATCATAGAAGATAGATTCCCTATCAAATTTTGCATTCCAACAGTTCCATCTGCATCAAGGTTACCACTTCTATCAAATGCCTGATAAAACAGAGTTGTGTTGCTCACAGATGTTCCCCATGTCCAAGAGTCTTCCTCAGTTGGGTCGATGTTGAGCTGAGGATCAAGCAAGTCACCGTGAACTTGACCACCACGTGGCCAGTATTGTCTGTTACTTACAATACCAATCAAATTTGATGGAATTCGGTCAAAAGTCAGTGTGACGCTTTGTACAGATCCTCCTTTGCTGTACTGTATTGTAACCGGAGTTGGAAAACCAGAAAGGTCGTACAGTTGTATTACAGGCCATGCTTCAGTGAATGCTTGATTGTATGATGGTGTGGCTATTTGGCCTACTCTATTTCCTGGCGCATTTACATTCAAAGTCTTATTTTCTCGAACAACATGATTAAGCAAGTTTAGTTTATCTCCAGTAATGCTTGAAACAGCGTGATCAACAGGTCCGGTACAAGTAGCAGTAATTGTGCTAGATATAGAAATCTGCCCATCAGAAGAACCGGGGGCACTTCGTGCAATTGAGATCCCGTTTGTTTCAGAAAAATCTACACCTGTTGCTATATTTGCACTAGTTGAAGAACAAAACTTACCAAAATCCAAACCTTTTCCAGAACCACTAATTTGTGTCGAGTCCGCAATTTGAGCTTGTTTTACATCTGCAAAATATGCATACCAATTACCATCAGATGCTTGAGCCATCCTCAATCGTTTTCCATTTATAGTTACATCCGGCTCACCATACGCTTGATCCAGTCTATTGATATCAGGATCACTTACTATTACTTCAATTACTTGAGGTCCGGCAAAATAATTTTTAAAAAAAGAATTTTCTGCTGATACGTACAGGTTTGGATTACTGGAAGAATGGGTGGTAGGTTCAAATTGCGGGAGTAGTGGTTCAATTGCATAAACAGAAGAAAGGTTTACTATGCCACCATCAAGTATTACAAGAAATAACATAAAGAAAACAAGCAATCTGCGAGTTGGAAAATGATTTTCCATTAGCGATTTATTCGACTGGTCCAGTTATTAAATAATCAATTAAGTGAATTAAGAAAATTCTTAATTTGTACCTGATCTGAAAATTCTTCTAGATATTTTTTAATTGATTTTATAATCTCCCCATGTGCCGCACCAAACAGTTCTTCTAGCAAAAGTTGTAGGTATGCAGGATCTTCATAAAAATCAGGTATTGTTGTTTTATCTGTCTCTAATCTGTCAAGTACTAGAGCATATACTGGTTTGCCAACATCAATTAACGCCTTCTCTATTGATAGGGTTACAATTGCCCGTCCCAGGTCGGAGGTATCATTTACAATTCTGCTGCGTTCTATTAACGTGGTCATGGCTTATACTATTCGTACCGTACATTATAAATTCTCCTATTTTGGGAAATATTGAAAAATAGTATCAAAATTGATATATGACTATATCTAATTCACTAGAGAATAAGACGTGAAGACAGATAGCATACAACTGAGTCCTTCAATAATACAAGAAATTGGCCTGCCTCCTAATGATGGTCCCGAGGTATTAAATCAGGTAATGGAGGTTTTATCTATTCTCTCAAAAAATGACGCATTAACAATTTTCTTAATGGCAGCAAAAGGCATCAAATCAGAATTAGATACGCCCACAAAAATAGGATTGACGAAGAAGCAGTACTATACAAGACTAAAACAACTAGTGGATCTAGGACTACTTGTAAAACACGGAGATTCATACATACAAACAGCTTTTGGAAAGCTAGTCTACAAAAAACATCTCATGGGTTTACTTAACAATGTAAAAAATTCCAAATACCTAGAAATGATTGACACGCTAAAAGGGAATTCCAGATTCACTGATACCGATATAATGGAGTTCATTTCAAAAATAGGTCCACAGGCAAGTTTTATTGATGAAGAAGAAAGAAAATCCCCAGTAATTATTTCGGCATTTGACAAAATGATAACAAAAGTATTGGAAATTATGGAGTTTGCTGAAAGTGAGATCATTTTAGTTTCTAGATTCACTAATGAATTAATAATTAACACAATGATTAAAAAATCAAATGCGGGTGTACAGGTCAAAGTTTTAGCAGATATCAGCATGGTAGATTCATTTTTCGATAAAGCTGGACCTAAAACAAAAATTAACGATAAGAATAAAAAAGAGCGAATATCAGTGGTCGCAGATCCATATTACCCAACACCTATATCAAGAAGATATGTTAAAACCCCATATTGTGTTTTGATTGTAGATAAAAAACATGTTGGAATAGAATTAGTGGATAATCACGATCCAAATAAATTCAAAAATGCATTATTTGTAACTGACAGTCAATTGGCATCTCAGATGGAGACGTTTTTCACAGATTTATGGGAAAAAGCTAACCCAAACCCACCACAGATAGCAAATCAATAGAAAAAATCTTCAATTGTGTACTTGAATTTTATCCAATACTAATCCAACAAACATTACAAACTGAATTATAAAAATATTATATCTAAGCATAGTTCTACTTTGTTTAATTATTTTTTTATTTTCATATTGTTTTGAGACTCGTTTTATCACGAAAATTGTAAATACGCATGTGCTTAGACTAAGAATTAAACCAGTGACATTAATTGCGTTAACATAGTACATTACAAAGATCCCAGCCATTATAGAAAATATTGCCAAATACATTAAACGAAAGGTATTGCATATTCCTAAAACAATTGGAAATGTTTTTCTTCCATTTTCTCTATCGCCTCGAATATCAGATATATCACCTAATGGTCCTAGAGTAAACCAAAACATGAATGCAATAAAAGGTGGTATCAGTCCAGCATAAGAAATACTATCAGATGCAGTGTAACCCATCAATGACGCGATAGCACCACCGGCCGCAGTAGCTACAGTTTTTACAACAAATCGATCTTTTAGGTGAGTTTTTGGATGAGAGTAAGTTATCGCAATAATCAGAAAAGCTATTGACGCTATACCTGTTTGAATATTTATTGCGAGGGCCGATAAAATAGAAATGGCAAAGAAAAAAAGCGTAACATAAAAAGTCGTACGATATCTAGAAGGATCTGAACTTGGCGTTTTTCTATTATTTGTTCTGTCAACTGAGTAATCCGTAAGATCATTGTACAAGTAAGTAGCCAATGCCAAAAAATAGACAGAAAAAACTAGTTCTGACATAACCAACAAATTCGGAACTTGAGGTCCTGAGGAAATAAGAAATGTGCCTAATGACACAATGGCAAATACATAGACTAGAGTCCTTGATTTTATCAGCGAAGTTATGGATTTTATCACACGGTATACTTTAGATTCAAAGATGGCAATAGCTATAGACATTACTGCACACCACTTTTCACTAAGAATGGGAAACTAATTAGAGTATTCTCCATATTAGGACATTTATATCTGTATATTATAACTTTTTAGAAAGTACGTACCATTATATAAAATTATTATATCAAATTAAGAAAAAATTATGAAATTTTGTATGATTAAATTAGTTATGATAGTATCTAAGTAAATAAAAAAGCAATATGGAAAAATCGCTAACCAAAATCGATAATAATTAAACAGTTTTGTTGGTATAACACAGGCGATGTTTTGAAGAACAGATATGTCTTAGGAAATACAACAAATGAAATAAAACGGTTAGAACTTCAATCATCACTTTTTGAACCAATGGCTACAGACGCACTAAAAAAAGCTGGTATAAAAAATGGCAGTGTATGCGCAGACATAGGTTGCGGGCCAGGATACGTAACAAAAGTGATCGGTAAGTTGGTAGGTGAAAAAGGAAGAGTGATAGGTATGGACATAAATGAAAATTATGTAAAATATTGTAAATCAAATATAAAAAATAAAAATACATCTTTTATCTATCACGACATAACAAAACATAATCATCTATTTTCAGAAAAATTTGATCTTACATACTCTAGATTCATGTTTGTACATTTAGCTAACAAATCTGCTGCATTAAAATCAATGTTGCAAATGACTAAGAGAGGCGGCACTATAATAATTCAGGAATTAGATCATGCTCCAGATTCGTGGTTATCATATCCTCGGAGAAAAAGTGTGGAAATATTAAGGCATGCATACGTTAATCTTGTTAAAAAATCAGGAGGGGATCCACTTGCAGGTAGAAAACTATACAAAATGTTTGTAGAAAATAAAATGAACAGTCATGTAGAATGTTATTCACCGTGTCTTGTCATGAAACAGAAACCTCTTAATGAATTAGGGTGGAGGATTGCACAAAGCCTAAAAAATCAGATTCTAGATACTGGTTTAATGACTGCAACAGAATATCAAAAAATGTTTAATGATCTAAAAAACATGTCCAAGGATCCTCATAGTTTTGTCATATATTCAAGGCTTTTTAGCATAATTGGGAAAAAGATGATTTGACATCTGTCACACACCTAAATATCATATTCAGATTAATAGATATTGTCAGAATACATCATGGATAAAAAAGTGATTGAGACACGCAATGGAAAAATAAACGCCATATTTAATTTCCCAAAAGAAACGTCAAATAAAACCATACTGTGCATTCACGGTTTTTGTAGCGATTGTAGAATTTTTAATTATTTAAGCATCGAATTAGCTAAAAACGGATTTAATGTATGTAGTATAGATTTACCAGGACATGGAGAATCATACGGGGAAAAGGGAGACCCTGATTTTGAGAAGGCCCTTTCCTCAATAAATGAAATTATTAATGATTTGAAACGTGATCATAAGGTCTACATATTAGCGCACAGTTTAGGTTGTACCTATGGTTTATGGTGTGACCATAGATTTAGGAACATAGATGGCATGATTCTACTATCACCATACATAAGGATACCATCAATTAAAAAAAGAAGTGGGCTTGAACCATCAAATACTTATTTTATGTACCTTTTGTTGCGGAAAATATTTAGTCCAAAAACTAAAATGCATGCAACAAACTTACCTAATTTTCTAAAGGTTGGCGGAAAAGAAATTGAACAGATGACAAGAGACAAGAAACTTAACTTTGCTTACTCATATAGATACATAGTAGACGTTCTTGCTTTAAAAAATACAAAAATAGCAAATTTATCAGATGTTGATGCGCCTTTGTTAATCATCCATGGTAAAAAAGACAAGAATGTCTACCCCCAAGTCTCAGAAGCATTTTATAAGTTAGTCAAAAGCAAAGACAAAAAAATTGAAATTTTAGATTGTGACCATTGGTTTTACCATGCAGTTTTTTACAACCAGGATGATGCATATTCTGAAGAGGATAGAATGAAGGTAATTACTTTGATATGCAATTGGGTAAAATCACATTGATTTGGATTCCAATTGGTGGAAAAGAGCATAATTACTATATGACGCTACTGCCATCAAGTTGTACGTATGGCAAAAGAGAAGTTTTGTGAAGAAAATGTATTGATTTTTCAAGGGGGCGGCTCGTTAGGGGCGTACGAATGCGGGGTTTACAAGGCAATACACAAGCTTAACATAAAATGCGATATTGTAGCAGGAACCTCAATAGGCGGAATCAATGCAGCGATTATTGCTGCAAACAAAAATGATGAACCTGCAAAAGACTTGGAAGATTTCTGGTTGACACTGGCAGAGACCATAACTCCTCCGTTTCTTCCAAAACAAGTAAGAGAGGTCACATCTGTTATGTATTCTGCAGTATGGGGAAATCCAAACATGTTTTTCCCAATATGGTTTAACCCATCAGGAATGACTTACAACATGCCATATCTCTATGATATAACACCACTAAAGAAAACGATGGAAAAGCATGTAGATTTTTCTAAACTAAAAGAAGCAAATAGACCAAGATTAATTATAACTGCAACTGATATTCAAAATGGAAGACCCTCAATATTTGATAGTAAATATGATAACATAACATCAGATCATGTAATTTCAGGGGCAGGATATCCCTTCTATGGAATTTCGTGGACAAAAATATCTGGCAGATATCTCTGGGATGGCACTTTGCTTAGTAATACCCCATTACGTGAAGTCATAGATTCATCACCAACATGCGATAAACGTGTAATTATCGCAGATTTATTTCCGCATAATCAGGAAGAACTACCACAAAATATGTTAGAGTCATGGCATCGCGCACGGGACATAATGCATACTGATAAAACAGATCATGCAGTACGAATGTCAAAGATTACTTCAAGATATCTCAAGATCATAAAAGAGATGCACGATATTTTAGAAAATTCTAATCTTGACGACAAGGGCAAACAAAGATTTCAACAGTTGGAAACAGAATACAAAAAGATAGTATCAGAACGCGGTGCCATAATAAAAGAAATTGTCAGAATAAAAAGACAGGAAGAAAGTCATTTTCTCTTAGAGGATGCAGACTTTTCCTTAGACACCATAAAAAGTCTCATACAAAATGGTGAAAGAGATGCCCAAGATGCGCTTTCTGATTTTGGCAAGTAATCATAACTTCAAAGATAGGCACAGATAAAAAAAATTTAAAATCAGTACAGATCAAATTCTAAACTTTAACCTACTTTTAGTTGAAAATACAACTATAGAGATTACGGCTATTGCTAAGATGGCAAACGAGAGTCCTCCAAACTCTGGAACTACTTGCGTTCCTATGATTTCGATTTGTTCAGTGCCTGCTGGAAAATCTACTGTAATTGTTCTGTCGCTAGTTGTAGTTTGGGTTTCATTAAAATCAGAATCAGCCCCGTCTACTAACACAATAAACTGATCATCAGAACTACCAGATTTAGCATCAATTAGAGCTCTGGGCATAGACATTGTAAGGGTGCCACCATCTGTAGACGTCATATCAACTATGAGGGAAGCATCATTCTGATTAATTGATATATTTTGGACAGTTGCCCCACTTATGCCATAGTTTACTTGATATGATTGAGTTCCAGATGGATCCTTTACCTCAAATTGTTGAGTGGTTTGAGCATAAACTGTTGTTATGCTGATACTTAGAATGAGGATCAAAACAACAGAAGCGAGCATTCGCATAAAACACCATCAACACTGGATATATTTGACTTTTGCTAGCAATGATCTTCCCACAAGGTATAGGAATGAGTCATATGGAGAATATTTGTGCTTGATCAAACCAAGATGAAATTGTTCAAGGTTTTTATTTTTTTAACAGTAATAGTTGTTTTACCCACATCTACAGAACAAGTTTATGCTGCTAATTCTAACCACACATTAAAGATAATATTTGCAAATGACCCTACAAAATCATTTATCATTCCTTTAACAAACAATGATACTCAAAAGATTTTTCAAAATAAAATCTGGGATCAAGATAATTCCAGCAGATCTAGTCTAGACTCATATTCTATTGATGATGGACCAGTCATACCAATATCAAGAGGCAATGATACGCTAGAGTTACAAGTAACAACAACTTTAGATCACCAGATAGTTTTCCATTCCATTGTACAGCATCCAATATACATAACAGGCACTAATGTATACAGATTTTTTCCTGCATCTCCCACTTATGATAATTGGTTTGACAATTATTCTGTTACATCCATAGAAGTTCCTTATGTCATACAATCAAATCAAGAAAATGTTCGTCAGCAGTTGATTGGATGGTCGACAGACAATTCCTATACAAACGTCATATTAAGAAATGAGACCGGATTTTACACGCTACATAACATCAATACAAATGACATTCATAAGATTAATTTTGAATACAAAAATCAATATTTCATAAACGTCGTATCAAATTTTGGCCGTCCAATTGGAAGTGGATGGTATGATGATGGAAGTATTATAACAATATCAGTAATACCAGGCAATGATTTTATCTTAAAACATAATTTCGTCGGATGGGAAGGTGCGGTCATAGGACATGGAGGCCAAGAGTCTGCAAATGTCCTAGTCAGTTCGCCTGAAACATTAGTTGCAGTCTGGCAGGAAGATTATACAATAATTAGCGCAATAGGCATAATTATTGTATCAGGAATCACATATGCCATAATTCATCATAAAAGGAAAAATCATTCCTAAAAAATATGACACTCATGGTATAACTTAAAACCTACAAGATCAATTTCCAATTCTGTTGTTACAGAATCAAAACCCAATACAGTTACGGGAAGAGATTCAAAAACTCATGGTTGCAAATGGCTTTGATAGAACATGCTATTCTAACATACTTGATTATACCATAGATTTGTTTAACAGCAAAGGGCTTGGTGAAGATTATTTTGGATATCACAACATAATTCACGAATTAGAAGTAACATATGTTACCCTTCTTGCAGCACAATCGGAAAAATCAAACGGGCAAATAAAATCAGAAGATTTTCCATATCTTTTTGTAGCATCACTTTTCCATGATTATGACCCACAGAAAAAAGTAGATAAACCACATGAAGAAGATGCAGTAAGATTTGTTGTAACCGATGATAAAGTAAATGAATTGTTAAAAGATGCTAACATAGACAAGAACCTAATTGCTGCGTTGATTTTGAGAACAACATATCCATGGAGTGATATCATAAAACAAGAAATGGAGAAAAAAATTGAATCATACATGATGACATCAAGCATTACAAAAGACGACAGTGGAAAAAGAGAACATTTCAGAACGTTAGGATGGTTCTTGTCTGTCTCAGATAGGATAGGTGGATATGCATTGGGAGATTTCCCTAAAGCTATGGAGATGGCACAAAAAAACTCACATGCGCTAGGCTGGCATCCGTATTACACAGTAAGAAGATCTGTTGCATTTTTTGAAGATCTACTAAATAACGATAATGAGATGTGCCAGCGAGTATTACGTGCACTACCAAAAGAGATGAGAAAAACATTCATGGATAATGTTTTAGCATTTATGAAATTACGTGAACAAGAAATACAGATAGAAGCATCGCTTGTTTACGATAATGCAAAGTTTCACCCAACTATAGAACCTATGTCTAGAAGAATGGATCCTCAATTCGTAAAAACTCTAATGGAGATACATGGCCAATTACCAAAGCCACTTCAGTTTGGGAAAGATGAATTTGCAGAATCAGTAACGAATAAAGATACAATTCTCAATACACTGAGATTGGGCAATGAGACTGGACCTGTAATAGGATTTACGAAAGGTGGCCCATTAGAAAGATACAAACTTCGTCAAGAGATTAACGATGTTAATTATGGTTTGAATAATACAGTTTTCATGGAACCACTTGCAATTAGAATTGGCTATTGGGGACAAAAAGGTGGCAGGGAGATGAGGCTTTTGTTCAATATGCAAGCACAATCAAAAGGCTACAAATACTTGACTAGTTTTGCCATGCGTGAAGTAATAGAAAATAGAATCAAACGAAGAGACGCAATAGAATTTGTAAAACAATTTGACCCAGAAAGATGGGATTATTATAGACTTAAACTCCAATAGGCTACTTTTTCAATCTCTTTCTTGATTGGATGAATTTTACTAGATGTATTGAGCCTATAAACGGCCACGCTAGCAAGACAATCACAAATACAAACCAAGGAAGATCACTATTGTAGTGACTTAACACCATGCGTAGTGGAAAAAGATATTGTGTGAGATCAGATGAGGTTACAGTACCTAAACTTTGTTGAATAAATGATTGTAATGCGTTCCAACCTACAAAAACGGTAATGAAAAAAAGAATAGTTTTTCTACCAACATATTTTTCAAAACCTTGTTTTTCAAATTTGTCAATTTTTTCATTCAAACGTTGTATCTCTTGATGCAATTGTTCTACTGTAGATTCCATGTTTTTTTGATAAAGTTCTGGTTCTTTTGAGCCAAGGTATAATGATATAATATTTTGCAGATATTTTTGATCAGATTCGGGCAATGCTCTCCCCTTTCTTAACAAATCAAGAGCATATTCCAACCTTCCAGAATCACCTTTTCCCAATATCAAAAGCTGCTGTATTGCGTTCACTAGATCTTCAGACAACACAAAATGCAAAAACTATCCCAGATAAAAGCGATTAGCGAGGTTTAGATTTCAGCTATTGCAATTATCGCGCGTGGGAAAACTTGATTTTTTTGTTCGTCAATATCAAGATATTCCTCAAAACCAGATATTGGTTCAATGTTACTTTCATCCATAATTTTGAATTTTGATATGCCAGATTTTAAAAGTAAAGAGTCAAGATCCTTTTTTGAGAACCATTTAGAGTAGACTCCTTTACTTGTTCTAAGTACAGCGTTTTCTATGTCATCTTTTGTGTTGATTATTTCACCTACGGTTCTCCGTACTTCCCTTCCATAGAATTTCTGTAGACCAAAATCCTTGAAGAGTTTTTTATTAAAAACGGAAATTATCAAAGTACCATGAGGAGTTGCAAGATTCTTCATAGATTTTAGCATCTCTACTTGTAAATCCACATTTTCTTGATTGCCAAGAGTTTGAAATGTACACACAACTACTTTATGCGTATCCACTAGCAAACGTGGGTTAAAATGAAAATTTTGCGCCACCCCCACAACTGGAAATATTTTTTTGTTTAATAGCTGACCAAGACCATATTTTTTTAGTAATTTTGTAGAATATGAAATCATTTCCTCAGAATAATCTATGCCCACTACATATTGCAGATTATTTGCGTATTTTTTATCAAATTGATAAAGTTTTGCAGTCTCTGGATTTTTTTTAAGATCTTTGCACGAGTCTTGAATCATTTTTGAACCTAACAAAATGAGATATCTTCCCGGACCTGAACCAGCGTCAACAAACGTCACTTTTTTGTCATCTAATAAAGAGTCAAGATAATTTGTAATCATCAAGTCCTCATAGCGTTCGTAAGCTCTGGCCGACCAAGATGCTTCCATGGGATGAACTACATTTTTGAAATACTGTTTTGCCATATTCTTGCTTGCAATTATTCCTTTGATCAGATCGTGCTCATTTTTTGTCAAATTTTCGATATGAAAATGATCTTTTATTTTTCTTGTCAGCATTCCCTTTTTACATATCTCTTTTCGAATTACAGGCGGGAGTAGATTCAGATATCCATTTTTGAATGAATAGTTTGAGTTACAATTTCCACATCGAATAGTCTGTTCTTTAATTGATGTTGTTAATTTTATCTCAAGTTCTGAGCCACATGTAGAGCAATTAATTATCAAAGAATTTTTTTGAAGATCTGCCAAGACCATTTCTATGCATTCTCAACATCGCCGCTTCCTTTCTTCTTGGCTACTTTTTGTTTAGATGCACTTTCTTCCTTTATGTATTCGTCATATGTTCTAAGCACTTGTCTTACTCTTTTTAGATAAGAGTCAAATGGTGGTAGTTTAATTGGTTGATAAAAGTAATTCATATGCACTTTGGTTAAATTATTTTTTGATATACCTATCCCCTCAAGAACATGAATTGGTTTACTATCAACTGAACTGACCCAACCAAGTGATCTGATTTTTTCTACCATTTCTTCAAAAAGATGCAATTCGTTAGTGGCTATCCTTAGAATAAAGTCGTAATTTTGTCCTTCACCCTGTACAAGATCTATTGATGTGACAATATCATATTCATGGCTTATTTCAACAAGATTACTGTACATTTCAGAATATGGAATAACCCTACGCTCAAAGAGTGGATTTTGAGATTTGATGAAGGTGTACCATTGGTTATCAAATAACTTACTTGGGTCTACAAGTATCCATTTTATTTTATCGTCTCTTTTACTATCCTCGGAATGATTGTGTTCAACTATAACACCTTTTTTTATCAATTTATCGATACGGTTTTTTACACTATCACGTGACAAAACATATCCACGTTTTTCAAGTTCTTTATTTGCAGTATCAGGCGTTGCCCCGCTTTGTAAAACATGCAATATGAGTACATCTAAAGGGCTTATACCATTTTTGGTCATGTTTTTCATTGGTACTGTGCCTTCATTATTTTCGATTACTCTACCTACCATACTCACCAAACTGCATAGTATTATTAAAAACATTTACTACAAATTTGTCGCAAAAATGTTGTTTTGCCATACTAGAAACAATATTTATGAAAAATTGTGCACAGAATCATCACAACATTTCTGTTGCAAAATGTGTTCAAATTGATTTATAATTTTTCAGCCAATTAATATCATGACAACAACTCCGACAATTGAAAAAACAGAAGACACAAAATGTTGTATATGTGGTCAAAAATGCTTCAGACTTTGTACAAAATGTGGAAGCAATTTTTGTACAAAACACCTACTCGTACATTCAGAAAGATGTAGTGGGTACAAGAAAGTCATCAGTGCAATTCTCAAAGAAGGCATAACTGATGCCACAGAACAAGTCGTTCAAGCTATATTGACAATATGACAGACAAAAATCCCCTGACGAGTCCGTGAAATTCGGACGAAACAACCAAAGTGTTGTCGGGAGAATCTAGGAGGTGAAATGAAGAGAATGAACAAAGAGAAAACAGAAAACGTGTCAAAATATGATTATGATTCTAAGACTAGAATCAGCAAAAAAAACAAGATGCAAATAGCCGCAATAGCTGGAATAGGAATGCTTTTGTTTGCCATAAGCGGTTTTGGGTCTGCGTGGGCAGAGACAGGAGCAACTTGTCCCAATGGAGCAAAGATAAAGGCAAGCAGTAATTTGATTAACGATCCGGCTTCGGTGAGAATATTATGCAACATAGAATTGTTCAAGCAAAATTACGCTGCAACACAACAAAGACAACAGATAATCGATCAACAGCAACAATTCATTGAACAGCAACGCAAGATTGCAAATGAGTATCTTCAAGCAGACTTGGCAAGCATGCATAATTCAAATAATCTAAGTACACCGCAAAATGCATACGCCGGTTTTGTTAGCCAAGTAGATAACTCAACAAAGAGCTTATTCTGGGATGAGTTCAGTTACACCCAAAACAAAGTCATGCAAGCAAAGCTTGCCATGAGTGCAGTGTTACAAAATGGCGGTTCAATACAAGAGGCGTTACAATCATACTACAACGCAGCCGCCACGCATAAATCGGATCTAGTGAGCGAGAATGCAAAATTAAACATAGCACACAACTTTGCTGACGGAAAGGTCCAGAATCAATTTAACAGTCTAGGAACTGTTCAGAGAACCTAGACACACAAATTTTTGTTTAACAAATTTTTTAGCCAGAGGCCATATCATCAAGTCTTGTTTTTCGTAGCGATTTTTTTGTGCTCTTGATTATAATTAACGGATTTGTATCCACATAGGTTTGGGGAATCTTTACTGCTGAGATGCTACCTTCATAGATATGTCTTGGTTTGCTAGTATTGGTATCAGTCCATACACATGCTTCTTTTTCGCAAAATATTACCGAGTTCTCTATGGTTTCTCCGCTATTTCTAATTCTAACATACAGATTGTCACCTTCCTGGTATTTTTCTAGCGTAAAATGATACTCCTTTGATATTTTTTTAGCAATCTTTGTTCGGGCAAACCAAGTAATTGCTCCTACAGAGAGTAACGCTATGACATATGTAGCAACACCTTGGACAAGTGAATTATCCTGATGTGAAGAGTCTGGCGCAGGCGTGGTTACAGTTGGTTGTATAATAGTCGGTTTTGGAACATGAATGTCTTGGAATCTGATAAGGCCTGCAAGGCTATTGTTTATTGTATCAGATGTTTGCATTACATTAGATATCATACTTCGAGGATCTTTGATCACTATAAACTGTTGATAATCTGCCTGTGTTAAAATTACGCCATTTAGATTGGTTCCATCTGGAGCCATTAAATCAAATTTAACATTATTCTGAGTAGGTTGAGACACCGGATTATTTTGTTGTTGATTTGATGTACTGGTACTTGTATTTTTATTTGCTGGTGGTGTAATTGTTGTTGTGTTAGACTGATATTGTTGAACCAACATGGTAGTAGTAGTTGCTTCATTAGATGGGTTAGTTCGTGTGTTGTCATTATAGATTGCCGATACACGATAAGTATAGGTTGTTCCAGGAGATAACGGATAAACAGAATATTTTGTAGTTCTATTTCCAGTGTTATCATCTACATCTACATAATCTCCTGGTGCTCGTTTCCATTCAATTTTATATCCAATGATAACTTTGCTGTATTTTTCTATTGGTTCTAACCATGACAAATCTATCTGAGTTGGAGAGACTGCTTTTGCAACAAGCGGCCCTGGGACTGTATCATCACTCAAGTGAGAGTTTTGATATGCCAGTATGCCTTTGAGGTTGTTATTTATTGATTGTAGAGTTGAAACTACGTTAGTAATTAGACTTCGAGGATCTTTTTCGTATTGAAGTTGTTGGTAATCTATTCTTGTTATTACAGTACCTACCAATGTGGTTCCATCAGATGGCGTAAAATCAAATTTTACGTTAGTTTCTTGCCCAGTTGGAGATGAGGATGGCATTGATGAGGTCGAGTCTGTAGTTGGAGTTGCATATGCAGTATTTGATGGATCAGTACTGGTATCATCAGAATACACGGCTGACACCCTATAAGCATACGTCTTGCCAGTAGTTAGTCCAGTGATAGAATATACAGTAATAGTACTACCAGTGTTTTCAACTAAAACATAATATGCCCCACTAGAAAGTCTCTCTTCAATCTTATATCCGGTAATGACTTTGCCATAGTTTTGCGTAGGAGCATTCCAGTGTAGATCAATTTGCGTAGGAGATACCGCAGTAGCAACTAGATCAGTTGGAATAATTGTTTGAACTTGGGTTTTTGCATCTGCGTTATTTATCGATAGTACGACAATATTAAAAATCAACAATGTAGCAAAGACTACAAGTCCTTTTTTCATCAAATGAAAATATTATCGGGTTTTAATTAAACCGATCACATCGGTTCTACTAAGCAATTTAGAGTATTTACAAAAGGGAAGTTATGGTAGTGTTTAAAACACTATTTCAGTACGATTATTGCATCTGGTGATTGGTTCTTATGTACTACCAATATGTGAACCGATGCAGCATCTTTACCAAATGCATTATTCACAGTTAAGGTGAAGACCAGTTCTTTCGTGTCACCAATTGCAACATCTGGCGCTACAAATGTTGGATGCACTGATTTTGCATTAACTAGTGTTACTGGTTCTCCTGCAACTTGTACCCATGAATATTGTATGTATTGACCAGTGCTCTTTGATCCATCCAAAGTTATCAAGTCGCCAGTATTAACAACTGCGTCAGGACCAGCGTTAGCTACTGGTGGTTTTCCTGGCTCTGGTGGAGCAATGTAAACATATTGTTCACATGAACCTACAATGTTTGTTCCTTGCATTACAATTAACTGGAATGCAACTTCACTTCCTCCAGCACCCAACGGAAGCTGTACTGATGGTGAAGCACTTGTCGCGCCAGATAGAGGAACTGGCATTCCAGAGACTTGAGTCCACTGATATGTTAATGGAAGATTATCTGGATTATCTACGCTTTCAGCAAGTGTAATTTGACCGCCTTCGTGTGCTCTAATGATATCATTGCAGCTAAGCGTTGGAATATGATAAGCTGATGCACCTAGCACATGCACCGTAACAGTATCTGATCCTGTGCCACCGTTTCCATCATCAGCAGTTATTGTAAAACTCAAAGTCTTTTCTGGGGAAGCCCCAACTGCAGGAGCAACAAACATTGTTGTCAGGTCAGTAGTGGTGTCCAATTTAACAGAGTCACCATTAGTTTGAGTCCATTTGTATGTCAACGGATCATTATCTGGGTCAGATGCTGATGCAGTTAGACTTACACTGGTTCCTTCAACAACTGTCAATTCATGATCTGTTGTAACAACAGGAGGATGATTCACATGAACAACATGAAGCGTGTATTCTGTTATGCTGGTTGCCTTGTGAGGATCAAAAACAGATAATGCAAACACTAGATCTTTGGTTTGATGTGGAGCTACTGCTGGCGTTGTAAAAGTGATTTCAGAAGCAGTCGGATCAGAAATGGTTACCGACTCGCCAGAGACTTGTTCCCACAGATATGTGAGGGATTCCTTGTCCGGATCATATGAATTTTCACCGGAAAGTGTAATTGTTGATTGTTCATTTACAACTGCTTCGCTAGTTCTAGTTGTGCTTACTACAGCATATGCTGAAGATGATGCCAACATTATAGAAAGAACACTAACTGCTAAAATAGCAAATACCGCTTTGTAATTCAACTTGTGTGTTCTAAATTTTCGATTATTAAAAACCTTTCTCTCATATAGTTCATTAGCTAGGATCGCTAAGAAAGTTGGCAACAACTATTATCAATTGGCAAAATTCCCGACCCAAAGATCATCAGCAGTACTATTCTGCCCAGGTCGCATCTTGTTTTCATTGGGTTTCATTTACAGGATAACCTAGTACCGGTCAGGTATAACATTTGATACCAGATACAGACAGGATGAGAGAGGTTATTTGTTCCACATTTTTTGCCATGTTTCAGCAAATTTGTTCATCATGTCTCCGTATGTCTTGAGTTGATCCATTCCTGACTGATTCATCACTTTTTGCCAGTTTTCTCCAAACTGTTTGAATGCGTTTATTCCAGCTTGATTCATTGCTTTCTGCCAGTTTTCTGTGAATTGATTTAGTGTTTTATCACTAGATTCTTTCATGGCTTTTGCCATGACATCGTTGTACTTTGATTGCACCTCATTGTTTGCTTTTTGAAGTGATTCAAACGAATCCATCCAAGATTTAAGAGATTTGTTAAATTCAGTCCACATCTTGTCCCAGTCTTTTATTTGAGTGTCTTTTGACATGATAACTTATAGATCTCTGCCTTGATAAAATTATTGGAAGATATTCTATTTTTGTAATTTTTTTTCTTTTTTCAAGTCAGATATTCCAATAAGTATTCCTACGATAAAACCAATTATCCCAGATATTACAAGACCAATGGCCAGATTCACCATGCTACACCCTATTCCAAAGGATGCATCACAGTGCCCACTCAGAAATGGATCTTCTGACACCATGGCATCAATTTGTACAGTTTCAGACCCAATATTAGATATTTTGATAGGATAATTCTCATCCTGGTTATTCTTTTGTATTATATGATAGAGAAATCCATCTTTACTTTCTTTTTCAAATGTCATGCCATTTGGTTCTATTACTTCAAATTTTACAAGCTGTGTGGTAGGTCTTACGTGTATAACAATGACACTATGCTCCTTTAATTGATCATTGGATAGAGTGTAATTTACTGATTGGCCTGCTAAAATTATTTTGGATTGTGCTATATCGTATTTGGTTTTCAGAAGAGATTCTACATTTTGGTATGAGTTATCAAAAAGTGTAGCTCCCAGCACAAGTACCACCAATGCGATAGCCGCAATGATCGGCCCACGTACAAGATACAGTTTTACCATATTTTAGATGCCCAATACAACCCAAATAAGAAACTTCAGAATTTACTAGTTTTGTTTTTTTATTGACGAATACAAATGGGATAATGTCTTTGAGCTTGGATGTAGTTTTTCAAGTGTTTCTCTCTTTACACCTAATTCTTCTAATACTTTGTACATTTCTTCAACAGATATGTTTTCAGTTGACATGAATTTGTCTTGCATCATTTTTTAATATCAAACGGTGTGAGTATTTTCACATCTATGGCTCAAATGCTTTGTATGAAAACATGAGATTGTTTTGTATGCGTCTATGACACAGATATTATAGTTTGAACATTTCTCAAGTCATACTACAAATCATCTTAATGTTTATGACTGGCTCATAACTAGATTGTCATACATTTGAGAAATACGACTATAATCATGATTTTGATGGCCTTACTTCTTGTTCCCCAGATGGCATTTTCACAGACCAGTATCCAAATAGATGGAACTAGTTCAGGGCCCATCCATTTTAATAAAAAAGTATTTGGCTGGACTGACCAAGTATACATCACAGTATACGCACCAGACTTTAACTCAGATCCTAACATGATAGATGTCATAGGTCTTACTTCAGATGACAAGGTTACAGTATCTACCACTGGGCACAGCATACCATATCAGCTAGTGGAGACAGGCGCAGATACTGGAATATTTACAGGATACGTGATACTTACTGGCGATCCCACACAAAAAGGTACTACAGGTGTTGATGGTCAAGGAACAAATCCATCTGGAATAGAATCGACATGTCAACCTGTATGCGGCCCAACAGAAGGATTTCTTCCAAGTACTGGAAATGATGGCATTACAGTATCTTTTGAATATACAAGGGATAGGACAGTCACCGGTTCAGCTATAATCAAGTGGAATGAAGGAAATATCAAATGGCTTCAGCCAAACTATTTGACAAATTCCCAGGGAGTAGTAGAGATAATAGACCCAGACATGAATCTAAACCCAAAGTCAGTAGACAAGTTTGAGACCAGTATTTGGTCAGATAGTGACACTGGAGGTATAAAATTAGCAATGACTGAAACTGGTCCTGATACTGGCATATTTGATGGAATGGTGTATTTTACAACTGATTTGAAATCTTCAGGAAATAGATTACATGTTACTGATGGTGATACAGTTACAGCAGAATATATTGACAGGACTTTGCCTTTTCCATATTCACCATCAGATGAACTACGAATGAATGCTACTGCAACAATTGGTACCACAGTTTCGCCACTTGATAGAGCACCTGCAAGTAATCCAAGAATACTTGATTCCAATGGAACCTCACTGGACAGAGTTACAGCAGGCCAGCAGATCCAAATAGTTTCTGAAATAACAAGTAACGAAAAAAACAAGCAGCCTTTTGCCTATCTGGTGCAGGTTCAAGACAGCAGTGGAATAACAGTCTCTTTATCATGGATTACTGGGAGTTTAGAACCTAACCAAATTCTTACTCTAGGTCAATCTTGGGAACCAAAATTGCCTGGAAAGTACACAGCACAGATTTTTGTTTGGCAAGGCATAGTAGATCCAGACGCACTTTCCTCGCCTTTGACATTACAAATTTCTGTTGTATAAAAATGAGAAAGTAAGACCATCACTTCCAACTTGAACACATGATTTAATGACTGCAAAGATGAGACAATAGTTTAATAATAAAAAATTTTAACCTGACGTTATTGAATAGAAAAGATGCCCATGAGATAGTAAAATCAATTCGTAAGATGAGTAACTATGTAAGATTTGTTGCCGTGATCAATAGTAAAGGCAAAGTAATCGCATATGAAAGAAGAATAGGGCATAAAGGACTATTAAATACAAAAAGCACTCAAAATCAGTTTTCTCATCTTGCAGTAAAAACTGGCATGTCAGCCAAGTTTGATAGGCAGTTGGGAAAGGTACAGTTCATGTGGGAGGAAAGAGAGAAAGTACAGACGATATCATTTACAATTAATAAAAACACAGTTTGGCTATCAATCGACAAGAATGTTATTCGTTCTGAGGTACTTAGAATAATAGACAATTGTTTACCAATTGTGAAAAGATTCATCTAAACACACACATGAACCTACAAAGAATAATCAGAGATAATATTACAGGAAAGAGAATTTTTTGTTCATTTTTGATTTTAATGTTGAGTTTTAGTTATGCATACGCAACTAATTATTCAACATCCATATTTGCAAATTCCATAAAGGTTGCAGATTCAAATTCGTATAAAAATTCCGAATACCATTTTTCTATTCAACCTCCGCCAAATTGGAAATTATTAAAAAATATTCCCACAGATGTATCCGGTAGCGCAATTGCCATGTTTTCAGATAACAGTAAAGGTCAGCTTGCCACATTTGTCGTATTTCACAGAACTATTTCAAATCAAGTGCTTGAAGCAATAAACAGTCATACTGACAAGGAGGTATTAGATGAGCTTACAAGCGAAATGACATCAAAGTCTCAAGAGTCACAAACTAATATTTCAAAGGCAGGAATTGAGAGATATTCAGATGGAGTAAGAATGCTTACCTTCTCATCAACCACTTATTCTTCAGATAACTCAACATCATATAGCGCAGACATGATATACTATCTCAATACTGGAGATCAGTATACGCTAGTTCTTACAAGTAATTCAGAGCGTTTTGATCAAGATTTAGTGTTGTTTGGAAATTCCATTGATACGTTCTATGTGGGCCCGAATAATACAGGTATACATACAAATATTCCAGCATGGATAAAAAATAATGCAAAGTGGTGGGCAGATGGAACCATTACTGATACTGATTTTATCAAAGGCATACAATACATGATAGATACTGGAATAGTCATAGTACCACATAGTCAAGTGGGACCACCAGAATCCAAGGACATTCCAACATGGATAAAAAATAATGCAAAGTGGTGGGCAGATGGAACCATTACTGATGAAGAGTTTGCAAAAGGCATAGAGTATTTAATAAACAACGGAATACTAAAAATTTAGTCAACTAGAAAAATAATCGTAATACAGCAAAAACAGAACGATTAAGTTGGTTTTAAAAAGCAACCACCAAATGTCCAAGTTACAAGACGCCAGAGATTTTCTAAGTAATAGATATGCCGGAGTAAAAATGAATAAAATTACTTATCAAGCATATCTGACTGGAATAGCTGATAGACTGAAAAATTTAGGAATATCTGATGAGGAGATATTATCAGCAGCGTTGCTTTGCCAAACAATTAATGACTCAAAGGCAACTTTTGATGAAATTGATCAGATATTTGGCTCCAAAATAGCAGTAATAGTATTATCATTATCAAAAGACATTAATCTACCAAACACCATCAGAGAAGAAACATACACAAAGCAACTCAGAGATGCACCAATTGAAACTAAATTGATAAAACTCTGTGAGATATCTGCAAACATCAAAGAACTAAAAAACTCATCAGTATCATCTACAAAAAAAATAAAACAGATAAGAAAAAACATACATTACTTGAACATAATAAAACCCGATTTGATTAAAAATAGAACGAATATGCCATCATTAAGTATGTTAATTTCTGGAATAAACGAGGTACTTGTACAATATAGACAAAGGCCAGTTTTATTTTAGAATATTTTTTTCCTGTCCTAGCATTACGTTACGTATCTCAATAGCACGAATCTCAACCATTTTACGAATTTCTCTATTTTCTTCAGCTGTAGGCACTTTTCCGTATTTTCCTACTATGAAACCAGCAATGTAACCTTCCATCTGACCAACAAGATAACCATAAATGAAATCAGAGCTATTTTCAAATTTCCATACTTTTTTGAGTCTTGCTTCACCTTTTTTCAATATTGTCACATTAGGACACCAGTTTTTTATTGCGCTCTCAACATTTTGTTTAATAGAGAGATCCAAAGTCAAACTAACTACAGTCCTATATCATCATCTAAAAATTTGTTGGTAAGATCTGATTGGGTCGTTTGCAATAAACATGTTTAATTTTTTGTATATCAAACTTGGGGGTCATAGTTAATTGAAGTGCAAATATCAGTCTCTTCTCAAGGCCACCATTGGAGACAGCCTAGATGCTTTCCATGCAGGATAAATCCCTGCAATTATACTTAGTACCAAGGAAAGTGACCACACTTTTACAAGATCCATTAGATCAAAGACTGGTGGTATATGAGTAGGTGGACCTCCCCCAGCAACACTAGTAGTTGTAGCTATACTTAGTGCATAACCGCCAACTACTCCAATAATTACCCCAAGAGAAGCCCCAATCAGGCCAATCAGACTTGCTTCTACCAAAAACAATGCAAGAATTGTCGAATTCTGAGCTCCTATTGCCTTCATAGTACCTATTTCTTTGATTCTTTCTGTTACTGAATTGTAGAGGGTTGTAACTATACCAACTGCACCTACCACAAGCGCAATGATTCCAACCATCAGAATAAAGGCGGCATTTCCACTTGCTGTTTGAGTTCGTACTGCCATGATTGCCGTAGGGCTTGTTATGCCTAGAGTCTTGCCAAATTGATCTGATATTTCTTGTTGTACTGTATCAACATAGTCAGGTGTTGTTGCAGCAACTATAATCTGATCATATTTGTTTTGTTTGTGCAGTAACTGATTTCCAGCATCACGATTTATGATAATAGACCTATCTACCATACTATTTCCAGAAGGTTTGAGAATTCCAGAGACCACAAAATTTCTTGTAACTTGTACTTGCTTTCCAGCAGAATCACTATAGCTAAATGTAGCTTTGATTGTTTGTCCCAGTGTGATAAAGGAAATATCAGCTCCTGGCGGGTTTGCCACTGTATCACCAACTAGTGCAGCAGAAGCATCAGAGGGTTTTACCGAAGAACCGTCAACATAATCGACATTTGGTAATAACACAGTTAGTTTGTTAGGATCCATTGCAGTGATTGAAGCTCTTTGGGTATTTCCATTAGCGTCTATTTGTACAGAGCCGGTATATTCTGGTATGGCGTCTTCCACATATGAAAGAGAGCGGATCTTACTTAGAATTACATCGTTTATGATTATAGATGTTGGTGGAGCCTCACCTCTGAATGAGCGCTGTCCATTATTTACAAAGATAACATTAGCTGCTAATGTACTGAATTGCTTTTCCAAAAAAGCTGCTTGACCTGCACTTAATCCATTTAATACTACAACAAGACTACACCCAAGTACGACCATCAAAATAGTAAGTAGTGTCCTTATTTTTCTATCAGCTAGAGCTTCAAAAGATAATGAAAAAAGATCATTAAGATTCATGTTCTTTTTTGTTCACATCATCAAATATTGAAACTATGTCTGTGTTTCCTTGTGTTAACATTTTTAGCTTTTTCTTTGATCTTCGTTTCTTTATTATGAATGCAATTCCTGCTGCTATTGCTACACCTACTCCAAATATTACTGGTAATGGCATTTGATCAAATATGGATTGATTTTGTCGGAGCTGAGTTGGAGCAGAACTTGCCACAGCTACTGTTCCATTCAATATTACAGTATGGAAGTTCTTTAGATCATCTGCATATACTACTTTAAAAGAAACAGGATACATGCCTGGCTTTAGTAGATTGATTCCTCTAATTGGTATGCTAAATGGAATTGGAGAATCAGGAGTCAGATCACCGATGAATTGTTGGGTTTGAACATTTCCTCTCGGCCCACCTTGTCTAGTAAAGCCTTGTCCACCAAAGCCTTGTCCACCTCCTTCTTGTGCTTGTGCAAATTGAACTGATTGACTGCCGTTATGATTATTGGTCATATTTGTAATTCTAGCTTCACGCACAGCTGTCAGGAGTGGCGAAGGTGCAAGATCAATGGTAGTAAATAATCCAGTAGTGCTTCCTTGATTAAGCAAGTTGCCAGAAAGACTTGAAGATCCACCAGCACTGTTTACTGTTATACTATAAAGTTGTAATTTGATATCGCCAACTACAAATGTTCCCAGCGTCAAGGAATTTGTTTGGGTTTGTCCTTTTGATACATAATTTGCTGTAAGTGTAAATGCAGTTGGTGTGTTGATTAATGAATTTGCTGCAAATACTTTGGTTGCAAGAACTTGTCTATCACCGGGATGCATTACTGCAATTGTCCATGTTGATGCACCAACTATGGAAACAGAGGTAGATTGTGGTACAAGAGATACTATAATATTTGACATTTCGTTTGTGCTATTATTTTCTACTGCAAAATCCAGATCATCTAATTTACCTGCAGTAATTAGTGGAGATGTAGAGTTCCCAAGATATGATAAATTAAGTGATTGCGGAGGATTTGGCGATACAACAATACCAGAAACTAATCCAATACTGGACAATTTGCCCCACGCATTTTGGTATGTAACTGTCAAGTCAACTTCTTGTGTAGTTCCACTTGCAGAAGTGCCAGGATACACTGTCGTACTGATATGAGTTTCTCCACCAGCAGGGATTGTACCCAAGTTGAATGTGTTTGCACCCAAGTTGACAATTTGTGTGGTTGAAGACGATATGGTAATTCCTCCATTGCTAGAGGAACCCCCGCCTCTGGTATTTCCCAGATTGGTTATTGTTGCAACAACGCCGGTTGCAGGAGCAGAGCCCTTATTTTTGATTGTAATGGTGATAGAAGATTGTTGTTGTGGTTCTATTACAGATTTATCAGATGATGCGTCAAGAACTACTTTTCCCGGAAGAACTAGTGGAACATTAAGTAGTGCTGAGGTACACATTTGTCCGATTACACCTTGTTGATAATAATTTCCTACTACAGTCGTAGGATAATTACCCACTTTGGCTGTTGGTAATACGTTGATATCAAAAAATACAGTAAATGAGTCTCCTGGATTTACCGTTCCATAATAGCTTCCAACTGCAGGATTGACTGCAACTCTGGATGCCTGATTGTATTGTTGGAGTAGTTGGGGGTTATTACTTGCACCGGTCGGTTCAAATCCATTTGGGAGGTTAAGAAAACCTGTAAACGATTGTATTGCAATTGTTCCCCTGTTATTGAACACCACAGCTAATACTGAGGGACCTTCTCCTGGACCCACCTCTTTTTTCACAGGATTGTTATCGGTAGTACTGGTACTTGATGTTCCTTGATCCACCCAGTATGCATCCAATACTACAGGTCCTTGATATGTAGGGCCAAGAAGAGTTGTGAGCGGCGCAAAACAATCAGATGGTGAAACAGTAGTGGTTTGTCCTGGGTTAAGAGCATATACAGTAAGAGTCGGTGCAACATTAGATGATACAAGTATTATGGCCAGAATAGGAATTATTACTTTCATAACAAATTTCTTACCAACATTACTAGTGAAATTAGTTAGTGACATCTTGATCTATTCTCCCATCTCGTATCACAATTGATCTGTCTGTAGATTCAGAAAGTTCTGGATTGTGTGTAACCATGATTATTGTCCGTTTGAATTTGTGTGATAACAGTTTGAGCATATCAAATACATCTTCGCCTGTTTTGGTATCCAAGTTTCCTGTAGGTTCATCAGCTAAAATTATTGATGGATTATTTATCAAAGAACGAGCTATTGCTACTCTTTGTTGTTGACCACCACTCAAATTCACTGGTTTTTGATCTTTTTTGTCAGCAATACCAAGTGCCTCAAGAATCTTCATAGTACGAGAATCAGCATCAGCACGTTGCATCTTTGCAATTATTCCAGGAAGTTTTACATTTTTTTGAACTGTTGTTCTGTTAATGAGATTAAATGATTGAAATATGAATCCGATGCGGTTGTTTCGAATTATTCCAAGTTGTGAGTCATTGAGTGAAAAAATATCTATACCGTCAATGTAGACTTTGCCAGATGTTGGCCTATCAAGTGCACCAATCATGTTTAACAGAGTAGATTTGCCGCTTCCAGATGGACCAACAATTGATACAAACTCGCCTTTTTTGATTGCAAAATTAATATTGTCTAGTGCCACTATTTTTCCTGCAGCAGAATCAAAGACTTTGGAAAGATTTTCTGTTTTAAGCGCAATTTCATTTTCTTGTTTACTAGATTGTGTGGAATGGTCTATCGTAAGATTTTCTGGTCGATTTGAATGCAGACGACTAGTATGAGATGTTGTAGCACTAGCACTTGTTCTACTTACTCTAGTATCCATTTTGTTCCACACATCCAAAGTTATCGAGTTTAAAATAAAACGATTGTCTAACCTTGTTAGGTAACAAGGTTATGTCTACAGATAAGTTATTTCGTTGATTCATTTTCATCTTCATCAGATAATTTTTTGTCGATTTCTTTCTGCATTTTTTTATACTTGTCATATTTTGATGTCCATTTAGAAAGTACAAACCATTGGCGTACTCCGATGCCTAACCATACAGCGGAGACTATGGCAGGCAGTAACCGCAATGGGAAAAAGTGGTGGATACGTCCATCATGTTGGCTTGGTGTTTCATTTGTGTCCTCAAATGGCGGGGTAAACAATACTGCGCTTATGAGCAGTGCAATTGGAGAAACAATCATAGTAGTGATTATCATTATAATGAATAGTTTTTTTGTTCGGTTTATCTGCGAGATTACACCATCCATTATTTTGAATAGATTTTCGTGTTGCTCATCTTTGTCTTTATCTGCAGACATGATCAGGTTTCCTCCTTTACCTTACCTAAAAACAGTTGGGTAACTTTGTTACTCATTCTGTTTTTCACCCCTTGGAAATAATTCCTCATATGGTTCGAAAATTTCCTTTAGTATGTCTTTTCCTTTTGGCGATATACTATAATTTACAATTGTTTTGTTTCCCCAAGGAGACTCAGTCCTGTTCAATATGCCTTTTTCCACCATTTCGTCTAGTATTTCCTTATGTTTTACATTGTTTAGTCCGCAATAGCTCATAAGCTTACTCTGGTTTAGCTCCCCATGTTCATACAACTTGAGCAAAATATCCTTGCGCATGTATATTCGATCCCTATATTCATGAACCATAACTCATTTTGATATTTTTCCTGTTGTACCGATTTGTGTTATTTCTGGTATGGTCATTGCAAGAACCTCGGAATTTGTTTTACCATGTGCGATACAGAAATTCTGCCAGGACCAATTACGATGATGGAAAGATTTGTCGCTAGAAGGAGTAATTCAAGCTCAACTCCCATCTGGCCTGACAAACTGTGGGCTTTTTTGATATAAAAAATCACACTTAACATTATCATTGACAGTACTGATGAGGATATTCTTGATAGTATGCCAATTATTAATAATGATCCACCCAGCGTTTCTGCAATAGCTAAAGGAAGTTGCATTTCAAGTGGAACCCCAACACTATTTAGAAAACCGCCAAAGCCTGGATTAATTTTTGATGTACCATGGAAAATAAAAATTATGCTAACTGATGCACGAATACCAAAATGTGCAATATCATGCAAAATAAATTCTCGAATACCTGCACCCTGCACCATGATGATATCCTTTATGAGAGGTAACTTAAGAGTATAGTAACATTGTTACTGCTGAAATTTCTCAATACGGTCTAAAGCAGTCTTTATGGTAATATTTTGGAGGATGGTTTCCCACCCGTGTGATAAGATCTCCTTCTCTGAGTTCAGTTGCACATTTTTTACATCTAGTATTGTTAAATCGCTTCATAATTGCAATATCTGTTGGTTCTAACCTAATTGTTATCATAAACAAGCGCCTATACTTGAATTTTCTCAATGTCTACGTCCATACCCAATTACCTCTCAAGAATGGCCAACTTGTGATATTTCACATTTAACTAACAAAGTTCAGGAACATTGTGCCACAAGTCTTTATTAATAAAATACAGGATTAGTTGTATGAACCTACAAGCTCTGAAAGCTAACAAAAAGCTGCTTGCGATAATAGTTGGAGTAGCAATACTAGCTACTACTGGATTATCCGCAGTATATGCAGCAAGCGACACAACAAACTCAACTCAACCACAGATCCAAGGTTCCATAAACTTGCAAAACATGATTCAGTCCAGCGTTACAGTAAAGTTCTCTACTGCGGCAGATACTGCAGCAGGCGCAGTAACAAATGGCAAGGTAATTGGCGGATTCTTGACTGTAAAGCAAGGATATGTAGTGTACAACTTCCAAGTAATCGATGACAAAAACATGGTCTATTCTGTAATAGTGGACCCATCAAATGGAAGTGTCTTATACACATCACAAGGACATCAAAGTTTTGGCCAATTTGGAATGGGTCATGGTGAAATGAGGATGCATAAATTCCACGGTGGTTTTAGCAACTGGCAAAAACAAGCTCCTGCACCAAGTGGCACAACACCAAGTACAACACCAAGTGACTTTCAAGAATAAAAACCAATTTTTATTCTCTTTTCATTTTTATTTGAAACTAATGAACTAGTTTTTTCTTAAATCTAAAGTAAACTATGAATGATATACCGACTGCAATAAGACCTGGTATTATAACATATGGCATATAATGAGCAAGTGCAAATTCTTTTGAAGCTATTCTATATATTGTTCCATCAGAAAGTGATACAACATACAGCCAACCATCAGGTCCCATCTTTACATCTGTAATACACCCAAAACCAGTACCAAATGTTATTTCATTCATGGAATCGCCTTGATTTACTACTTTGTCTTGTAGTTGAGGAGACTGAAATACAAAACCATCTCGATTCTGATTTAGTGTAAATCTATACAGGTTACCATTGTTACAGTCACCTACAAAAAGATCATTTTTGTATTTTCCATAATTATCAGAGTCTGCAAATGCAAGACCTGTTGGTGCAACAGGTTTCCACCAAGTAAACTGCGGATCATGGTACACATAGTCTTCAAATTTTGGCAGGTTTTGTATCTGGGTATTATTTGCAGGACCCATTATTACATCCCACCCACTGTTAAATTTAGGAGGAACCATGTTTATCTCATCACCGAAATCTGGACCGTTTTCAGTATCCCATATTTTTCCTGTGACAGGATCCATGGTTAGTCCAAAGCTATTTCTTATTCCGATGGCATAATATGGTCCTGGTGGAACCAGCTGTAAAATCACACCGGTATCATCAGGCTCACCTGTCACGTGATTTTGCAGTTTGCCATAATGACCTGCATCTCCAACAATGATATACAGATATCCATTTTTATCAAAAGTCATACCTCCACCATTATGGTAAATTTGGGTTTGTGGTAAATCTTTGACTAGAGTCTTGTTAACAAGTTTTTCACCATTCCAATCATAACTGTAAATGCGTTTTCCAAGAGGCGGCCCATTATTCTTTGAAGATTCTGTAAAATATAGATACACCTTGTTGCCATCTGTTGCAATACTGAGCATACCTTGTTCACCTATACTTGTGACGTTTTCCTCAAGCACAGGGGTTTGTTGCAAGACACCTTGTTGCAAGATACCATTACGGATTAGTTGTATATGTCCTGTGGCTTTTTCCAAAACAAGAATATCTTTTCCTACAAACCCGATGGTAGTTGGGCTGCAGCATATTCCGGTCACATATTTTTCTACTACAAAATCATCCTCGTTTACGGTAGCATCCCCAAAAGCAGGAAGGATTAAAATGGTTGCAAGAAAGACAAGAATTGAAAAAAGTAATTTCATATTTTGGTGCAGAACTTATTTCTTATAAGTTTGATTGAACAATATTATCCAAGTCAAAACGAAGCAATGTTTTATGCACATAACAAATCAACATGGTAAATAGAATGTTAGAGATAGGATTACGGTCTAAGAATAGATATCCCGTGGCCTTCGCGTACACACTTGATATGGTTTTTTATTATAATTTCATTTAGTTGGGTTTCTGTAAAATAATTTTCATTGTACCTACCAAGTGTTTTTTTACAGTTAGAGCAGTATATTTCCTTAAAACCCACGTTCTTTTATTTTCTCATATCATCCTTTTTTAATGCTTCTGATTTTATAATTTAACAAGAATTGTTTTCCAGATAGGAATTTTTACAATTTTTATTCTGTAAATTAATGCAACAATACCAGATCTTATGAAAGATACGGTCAGATATAACCACAGACCATTTAGATGACCAGATACTAACGCAGGAGCAAGGTACCTTACTAGATTTATAGATGCTCCTTAGATAAATGCCAAAAAGAATATGCCAAGTCCTATCATATCACCCTATTGTGTTCCGCCAAACGCTCGCAATCCTTTGGTGCGAACGGATACAATTATGACTGCCATAAGTAAACGGTTGCTAAAACTCTGGAACTGAATCATCCAGTCATAAATGTAGTCACGTATGTTTGTTTTTGATATTCGATCAAAAGATCATTTGAATTTTCCAATACTGAAAAATTTCTCATATGGAAAACTTTGCTTTCAAATTGCAACATCAGATCATCAGGTATTTTCACTATTGCTTTGTACACAATACCATAATCCGTAGGACAGTTGATAGTAAGACTGTTTCCATCTGATATTCCAAGGCAGTTGGCATATTGTGCTTTAAAAGAACTATGTGTAGTCATGCTAGAATCTTGATTTTGGATCACATTTGAGAATTGTATTTGATTTGTAGGCTCGATAGATTGCATTTCATTGTTAGAAATTTCCGATGGTGATCCATTAGATATCATTGGAACCAAATAATTTCCAAACATAAATCCTGCCACAGAAATCACGATTATGCCTGAAAGTAAAAATGTGCTATTTGAGATGTTTTTTCTAGTTTTTTTAATTTCAGGTGTTTTGTAGATGACACTTTGGGCAGTCACATGAGTTTTCTTGCTACTTGTTTGATACATTTCCAAACGTAGGCATTTAGGATGAAATTCTTTATGCGTTTTCAGATTACACTCGGTACAAACCTTTTGTATTATTTTCCTACATTCTGAGCATCTTGAGTGTCTAACAAGCTCACCTCCACAGGTTCTACATGATTCATCAGGCATTTCTTCTAGTTCTCCTTATCTTTTTTGTAAAAAGTATAGCGACAACCATAACAGATGCTGCAACCATGGACAAAATGATTACCATGTTGTTCCATGAATAATTTTGCTCGGCAAGAGAAATGGCAGGCGGTTGTGAAACTACGGTATCATCATGTACTGGTGATGCAATGACAGATTCCTTTATCATGTTTGTTCCGTTAATTGGCGTAGATACAACATTCGTATCATTAATTGGAGTTATAACTTTGGAATCATTTGTCAGGTTTATTTTTGTAATATTATACACAGAGGAATTGTCAGTTGTAGGTAGCGTAATATCAGGTCCAGAACTTCCCATTTGATGTGGTAATTTTCCTATGACTGCAAGCGCCTGTCTTATTTGTTCATCATTCCATCCAAGTGATCTGAGTTTTGCATAAAATACAGATTGACTGATAGTACCATTTTGATATTCCTTGATTATCAAGTCTCCATTCTCTGCTGTTTGAATAGGTTGAGTTGGTACGCCTTGCGTTACTGTGAATTGCATTGTTTTTACCACATAGGTTTTAGTCAGATCACTTTCTAATGTCCATGCAAGATTGATTTTATAGGTACCTTGTGGTTCATCTTTTGAATTACAAAGTGTTGAGAATCGCTCTACTGTTTTTCCGTTTAAAATTATATCACACACTGAATTTTCCATGCCATTAAGAAACACGGGTTTTGGATTACTTGTACTTGGCAATGAAAATGTAATAGTTCGATTTACCAAATTGTGTTTTAGTGCATCATTATATGTATAAACTGGAAAACAATCCAACCCACCACAATGACTTTGAAGACTTTGTCCGAATGGTTGGGAAAATGGCAAATAGATGTACAGATCAGGAAATGGATAGTTCTCTTTTGAGATATCAGGTAAATTTGATATAGTTATTGTCACTTTGGTTCCAGGATGCCCAGAAGAAGGCGAGATTGTAACATCAGGGCTACCAAGAGCTTCCAAATCGGTGGTTGCCCACGCCTGATCACATAAGGAAATTGCCATTATTCCAATTAACCCAAATACTATACTTTTCAATTATCACGAAACTTTATTGATAATTAATAAGACTTAAGAAGAATTCATCAGTAAGATCTAATTTGTTTCTGCAAAATTTGCTTTTGGCGTAGCTAGAAATGCTTTAGTATCAAATGTTTCAAGTACTAGATAATTCGGTAAGCAGGTTCACATCATGTTGCTGCTAACGGTCAACAAGAGATCTTCCTGCCTACCAAGTAATTTTACCTGATAAAACAGATAAGGAATACGCATGATTTATCACAGGGCAACAATTAGTGCCAAATTGGTACCGTACGAGTGATTAAAAATCCACCATCATTATATAATATTTTGTTCAACAGTTTCACATGAGACAAGTAAAAAGAAAAAGACTCTCAATTAGCATCGACCCAGATATTATGGAAAGGATAGAACTTGAAGCCATAAAAGAAAACAGATCATCTTCAGAAATTGCTTCAAGTATAATCAAGACATATGCGACTTGGCGCACCGTTAATAATGATTTTATTCCAATACGAAAAGCCTTTTTGTTAAGACTCTTAGAAAAATTTTCACATGAAGAAATAGATATGCTTGCTAAAAATATGGCATTTGCTCAAAATAAGGTTACTGTTTTAAGACACAAGAAAAAATTTGATATTAATTCTGCACTAGATATGATTGATGATTGGCTCAGACTGACAAATTTTCCATATTCACATACTGTTAACAAGAAAGAACACAGGTTTGTTGTTCTTCATGGAATGGGTATAAAGATTTCAATTTATCTTATCAGATTATTTTCCACATCCATAAATCAATTAGGCTTTGTGCCTAACATAGACTATAATGACAAGATATTTTCGATAACTATTGACTTGAAGAGAACCATAGAATCAGAAGAAGAACTGACCAATCAACAGATAAGCATCCTAAAAGAATCCATAACAAAAATTGACGATGTTAAATAACAGCCCAACAAAGATAAATTACAATAAACACACTATTCAACCATGGAGCAAAATAAAAAGATGAAGCCAAATACAGAAAAGGAATACAATGAGGCTTTGGCATCTGATGATCCCACGAAAATATCCAAAGAGGAACAGGAAAGACTGACAAAAGAGGCAATTAAGAAGTTTAAATCACTTTCTTAATTACACCTAGATTTTGATTTTAAAATAATTCGATTAGAAATTTATACTAGATTCAAATTTGAATTTCAATTTTTGATGGTTTGTCATTATTAAAATTTTTGTAATATCTAAGTAATGAGCTTATTTTGCGCGCAACAGATATTGGACTAATATTGGATTTGCTTGTAACTAGAACGATGAATTCATTCATGGGAAACGAGAACATGGATAGATTATCTCGTTCGGTAAAGGTATAATTTATCTTTCCAAAATCATCATCAAAGTCACGTCCCATAGAAATTTCTAATGCTCGCTCCATAAACAGCATCTCACTTTTTTCTTTGTGGATAAGGTTGGTCTTGCTCTTTTTTTCAAAAGGTCTACCGTGCTTGTCAATTATTACTACATCACGTATGTTTTTATTGCTGCGCAAAACATCTTCACATAGTTCCACGAAATCAATATTTCCTGGATACGTTGCCATACTTGAATTCATCTACATGATAATGGTCATACTCATTATTTAATGAATTGTTGTACTTTGTTAAGCAACAGTTAATTAACAGAAAACATGTTTTATCAAAATTTTTTTCGGGCTCGATCAAATTCAGTCTGTTACAGATTTGCTTGTTTTTTTAAAGTGTCGCCTTTATCATAACAACTGTTAGCAGAATCAAATAGGCCTAGGGCTTTATTGATAAGTTTTGCAGCCTCGGTACGATCGTTGTTTGCCTTATCCAGATATGATTGTGCCAAGTGTCTCAAAGCATTTGCCTTGTTAAGCCAAGCATTGCTATGATTAGGATCAATTTCTAAAATCTTGTCATAGCAGCTAATTGCCTCTTCGTATCTTTTTAATCTAGACAGAGCAATCCCTTTGTTGTTCCATGCACTTATGTGACCTGGATCAAGATCAGTGGCTCTGTCATAGGCAAGAATTGCGTCTTCATTGTTGCCTTCTTTTATTTTGGAATTTCCTTCATCATACCACGAGTCTGGATCGTCCACATTGTCATGAGGAATTGATTTTCATTTAAATTTTGAGTGTGTACAGCTCTCTAATCTGCACTCATCGAGGTTTTAGTAACCCTCATTATTATTCCACTTACTGCTACAGATGATAAAAAGTACCAAGACCACAAATACATCTGATTTGCCTGTGTACAGACATGTTCGGGTTTTGCTATATCTTCTGCAGTACATGTAAGGTGGAAGAAATTTCCTGGAATAATATCAAGCGGGATTGGAGACAGTGCAACCGTATATGAGAACAAATGTGGTAAAACCAGATAGAATACCAGTAAGAATGGAACAAATGTGATCATCATGGGCCTCATGTTTGATTGCATTACTTCCATATTCATCTTGTTCATGTATGCCGATTTTTTGTTAAGCTGATCAATTTTTTCTTGGTCTTTTGCACGAAATGCAGCCATTCTTTCTTTTTGCCATGCACGTGTTTCTTTTAGAAGTCTCTTGATTTTTTCTTGATCTACCATTTTTTTTCTTATAATTGCATTTAGAAGATTAAGACCTATTGCAATCAGAACAATTCCAAAAACCGATCCAACAGTACCTTGTATCAATGGATTTGTAGAACCCAAAGGTCCAGGATTTAACCCAGGGATCTGCAACAATATAGAGTTGAGAAATCCTAGTACCATACTGTTGATCATATGATAGGTCTAAAACACTCGAGATTTAAAACTATTCTAGGTTTCCTGTTATTGTAATGTTATCTTGAGTAATACCATTACTCCTGCAAATTCAGCTACATGAATTGCAAGAAAATATGGCAACAATGCAGCACTATAGAGATCAGTCATTGAAAAATAAGCATAAACTCCAATTATGTTGTGTAGTGACAATAATGACGCAAAAAAGATCATTCCTAGTGGCAGTTGTGCTTTTGTTTTTAGATAGATTTTTGTAAATACGCCTATTAGTACGCCAAGCACTACAATATTTGCGGCTGAAACAATTGTACTTGCAGTCATTAATGGTTCCATGAGTTAGGTTTCACCTGGTTGAAATTTTGATACAATCTCGTTGAACGCATCCATGTTATATTCTAAGAAAGTAGATAGGAAAAACATAGCACCATAACGCTGACCAGTTTTTGATACTAGGTTATTTTTTTCCAATACACCCATATGAAATTGGATAGCATTATAGTCCAATTCTAGTTCTTTTGAGATTTGATGAGCGTTAAATGGCCTATTTGAAAGTAACAAAATTATTCTTAGTCGATTAGCACTACCCCTAGTGCCAGTAAATAGATATAATAGTAATCTCCGTGTTTGAGTGTCGGACTTTCTATTGGTGATATGATTACTTGTACTATTGACCATATTCTTTGAAATATAATCTGAAACTAACCTGTCAAGTGAATTTTTAGATTCATTGTTAGATTCGATTAATATTTTGTTTTCCACATTTGCTTGTGTAGAATTCTACTATTAAAGCGATTTTCCAAATCATGCCCAAATTACAATATATTTACCTAACAGAATATTATTCGCGTATTTCAAACGAAATTACTTTCTTATCTATGTTGATCTCTATTTTTTTGTGAAAGACATCTTTAAAGATTAATTCTAAAATTGTTTTGTTATAAAGAGACCAGTTTTTTCCAAGATCATGTTTCATGACATACCTGTGCAAGTCATCTTCCTCAACATGATTCACATGCACATTTGAATTGGTCATTCTTAATTCAAACCATGACAAGAAGGACTTGAGATCCATTTTGCCCCTCATAAATAACGCAATGTTTTGAATTTCACTTTTTCCAAGATGTGAAGCAATATCAATTACATCTTTTTGTTTTAGATTGTTAAAAATTCTTAAAAAAACAGGTTTACTTAGTGAGACAAAGCCTGCAGATGATTCGTGCAAATCCCAGTCTAAGAATCGTCTAAGGGCCTGATTTACCAATGTATTTGTACTTACTTGTTTGCTGAGAGATTCAGAACGTAATCTCTTTATCGTATCATCATCAAGCCTAAAAGTAATAGTTGATGTTTTTTTAGATCTTCTGTCCAATGCATACGGTATACAGTATCTGTTTTTAAGATTTAGATGATTTCTACGCATATGATAATTTTAGGATAGTTCTCTTACCTTACTCTTATAAAGAAAGAATTTTCGTCCATCAGAACGAATCTTGCCAATCACTTCCAGTAGACCACATTCTTGTAAAAGATGGATTCTTCGATATACGGTAGTAAGAGAGAGGCTAGAATTAGCACTAATTTCTGTTGCTGATTTGAAATTCTCTCTTGTGATGTTCAAGATTTGTACACAGTAAGGATCCAAATAATTTTGTACGCTGTTTGACTGATCCAATCCAAATTGAGATGCAAGACCCATGGTTTCTTTTTTACAAATATAAAATAAAAGAATTCAGTACACACTGCAATACAAAACTATCTGTTCAAAACATAATAGAAATCAAAAATTGTTACTGAACAATGTTAAGCGAATTTTTTATTTGTCAAATACATAAATCACATATGAATAAACTAGATTCTAAAACAAAACCAACTAGCGCAATACTTGGGCTTTTGGTGTTACTTGCAATTGTGGCCATATTTCCACATGCTTTTGCACAGGTATCATATACAGACGCCAATAATCCTCACGGCCCACTCCAAATTGAAGGATGGATAGTAGGAATGGGAACTGCTGCTGCCTTGAGTGGAGTCGGCATCTGGACCACAATTAAAACCAGATAAATTCAACACATTTTTTCCCTTTTTTAATCATTTAAGCAAAAACCAAAATACTGTCTAATTGTTTGTGAAAAAAAATCAATTAAAGAAATAAACATGCCAAAATTGGCTTTCATTATATGGTATCAATATTCAAAATTAACGAAATTTGCGAAAAAATACTACTCTGTGACAAGGATGTAAAACTTGTAGCCATATCCCATAGAACTGACACATTCTTCATGGCAAGACGAGGTACAAGGGTTTTTGAGACCAAGGAGGAGATTGAAAAATCATTGGCAAATGCTGCCCTAAGGTGGGTTAGTAGGCGTTCTATTAGGACATTAGGTACACTGCTTTATGCCATGGCAAAGTATCAAAAGGCAAAGCGAATTACAGTTCCGTTAGGGAAATATGGGATAGTTTTATGTACTCTAGACAAAAATTCTGATGCAGAATCAATAGCTACCAAAATAATAAAGATCCTAAAAAAATTTAAAGATTAAACTTCTGTTTGAAAAATTTGAATCATTTCAAGTCTCATGTTGAAATAAAAAAGAAAAAAGATAATATTTTATCTGCGTCGGACTGCTGACCAGATACCAATACCACTCATAATTGCAATTACTGCAATTCCAACTCCCCATCCAGTCATTTGATCACCGCTCATACTAGACTGTGTATTAGATGGAGCAGTATTTGATTGGCTGGAAGATGAAGAGATTGTTGATTCTGTTGTTGTACTTGGTGTACTGGTTGTTGTACTTGGTGTACTGGTTGTTGTACTTGGTGTACTGGTTGTTGTACTTGGTGTACTGGTTGTTGTGGATGCCGCTGTAACGTTATCAGTTACTGCAACACTTGGAGCTGCTTGTTGGTTGGATGTTGTACTAGGTGTGGTACTAGTTGTACCTGATGACATGGACATGTTTCCTGACATTGTACTGCTTGAACTAGTTGTAGATGAAGTACTAGTTGATACTATTACTTGACCTGTCATCCAAGGATGAACTTGACAAAAGTAATCAAAGGTACCAGGATTCTGGAATGTGAATTTGAAATCACCGCCAGCTTTTATGATGCTACTGTCAAAGAGACTGCCTGCATCGTTGTCGGTTGGTTTACCACTTGTTACAGTGTGGCCCACTGTGTCAGTGTTCTTCCATTCAACTTCCGTTCCAGGTGCTACAGTTACAGGATTTGGATTAAAGCAATTATTTGCGCTAACACAATCTGCATTTGCACTTGCACCTGCACCTTTGGCAATATCCACCTCAGCAGAGTCTGCAAATGCTGATGGAGCAATTGCTAGAACAGCAACTAGGGTCAAAACACCAAGTAATACGTTAATTGGTTTTGATTTTGCCATTAACTCCGTGGTTTATTAATCAATTAATAAGTCCTATGGAACATTGTCTATTCACGTAGCCTTTACGTATATAGATATACAAAAGATGCGACCAATATTATACCCTCAAGATAACTATGTTACTGAACAATGTGTCGCAATTCTTTATAGATTAAAAAGCGTAAATTGTATCATGATGAGCGTTAATGAAGAAGCATTTGAAGAAATATGGATATCTGGCAACTATGCCATAGTATTTTGTACTGAAGAAGAAAAACAGAGCTATCTTCATCTTTTAAGCTCGAAAAAATCAATACCAAGTGGAATGAGTGTTGTTTTAACAAAAAAGAAACTAAACAAAAAATACACCAAAAAGGAAATAATGCAAGCTACGCCTGATCAGCTAAAAATAATGACAACCTAGAGATCATTTATGATGTAGATTGTAATTTGTTCTCTAGATAACAGTAAACAATGACATCATACCAGCAGCAAGATGGTCGTTGACATGGCAATGATACTGCCATGTTCCAACATTATCAGGATACATATCAAGCACTTTCATACTCATTGGAAGAAGTTCCACCATATCAGTTCTCATTCCATTCATCAAAAGTGTCTCCCCGTGCCAGTGCGGTGTGTGCAGATCAGCTTCGGTACCCATTCCCACAACATACCATCGTACATGACTAAAGGCTTTCATTTTCAGCCCTGGAAGATTCCCATAGACATATCCGTTAATGGAATGCATTAGGTTACTTTCCTGAAAGTTATCATCTTCTGTGTTTACTGAAGATGGATTTTGAGCAAATGTGTTTATGTTATAATCAAGATATGGACTTTTGTTTTCATTCATTATAGCAAACATTGTTACAAATTCCTTGTCTACACCTTTTGGCGTTCCATCAGGATTTGCCTCTCCATGTTTTGTTATGATAATAGGTCCTACCAATCCTGCATATGTGTCTGATATTTCATCAACATGCGAATGATACATCCATACTATAGAACTTGGATCATGTGGACCTGGACCTGCCCTTAGTGGTACTTGCCATGTGTAGGTATAGTTTTTTCCAGGCTGGATTTTTTCACCTATCTTGTCAGAATCAGGTATTCCGTCATTGTATGGTGCCCCCTCTGATGCCTTGTCATAAAAGACTCCATGCGGATGCATGCTTGTAGGAATACGACAGTTATTTTTGAAAACTACTTTTATTGTATCACCGACTTCAGCATGAATTACAGGTCCAAGCATTCCAAGATGTTCCCAGTTTTCATTTTCAGGTTTTTTTTTTGTTAAATCTATCATCAAGATATTCTCGATAGAGACATTTCAGATATGTGCTACCTATCCTGTCTTTTCCATTAATTGTATAGACTGAAGCTACAGGATCATCTGACAGGATTGTTCCTGTAATCATGTTCATTCCAGTCGGAGCATAATTCCAGTTTATCTCATCTGCTGCGATATAATATGTACGTATTTGTCCTTGGTATTTGGTAGGACTAACAAAGTTGTAAAAATTTGCACTATAATCATCGTCATGGTTATGATTTTGGTTTGTTACAATGAATTGATAGCCCATTATAGATACAAGTGAAGATACAGTTACTGCAAGACATGCAAGAGTTATCTTACTTATGTCCATAAATCAAACACATATTCTATTCTGTACAGATGGAATTTCCATGGCATGACAGATCCACGCTTGCGGTATCTAGGCCTGACACCTTCGCATCGGTCAGATCAGCATTTGTCATAAATCCACCAGTATTGTCTGCACTGGTAAGATCAGCGCCTGAGAGATCAGCCCATGAAAAATCACTTCCCAATAATTCAGCGTTTAACAGTTTAACATTTTTTAGAATGGCATTTTGGAAATTAGCAGTTTGTGCACTGATATTAGATAGATCAGAGTTAGACAAGTTTGCACCTTGAAAATTAACACTTGGAAACCTAGAGTATTGAAGATCAGCATCTTGCAGATTTGCTCCTGAGAGATTTGAATGATAAAAATCTGCACTTTGTAAAATAGTACCATGAAGATCTGCATTTGAGAGATTTACATAGTTGAAGCTTACTCCTGAAAGTTTTGCACCGGCAAAGTTTGCGCCTGTAAGGTTTGTATCATAGAATCGTGCGCCTGAGAGGTCCGCACCGGAGAAATTGATGCCAGCAAGATTTTTGTATGAAATGTTTACGTGCTTTAAGTTACAATTAGACCAGTCATTTTTTTGAGATAATTTGCCATAACAAGTTTTGACTGTCTGTAATGATTTTTCATTTGGCTGCAAAGAAATTGCAGACACGGTAGAACTAGAAAACAGCAGTACTGCAACAGAAACTGATACGATTACTATCAGAAATCTTTGTGAAACCATTTCATTAGGACAAGCTAATATTGCTTATTTAATACGTACAATCAACATATTTGTTTAGAACATATTTTGATTCTAATATTGTAGAATTTTATTTTGTACTAGTTCAAATTTTAAATTAAAATTAAACAACATCTGGTTTCTATTTTTTTAATTTTTCAAAAGTAGATGCCCATTGAGACTTTTCCCCTTTTGCTTGGGCCATAGCATTCTCATATAGAAGTTGATACACCCACTTTATGATTTCAGACCAGATTGCCTTCAGTGATTCCTCGTCAGTAAAGTGAACAGCAGTTCTGACTCCCACCATAGCTGCGATATTTTTTGCATTTGTTTGTGTCAATGGCTTTTTTTGCCAATCTGAAATTATCCTGTCACAGAAATCAATAATGTCTTTTTTATTCAGAGATAAATTATCAGGGTCAAACCCAAGTTGTGGGTTCTTTTTTTGTCCAGTCTTTTTTGTCAAGGATAAAATAGTTAATCGTTTGGGAATTGATAAGTGTTCATAACATATGATTGAACATGTATGAGTTTGAGCATATTATAGCAGATTAAGAATTAGAGATTCATGCTCATGAGTAGGTTCTCACCATTATGACAATATGGATTCATTTGTCTCAAAATCTTGATAACATAATTTGTAGACGTACTATGAAATTCTGATTAAAAAATAAAAAAAATTAGTGTTTGCCGTTTTTGTGAGATATGATTTGTTGTAGCTGATGTATTATATCAGATGCTGCCTTGATATTGTTCCAGACGTCATTTGACTGGGTGCCGTTGTATTTGTTGGAATTTACTTGATCCAGTGTAGTCTGGGCATTGTTGATGTCAGTTTGGGCTTGGCTTACCAGTGCTTGATATGATGACGTGGTATTCATTCCGGCAAGACGATTTAGCTTTGTCTGTGTTGTATCAATTGCTACTTTTGCTGCAAAGTGAAAGTTGTTTGAATCCTTACATCCATTGTAAAGACAGAAACTGTCCATTACAGATTTGAGTTGTGTACTGTTTTCTGCATTCTCAACAGCAGTCTTGAACTCTACAATCTTCGAGTTAGCATCACCTATTGTTTTATTTAATGTGGATGTATCCAATCCACCTTTTTGCATATTTTGTTCATGTGCTTCTGCACGTCCTATAGCTTTTGAGAATATGTCTACTTTCAAACTAGCTTGTTGTTGTCTTACTCCAAAGAGGCATTTTATGTATGCAGATTTGATTGGAACGACATCTGTTCTTAATGTTGATTTTACCGTCTTGTCATGAGCCATTCTTATTGCTGCAGTAGCATCATGATTTGCTGTTCGGCCATCTGAATGGAATGTCTTGTCATCTGTTTTGAATTGCGCTGTATTGTTTGCAGAAATATCAGATTGCAATACAGAATAATCTGTTGCAAGTTTTGGCAAATCAGTAGCGGATATAGTTGCCGTGATGGTACTGTTGTTGATTACAGTTACAACTGCATTGAGGTATCCAGTAATGTATGTGTTATAGCATGTGTCAGTTGCCATCTGTATCTGCATTCTTTGATTTACATATGTAGAACCAGAGTCTGCATATGCGGCATATGGCAATATCAGAAGCACTGATGCAAGCAATGCACTGTACTTGAGGTTTATAATCATTAACAAGTAGTGCTCTCAATATATTTAATAGATTGCGTAGCTTTGTGACTTAACCAAGTTAACTAAAGCAGTTAGCAATAAAGGTAAGCGTGATATGCGAGGTATTGTTATATTTTGATCAGACAGTCTGAATAAGATTCTACCTTGGACTTATGGTTGATATAACTTACATTTAGCGATATTTGGCCAACAATAATTTCCATCACACAATCATAATCTGATTTGCTCAAATGTTTAAGGATGAGTTAAGATATATCAATTCTAAATTTTCTCAAAATCACATAAACTTATCTACATATTAACATAAAATATTATAGACAGTAGATCATCATCACCATATCAGTCAAAGTATAGATTCAGTAAGAAAACAAGTTAAAGAATGTTCAACTATAATTGATCTATTGATGGAATAATTTGGATTCAAACTTTAAAACCAATCACACAACATAGAAAAAACAAGTGTCAGAGATTACTCCTGAGCGATTACAGACCATAGCCCAATTTTATCGGGTAGACAATATCATCGCTTACTCTATGATTATCATTTACAAATAACCATAGAGACATCTTTTTTATTAATTCTTATTCAAATAATATTCCAAGATAACTAGGATAAAACTCTGGGTTTGCTAAAGATTTCTTATGGCTTTTAGCATATCAATATTTTTCGACAGGACATTCTCAGGATAACAATTTAGCATGACGTAGTCATAAGATTGATAAAAATTCCAGTTAGAACATTTTGTGTCATATTCAAGCACAGAGTTATCAAATTCCCAATCAAAGCCATTAATTATTGACTTGTCAGGATATCCATGACCGCGTACAAGTGTCATGGTATTATTTGTATAATCAACTACAACCTTAGCGTATAATGAATTAGGATATAGAAAGATGACATGTGAGTGAGAAGTAATTGCGTTAAACTCGTTTTGAGTAACATACTCATTGTGCAATACTATGACTCTATCATATTTTGAGAGGATTCTGGGGTTTTTATCAACATCGATATCAGTTACTGTATCATATCCCATTGATTTTAGAATTGCAACTCCATTCTTACTTGATGTAAAATCCAATGAAATGTTTTTTTCAAGTGAGGCGATCAGACAAGATTGGTCGCATTGGTGAAAATAATACGCATAAAATGAAGAATGAGAATAGGCTATTGCGGTAAAAGTAGGAATTATGACAACCGTGGTTTGATTTTCGTTTGATTCAATAACTGTATTGAGATCAGATGTTTTTTTAGAAACGAAATCTGTGCTCAAAGGTATTACGCCCTCACTTACAAGATACTGTATACTGTTTAGAAATTCCCTGTCAGATACTCTATCTTGACTCCAAAAGTAAGCTATTGTCTTTACATTTTGAGGAATTTGTGGCGAGGAATTGGATACAAATTCCATGCGTTGAACATGAAGTATGTTATTTTCAATTAGCCACTTCATAGCATTAACAAATTCCTCATCTGTAATATCAGAGTCCCATAACATGCGTGCGTCATTTTTTATCCAGTCTGGTGCAAAGTCTTTTTGGGTTTGTCCAGATGCTATTTGAGTAGATAGTATACCACAGACAAGTGCGAGTAATGCAAATTTTTTCAATTCAAAACAACACTTGAGGTTTTGAATAAAAAGGTTGTTTAGAAATCATTCTTCTTGGATCATGTTTTTTATGTAAAAATTTAGATCTAAATTTTGAATTAAGGGCTTGTTCCCCATCCCAGATCAACTAGTCTTTGTGCTGTTTGTGACTTGACACATGCAGGTGATCCATCTTCAGATTTTATGATTAGTTGAAGATCTGATTGACATTTTACATCCTTTGCTGCAACACCTGCCTTGAATTGTGTTAGTGGTGATGTGATATGAGGTGTGTAGGTTGTCTGATTCAGTATAGTAAACTGGAATGATTTTGTTACGTTAATCGGATTTGATGATAAATTAGAATTTGTTTGGTTTACCGGAATATATGATGCGGTAATAGTTGCATTTACTGTTCCAGGTGATACTGCCTTGTAACCAATGACTGAAAATAGACTCGATCTGGTTATGTTTTCACCTGGTTTGAGTATAATCTGGATTGCCAAAAAGTTGCATATTTTGGTGGGACCTGCTACAACATGGTTATCAAATGATACTGAAAACGCACCACCACAGTCATTGTGAACTGATATGGTCTGGTTTGAATTGTTTACGATAGTTGCGTTTACTGCAAATTCATCTCCTGCCATGATTTTAGATGGCTGCACTACTGGGTTGACAATCGATACTGTTTCAGAATCAGCCTGGATTGGCTTTGGATATGGCGATATCAAGAGCAACCCAAGTAATGCAAAGGCAAGAATTATAAATTTCATGGTCTTGTTTTAGATAATCTCAATATAAACAAAACCAGTCAATTATTTTTGATTATTGAAAAATGTGAAAAAATTGGGAATGAAAACTGTTTTTTGATTAAACGTACTTACTCAGACGTAGTTGGCGAAGAACCTTCTCCGACTATATCAGCAGAAGCAAATCGTTGACCAACTTGTGTGATCTTTACTTTTGCATTCTGTCCTGCTTTTCCGTTCTTTACAAATATAACAAAGCCTTCTACTCTTGCTATACCGTCTCCTTTTCTGCTAATTTCAGTTATGGAAACATCATACTCTTTGCCTGTTTCAACTGGTTTTGGTTTGTCGTCAAATTCTCGTCTTCCAAAACCTCTGTCTCTACCGTATCCTCGGTTAGATCTTCCATAACCACCGCTATAACTCATCACTGCACCTCCTTTCTGCTTTTGCTGCATAATACCTCAATAAGAATGGTGCTACCCCTTCATTCCATAGCTTACAAAGACCGAATAGCATCCTAGACCACAGTCTTCACAGATTGGCTTCATGGCATTTTTTTCTGCACTTCCAATGCAGCATGGCAATTTTTCTCGCCCCATATGATCCACTGATATGATAGTCCAGGTAGGGCAATCAATTGGCGTAGTACCATTTCCTCCCCAATTACGTTTCATTAGTTGAAGCTGTTTTTCTGGGTTTATGATGTAATTATCTGGATACTGTTTTTTCATAGATATGATATCATCTATAACTTGGTCTCTTTCCTTTCCAAATGGAAGCCACAGTGGATCATTTTTCATAAACGGTGTATGAAATTGAAAGCTTATCTTGTTTGAATTGCCATACCAGTCTTTTACCACGTCTGGCACAGTTTTGTAATTTTGTGAGTTTACAGTCATGGCAATCCAGATATCCTTGTGTGCATTTTTTCCATTTCCAGCAATGTAATCTAATACATTTTTCCTTGTCTTGTCCCACGAACCGTTTCCACGTATCTTGTCATGGATATCTTTTGTACCGTCTATTGAGATCCAGTAAAAATAGACTCCTTTGTATCGCTTTATGGGAAATGTTCCATTTGATACAACACATGTTCTTCTTGGAAACTCTTTTGCAAATAATTCTATCACATCAGGTCTAAGTGTAGGCTCGCCACCTACTAGTGTTATCAGGAACACATGTTTTTTCTTGAATTTTTCATCAATTACTTTTTTCCATTGCTCAACGGTTAGCTCTTCGTTTTCCTTTCTGTTGAGCCACCAGTAACAGTGCTCACAGTGTAAATTACACACGTTTATGATATCAGCGGAGCCATAAAGCGGACTTTTTTTATTGAAAAATTTGTACATTGCATACTTTGTAAACAAATGGAAATATGCCGGAGTCTCATTTACTATTTGGCCAAACCCTCTTCCCATAATTTCCATTAGGATCTTACATTAACATGTGAACATCGTACTTAAGAGTTGATCAGTAGGTTTAGAGAATCATTTACAATAGCGAGTCGGTACTTTCTGTGCTTTCATGTTTCTTACCAGTCTTTAGTATAGTCGCCTGAGAACATGTTTCCAATTCGTTCGATGATATCAGATGTGCCGCCGTCTGGTCCCCAAGTTACCATGAGTAGGTACTGGTCCCCAACAGGCATTGTCAGACGCCTAAGCTTCTCATAGACGGCAAGAACATATTGGCCCTTGCCAATATTTGGCTCAAATGTTCTGCGAGTTTTCCATGCATTTGCAGAATAACGCAGTGTATCTTTTGTGGATTTTTCGTCAAGAAATGGTGTGGTATCTTTACGTATCGATGTTTTAATCTCGTTTCCTTCCAGATCAAAAATGGTTGCATATCTTATGTGGTTGTCGGTATGCATGATGTTTTCCAGAATTCTTTCTATAGACATGTAATAATATAACAAAAGAGATACAAAAGGAATTCTAAATGCAGTCAGATATGAGATTTATTTCAAGCATCTAGAACAAATCAAGAAAAATGTTTTTTGATATTTGCGACCTCGATTTTAATCCAATCACAAAACATCTTCCAAGTTTGATCATCGGTATCAGGCCATTGAAAGAAGGTAAACATTACACCAGTAGAATTTTCTGAGAAAGGTATTACTCGTAAATATGCAGGCCTCATACGATTTTCTGTAGGTCCTGCGTAAATGTCAACAAGTCCTGCTTGTTTGTTTACATCATACTTTATGAAAACCTCACCTATTGGTGTAACTGCTTTGTGTTTTCCGTCAGATACAATTAATTTTTGGACAAATTTTGTGCTCCATTTTGGAAGATTTTCAATGTTGGATAAAAACTGTAATACTGTATCACTTGGTATTGAGACCACACAAGTTTCAGTGACAGAATTCATGATACTGCTCAGTTTTTGGTTTTAATTAAATTGTTTTTGTTTTTTCTAATTTTAGATTTGTAACTAACCAATGTTCTGTCATGCTTAATAGTAAGGAAGACGTATATTATACAATGAACATCTATGATAAAAAATCAGTCCGTTGCTCCAAGTGTGACAGATTCATAGGTGAGATAGATTATGACGCCGTGGTTACTTTGCCAAAATGTGGCAGGTGTGCCAATCCCACGCCTGAAGGTGACGACAAGGTGCAGTATATAGTCAGTAAATATAACAAAAATCCCAAAAGCTTGACTCCAAGGACAGACTAAAAACATCATCCAACGTTTACATCTCATCAGGGTTCTTACTGGAAGTTATATCAGATTTAGTGATTTTAGATTATGGACAGTGTACAATTTTTTTCTTGTCAAAGAAAACTTGATTTTTCTTAACTGTTATAGTGATAGATTTATCAAAACAGATCTTGCGTTTTTCTCTATGATTGTGCAATGTAATAGATGGTGTTCCTCGGTAGCTTGGAGGTACAAAAAAGAACCTAGTGCCACGTTCATTACTTTGCTTTTCCTCCCAGCAGCTAGGATCCATTTCTATATCAGTAAATGGTAGGCTGTCAGGCTCTGGGGCGCTCAACATACCATGATACGATTTCAGTAGAATTAAACATTACAGAACTGAAAACCATATTTTGTTACCAGACGTGAAAATCATCAAACCAATTCATATGCTTGTATGATACCACATCTAGTGATTGAGCCAGATAAGGAAGATCCTAGTACCAATGGATGGTTCTAAAAACTCGCTTCGTGCATTTGGAAAAGCAGTTCATCTTGCACAAGAACATGAGGCCTCGTTAATTGTATTACATGTTAGACCCAGTACCAGATCATCAAAAAAGATACGGAAAGAGGCGCTAAAGGAGTTGTCCTTTTTTGACGTAACAAGAGAAGCCGCACAAAAAAGAAAGATACCATTTACTGAGAGAGTCATTGCAGGGGATCCTGCACATGCGATTGTGCAGTATTCCCAAACACATGGAATTGATCTAATAGTTATAGGTGCAAGGGGCCTTAGTAAATTCAAGAAAATTTTTGTTGGGAGTGTATCAGATTATGTGTTGAGTAAAGCAAAGACTGCAGTAATGCTGGTAAAATGACAATATACATCTGATTATTTTTTTTTTTGGTAAATGATTAGGTTTTTCCAATGTATTTTACATTTTGAAATAATACAGGCTTCCTAATGGATAGCTTGTTCTAAGACCTGTAGGAATATTGTGTATACTTTCTTGATGTACTAGCCTAATCCTTCCCTTGTAAGATATCAACTTTCTCTAAAAATTCTTCATTGCCACCCATCTTACGTAGAACTATTGCTATTGCATCAGTTTTTAACTTAAAACAAATCTAAATGGCCTATTTTTCTGAGAACTTTTCCCAGAGCCTTTGAATTTTCTGGTCCATGGTGAATTTCTCAATCTTGCAAGCAATTTCTCCATCCTTGAATTTTATGTCAATTCCTGAGACAAGACTCTTGTAATAGCTCTCATCAAGGCCTTCCAAAGTTCGTATAACCTTGGTTTTTTTTACCAATCCAAGTGTTTCCAGATTTTTTATTTTTCTATATGTAGTAGAAGTTGGTATTCCAAGATTATCTGAAATTTCTTGTGCACTCATTTCATTTTTTGACAATGTTGAGAGTATCTTTCTGCTATATTCATCGCCTAAAATGGATAGTATTTCGTCATTCTCAGCCATTTTTTTCAGCTTTTCTTGACTGCCATAATTAATACAATAAAGCCAGCTATCTCAAATCCTTCCTCAATTATCTTTCGTAGGTTATCATTGTTAAGAAATGCAAATGCATATTCCATAACTGTCTCTCCCAAGACCAATAGTGTGAAACCTATTGCAAGAAGAATCATGGGCTTATACTTTGTTCTTTTGAACGCTTTAGCCGAGAAAAAGACTAGCAAAAACCCAACGATCAAGTGTGCTGCAAGTATTACGTATTGAAGTATCGGAGACTCTGACATTTCTTACTAGTTTTACAAATATGCCTTCTTATAGTCTTATGTTGACACGACTAATTCTTCGTGTTAATCATCATGTCCATTGTCATGATGCTGGTTTTTGTTTTCGTTGTTGTGTTTACCATGGTCATCATCTTCAGAGTCATTATAACTAGTCTGGTTATTGTTTTGAGATAATTGTCCAGTGTTGCCATTGATATTTGATATTATACTTTCAAGATGAGATACTCGGATTTCAAGGGCATTGTTTTTATCTTGTAGAGTTGTAATCTGGTTTTCAAGTCCGGTTATCTTGGCAAGTATGTTTTGTATTTGTGAAATCAACTGCAAAATAGGATTTGTTCCAGGTGATGGGTTTGGATTTATTTTGTTTACTGTGATCACAACTGTAGCTATGTTGCTATCAGACACGCTATCATTTGCTTTATAGGTAAATGTGTCTGTTCCATAAAAGTTCGTGTTTGGAACATAGGTAAATGTTCCGTTTGAATTCAAACCAAGTGATCCATTTGAGACAGATGAGACCAATATTGCAGAAAGCGTGTTTCCGTCAATATCAGTATCATTTGCAAGTACACCGTGTCCTGATATGACAAGAGTAGAGTTTTCGTTTACAGAATATGCGTCGTTTGTTGCCACTGGCGCATGATTGATTTGTTTTACAGTTATGGTTACATTAGCAATGTTGCTGTTAAGACTGCCATCATTTACTATATACCTAAAAGTATCAATTCCGTGAAAATCAAGATCTGGAACGTAGATGAAACTACCATTTGTCTCAAGTAGCAAAGTTCCATTTTTTACATTTGAGACTAGGCCTACGCTTAGAATTTTTCCTGCTGCACCTGTATCGTTTGCCAAGAGCCCTGGCGCTGCAATATTGAGCAATGTATTTTCGTTAATCATATAAGAGTCATTTGAAGCAATAGGAGATGTCACTGCAAAAGAATAAGTCGTGGTAGAAAACGCAAGAGATACCACAAGTGCAATTATTCCAAATGTAAGCACTTTTCTTTTCATTGGAGGTCTTTTTATTGTAAGTGCATATAACTATCAAGTAGAACTTATCAGCGGTATTTCTGAGTAATATTCAAGTACTATATATTGGATATTTTCTGAACAAAAGATAAAAATAATTTTTAAAAATAATGTCGGTATTCCTAAGCTGCCGTCATTGTGGTATTAGGAATAATCTTTACTTGGATCTTGCCATTGCTAAAACAGGATATGATTCCCTTGACTTTGCTCTTGTATAGAAAATATTTTTTTCCATCCTCGTTAATCATGCCTGATATCGACAAGAGTTTGTGGTCGTGCAACTGTTGAACTCTACGGTAAGCAGTGCTAATTGGTATGTTGCAATCTTGGCTTAGTTGCTTTGCTGACTTTGGACATTCAACTGTAGAATCTAGTATTGTTCTGCAATACTTGTCTGCTTGGATTTCAAGAAGAAAGTCCCTTGTTGCTTCCTCTTCCACCTGTTTTCCATGTTGTAATACTTGCATAGGTGAGTATACTGACAACAGCATATAATCAGCAGGACTGCTTTGCACGGCATTGCATACAATCCTGTATAATGTTCCAAACCAAGCGTGATAATCGATTCTACTTTTTATTAATTGATATCATAATACTAGTTCATGGCAGAATTTTGTGAAAACTGTGACAAGTTAATGAGAAGATGGGATGCAACACATTGTTCTGAAGAATGCCTACTTGAGAGCATCAAAAACAGCAGGTCATTTCATGGAGGAGATTGTATTGAAAAAACGATACAAGACATGAGAAATAAGAAATGTTATGACATTAATTTGCTTGAGCAGCTAAAGTAGTCCATAATGGCTAAATTTTATAACAAAGAAAGACCATAATTATGTATGAAAAAAGAGTTTTGCCACTTTTGCAAAGAAGGGGGCAAGAAATGCGTTGAGGTCGATACACAGCAACAAGTATACATGGAAATGTTTCATGTCACATGCGCAAAGTGTGGAAGGCCACTGATTTCCTAAATTATTTTTTCATATGCAAAAATAATTACCTTATGAACAAAAGCGTCATAATATAGTCCATAGTGCATGCTGAGCTAGATCCGTTCTGTTCGGTTATTCTTTGTCAGGTAGCTCTAAAGACCAGTGCAATGAACCCTATTAGGACACCAGCCCAGATAAGGCCAGTTCCTTCCCAAAAAGCAAGGGCATTGTTTCCGCCGCCATAACCACCACTTTGTGGGCTTATCACAAATATGGTGACAAGGCAAGCTGTCAACATCACTGCTACGGCAATTGGCAGATACTCATCATGTTTTCTTGTTGTCGTACCAAATGTACCCGTATGTGTAGACATTGATCTTACAATACACAAATCTTAGATATACGGATTGCTTGAAAAATAGGAACTAGTAAATGAACATGTCGACTAGATCTTTCAAATTAAAAATAATTATTCTGGTTGCGGCAACCTTGGTTTTTGTTCCTGTGACATACTTATGGCACTCTGCACTGTCCGGATATCATTGTGAAGCGAAGGAATCAGACATCGTTTCTACAAATGCCATGGATTCTAAATGTACATATCAAACCAGCTTTCACTGGATTGCGTTTTATAGCATAAATGGAATTATTTATGGAATACCATTTCTTACATTAGTCTTAAAAAGACATAGTGAATAATTGTAAAAATAAATCTCATAGATCTTAAGAAAATTCTGGTAATCTTTAATTTTTTGTCTTACATTACAAGCCTATGAAATATTTGCTGTTGATTTCGTTACTTTTGCCTGCACAGGCATACGCGTTTACAACTGGACAAAATGCCACAACCGTGATTGGTCATACAGATTTTTTTACGGTAGGAACCATTCACAGCGATACTACCAGAAATACACTTTATTTTCCTGAGGGGATTGCTTTTGATAAATCGGGAAACATGTGGGTTGCAGATACTGGGTTTAATCGTATACTAGAGTACGTTCCACCATTTACCAATGGAGAAAATGCATCCGTTGTTATAGGACAGAAAGATTTTGCTTCATCTCAAGCCAGTTTATCACCTACGGGTCTTAACCAGCCTTATGGATTGACCTTTGACAAGGATGGAAACATGTGGGTTGCAGATACAAACAACAACAGAATAGTAGAATTCACCGCTCCGTTTACAGATGGGAAATCTACATCACTTGTGATTGGTTCACCTAGTTTTAACAAGGGAATATATCCAACATCTGCAAGCTCACTTGCAGCGCCATATGGACTTGCATTTGACAAACAAGGAAACCTTTGGGTAGTAGACTATTATGATAATAGGATACTAGAGTACATTCCACCATTTAAAAATGGCATGAACGCGACACTTGTCTTGGGCCAATACAGTTTTACTGATAATTCCGATGGTACCTCTTCCAGTAATCTCAATTTACCATCTTCGATAGCGTTTGATTCAAGTGGAAACTTGTGGGTTACTGACAGCCTCAATAATAGAGTCATGGAATTCAGATATCCTTTTTCAAATCACGAGTCTGCAAGCCTTGTGATTGGGCAAAAGATCCTAACTACAAATCAGCCTGGGATAACAAATGATACATTAAACACTCCCTATGGAATAACATTTGATCCCAGTGGAAACTTGTGGGTTACTGATGGCAACAATGCACGCGTATTGGAATATGTTCCCCCTTTTACAAATGGACAGCCTGCATCAGTCGTACTAGGGCAACAAAATTTTCTAGGCATGCATATGGGAACTTCAGCAGACATCCTTTCCGAACCATATGACGCAAAATTTGATAATTCGGGTAATTTGTGGGTAGCAGACACTGCAAACAACAGAGTGGTTGAGTTTAAGACAACTACAGTTCCAGAGTTTGGTCTAGCTGGAATTGTTCTTGCTGCATCCATGTCTGTACTAGTAATTGTTTCTGCAAAGACCAGATAAGATAATTTCAAATCAGACATGATAACAGACTCATTTTTTGATTAATACAACTAGAATCACATTTTAGATGATAGAACTAATCTAAAAATCAAATGTGAAAATCATGATCAACCTTTTATCTATTGGAGTTGCATATGTACTTGGGCGTAACAGCCGACTCGGAAAAAATCAAGAACTCTTTGGAGGGTTTGGTTTTTAGGATAGCGGGTGACCACAAGGATCACAACGGTCTTAATCCAAGAAGGTCTACGCCCTTTTTCATTATGAGATTTTTACTGTATAAAATACATGAATTCTGCACGTAAACATAACATTAGCTTTGCCTACTGCAAAAAAACCTTCGTATTGTTTGCGAATTATTAATTAGGAAAATTTGACCTATAATAGACCCCGTGGAAGACGATGTCTTTAGCAAGTGTAAGTTAGTTACTTGCATAAAAGGTCCTGTTGTAACTGATAACAATACTGGCGAAGTTCTTTGTGGTAGCTGCGGCCAAGTTTTGGTAGAAAAGATAAACAGCATGGGATTGGATGCTCGTTCCTTTGATCTTGAACAGTTTAACGAAAAAAGCAGAACTGGAGCCAAATCAAGCCTTGCAATACACGATAAGGGACTTGCCACAACCATAGGAGTGTCAGACAAGGATGCATCTGGAAATTATCTGTCAGGATACATGAAAAACACATTCCATAGACTTCGAATCTGGGACAAACGCAGCAAGTCAGAAGGAAACGACAGAAACTTGAGGCGTGCGTTTACTCTGCTTGACATGATAAAATCACAGCTGGTACTTCCTGACAATGTAGTTGAAGAGGCTGCATATATTTACAGGAAAGCAATTGCAAAAAAACTTACACGTGGCAGGGGAATTGATCCTATTTTATGTGCATCCATTTATGCATCATGTAGAAAAAACAACACACCTAGAACATTACGAGATATTGCAAAAGCTGGAAATCTTAGCAGAGGTGATCTTGCTTGTGCGTTTAGAATTATGATTAAAAGTCTAGATCTAAAAATAGACCCCTACGACCCGGTAGAGTTTGTTACTAGGATATGTAGTGAGATTGACGCAAGTGAAAAAACAAGAAGAGTTGCCTTGAATCTAGTATCAAGAGCAGAAGAAAATGGATTTGCCACTGGAAAAAACCCCATGTCACTTGTTGCAGCGGCAATTTACGTGGCATGCTGTATTACCAGAGAAGATAAGACTCAGATTGAGATTGCAAAAGCATGTGGAGTAAGTAATGTTGCTGTAAGAAACTTGGCTTTGTTTTTTAAAAAAGTCGGAAGAGATTTGAAATAATCATAACAAGAACAAAAGGCAGCTGATATGTACATTACTTCAGATGGTGTTTGTGTCATTCCATTTTTGATTCATCAACAACAAAGTGCTTCATTATAGAAAGCACGTATGCCGAGGTACGAATGTCACTATAATTTGTATGAATAAATCGTAGTTTTTCATGTAACGATAATGCTTTGGTCCAGATCTGGCGTGCTGTTGAGCGCTCTATTGCCCATAGGGAACCATGTGATGTTGATACCATTATTCTTCCACCAGAATATTTTGCCTCAAAGATGTTAGATTGGGCTACAAACTTTTTTGGCGTTGTAAGTGTTGTTGCTACCAGATTCCAAAACTCGTCAAACTTCATTGTGTATGACATTATCAATCTTTGATTTAACTAGTACTGTAAAGCTTAACTAGAAACCTCCTTTTTCTGAATTGAGTTTTGGCTAGCAAAAAACTATCTGAGTTTTTCTTGATCGTGATAAGTATTTTCTGCGTTGCGTTTTCTGAAAATTTTCAAGTTAGTATAAATTGCAAAAGAAAATAGAATATATGCCCATATGTATGGAATATCGATTGGATGACCAGTATAGTACATGTTTCCAAGGGTTAGATACAAATAGCCAAAATCAGATACAACAAAAGATAGCGTACCAAATAGTAATAGGGTCCAAGAAAAATTCACCTCACCTTTGAAAAAAAGACTTATTCCTATTACTGCAGGCACCAAAGAGATTGCATCGGCTATAGGATAACTTGCATCCAGTGCTTTCTCATAATTATTTAATTCAGAATCATTTTCAATGGTAAGATACAAAGTTGGGAACAATATAACAAGAGAAACCAATACTGCAGAAATCAACATTTTTTTTGTAATAGAATCCTTGAAAGGTTTAAGGTAGAAAATTAAAAATGCGTAATACAGTGGATATCCTGCCATCCAGAAGAAATCAGCCATAGAAGGCCATGGTTTTGTATTGTATACCAACTCATCAATCATCCATATTCGTTCTGCGATAAACCACAAGCCCACACATATTGCAAAAAATATCCATGCCTTACCGTGATTGCCTTTTATTCCATGTTTTCTAATTGCCAGCATAGATAGAACTACAACTGCACTTGTTACCAGTAAATTAATCCAGTCTGAAGCAAGTGTTGCTGGGTTTTCCCCAAATAGATTTGCAATAACAATCACAAAAGATGTCAGCAATAATGAAATCAACAGATATTTTGTCTTTAATTTTTCGAGAGTATTCATAATATCTATTCACTCATAGCAGCAAGAAATTCTGCAATAGGTCTTTGATTAGCAAACTCTGCAAGGTTTTTTTCAATTGATTTTATTATAGAGTCATGTGACCTGCCAAATACTTGGTTGAGTACATCCTTGAGGTATTCAGGATGTTCAAGGCAATCCATAAAATAGCATTTATGTTTTGCATACAGCCTATTTCCGACCTCTTCTACCATGGCATTACCAATTTCAAGCAGAGCTGTTTCTATTGCTAAACTCACCAATGCCCTCTTTGCAGTCTCGGAATCAAAATTAATCATCTAATGCATACCCTATTGTGAACCGTGCACCTTCTTATGATTTAAAAATTCCTACGCTGACATTCGTATCAAGTCTTTTAAGATTCGAAATTCTTCTAAGATTAACATTACATTAGGCATGATCAAAATCAAAAGAGCATATGAAAAACCATCAAAAGATGATGGATATAGAATCCTAGTGGATAGACTCTGGCCAAGGGGAGTCAGTAAAAGCAAAGCAGGAATCGATTCATGGTTAAAAGAGATAGCACCAAGCAATGAACTTAGAAAATGGTTTTCTCATGATGTGGAAAAATGGAATGAATTTAAGAAAAGATACCACATGGAACTAAAAAATCAAAGAAAGACTCTACAGAAGATAAAAGAGATCGAAAAACAAAACGGTACCATAACTCTGGTTTATGCGGCCAGCGATGACAGGCATAACAATGCAGTGTTTCTTTTAGATGAGCTGAAAAAACTGTAAAGACAGAGACCCTGATTGAACAATTTACGTGGATGATATATACAAGGTCATGTATAACTCAGGTACTAATTTTGATTGGTTATGAATAAGATTACAAAAAAAGCTCTAGAACTTCACAATAAACTTCATGGAAAGATAGTCATCACAGGAAAGATTCACAAATTAAGACCTGGTGAAATTAAGCTAATTTACACGCCAGGAGTTGCTGCAGTATGCGAAGAAATTTATCGTCACCCTGAAAAAAAATATGATCTTACTTCCAAGGGAAACAATGTTGCAATAGTAACTGATGGTACAAGGATACTTGGTTTGGGAAACATTGGACCAAATGCTGCATTACCTGTAATGGAAGGAAAGGCAGTTTTGTACAGAGAATTTGGAGGTGTGAATGCCTTTCCCATATGTCTTAATGTGACAAAAAAAGAAGAAATCATTTCTGCTATTTTGGCAATAGAGCCTGCTTTTGGAGCCATAAATTTAGAAGATATCGAATCGCCCAAGGTGTTGGAGATTTCAAAAGAACTTGAAAAATCTCTTTCAATTCCTGTGTTTCATGATGACAGACATGGGACTTCGGTTGTGGTTCTTGCCGCACTGATTAATTCGTTAAAGCTTGTCAAAAAACAACTTGATTCGGTTAGAATCATAGTGGCAGGCGCTGGCTCTGCAGGATATGGCATAGCAAAACTGCTCACTTCGTCAGGGTGTAAAAACATCATCGTGACAGATTCCAACGGTGCAATATATCATGGAAGACAAGAAAACATGAACGAATACAAAGAAGAGCTTGCTAAAATAACCAATTTAAAAAAAGAAACCGGTTTAATTCACGATGTGCTGAAAAAATCAGACGTCTTTATCGGTGTGTCAGGCAAAAAGAACTTGGTAAATCCGGGTTTGATAAAAAAGATGAATAGAGATCCAATAATATTTGCCCTGACAAATCCTGATCCAGAAATAAAACCTGGAATTGCAAAAAGTGCAGGTGCAAGAATAGTTGCAACGGGTAGTTATCTGTATCACAATAAAGTCAACAATGCGCTGGTGTTTCCTCACCTTATGAGAGTAATACTTGACCGAAAGATCACAAAGATAACTCCAGATTTGCTTCTTGCAACAGCAAGGGCCATCGCAGATACCGTATCAAAAAAAGATCTTTCATATGATAATATTATTCCTGATACGTACGATAAACAAATCCAGAAGAATATTTTCAAAGCAGTATCAAGACTGCGTTTGAAATAATCTGTTTATCAAAAAACAGGTTGCTAAAAACCTTGCGTATAAATCCTACTAATTTATTTTGACGTTATGTTATTTGTTAGACATTTGTGTTTTGATTTTGGCGTCAGCTTGAATTTTTGGACACAACATGATCAAAAGATTTGATATTGTAAATTATAATTTCAAATAAAAACGAAAAAAAAATGAAAACTGCGCTAGTACTTGCGACAATGATATCATCAATCTTGCTTGTTAGTACTGCATATGCACTTGTACCCATGGGAAGTCTGGTCATTACAGTAAATCCAGAAAAAAGCCCGATTGAATCAAACGAGATTCCAGCAATTGTAGGAACTGTCACAAATCAGGCAAGCAAACCAGTTGATAACGCCCAAATCAGTATAAGCACTGCATCTGGAGTTTTCTATACCACAACAGATAGTGATGGTAAGTTTAGATACCAATATCCTGATACTGTCTCACCTGCAGAATACTTGGTAAACATCAAGGCACAAAAAGATGGTTACAGGGTAGGTCTTGGAAGTACGACATTTTTTGTAAGCGGTGTTCCAGCACAATCTCAGTATCATTCTGGTACCATATCAGGAAACAATACCATTCAAGATCCTGTTGCATCTAGCATTCTCAAAAATATAGAAATTGCAAAAAAAATGCAGGCTGAGCAAGATGCAAAAACAAAACAGATTGAAGATGAGAAAAAACTTCAAGAACAACAACGGGCACTTGCTAATCAACAACTTCAGATTGATCTTCAAAACTGGTTTGACCAGCTAAATCCATTTACACCAAGAAATGCATATGCCATGTTTGTTTCACAGATAAATCAAACAGTCCAGTCCATCTTCTGGGGCCAGTTTAACTTTACAGAACAGAAAACAAACAATGGGCTTGCTGCAAGAGATCAGGTGCTTCAAAACGGAGGAACTGCAGACGAGGCAAGAAACGCGTTTATTCAAAATGCTTCTAGTTCTAAAAGCGAGATAGTAGCGGTAAACAAGGATCTGAACATAAAGTACGGTCATGCAGACAAGGACGTTCAGGCAAAATTTGACAAGTATGGGAACATTCCAAGATAGTTTCTTCAATGAATTTCGAACTATTCACATAATGTGATCTTGATCTCTTTTCTTAATTTTTTTATTTTGGAAGTACAAATCTTAAACTATGCCAACTTCTTGTAACGTAATCAGGCCGTTGTCATCAACCAATTCTTTTATTTCAGGAAGAATCTTTTCGAATTTTTGTAGTTCATCAATTGCTTCAATAATAAGTGGCATGTTAACAGATATTCCTTCTACGTGAATGTCAGACTTTCTTACAAAGAAATCAGGTAAGGAAGGAAATCATTGGATGGAGTACCACATCATAATGATATACGTTAGAGTACGAGGAGAAATAGGGAACAAAGATCTTATTGATAGTTGATGATGAAAAGATTCTCGAGTTATCATTTGAGTGTGCTTCCAGCAAGAATTCCATTTGCCCAGTAAAATCCCGTACCACCTGATGGTAAAATGTCATAGGTATAGGTTCCATTGTATGAAACCAGTTCTGTGCTTTTTATTTTAGAGCCATCAATAATGTCTCCTAGAGCTAGTTTACCAAACAATCTTCCATCTGCCGTTGGATGATTCTGAGATACGTATAGTTCTCGGTTATCATCTAAAATGAGATGAACCATCTTGTGCCCTGGAAGAGTTAGAGTCTTTCCAGTCTTTGATATGGTGACAATTTGCTTCTTGCCAGAATCATCTTGTGTAAATACACTCATTCCAACTTTTAGGTCTTTGATGTTGACCCGTCCATTTGGCGTATCAATTACGGTATCTTCAGAAAGGCATATGGGGCATGGTTTGTTGTGATATTCTTTTTTTAGAAACGTTGCAGTATCGTTGTTTATCTTTACAAGTGTCAGCTCAACAGTGCATCCATTGCTTGCAGTGTCACCTATGTGCAGAGTCACTGGCATGCCAACATTTGTTGCAAGTGGATACTCTCTGAAATTTAATCCCTGTATGCTGTCTTGCAGAACCTTTTGCACAAGCAATGGTCCGTCCCTTTGTCCTTCTCTAAGTGTTACAGAAACTCCCGTGTCAAGTGCATGTCCCCATCCTCTTTGTATCAATATTTGTGCAGTTTCTGATGAAGTACATGCTGGGGAGCCATCTTCAGATTTTATAATCAGCACAAAATCTTTTTGGCAGTGTATCTGATCTATTGTCATCCCTAGTCTGAATAACTTGAGGGGAGATTCGTTAGATACTCCAGGTCCTGATGCAACATCTGCAGACATGATTTTGAAATCCCATATGCCGTTCGAATTTGAAACTGGCTCATATGGTATGTCAATTGCAAGTGTTCTGGATTTACCATTTGATGTTATTTGTGTAAAGTTTGCAGGAGCCATGTATTTGTCAGGTTGGTGCATGCCAATCCAAACCCTAAAGCTTGCATCATTTCCATCATACCCTCTTGAATCAATCAATTCTCTTGGAAGTGTAATTACAAACTGTAGCCCTTGAGCTGTTGCGTTAGTTATGTGTACTCGCAATGCTTGACTGTTGACATCAGCTTCCATCCCTACAAGATCTGCAAAACTTTTGTAATTAATAAGAAAGTCTGTACTACCAGCAGTTAATCTGTATGGTTCTGAGACAAATTTGATGTATGACCTATTGCACCAATTTTGCACACAAGTGACAATCTGATACATTCCAGTTTTGGTAAAATTTGCTGTGATCTTTGTACCAAATGTTTCATTATTTACTGGTACGTCAATGCTTTGTATTGTTGTGTTGTTAGGATTTACAACTTGGATTGTAACAGGTTTTGTATAGTTTTCTAGATAGACCTGTCCTTGTACAGTAATTGTATCGTTTTTTTCATAAAACTGACTGTCAGTGGTTGCCACAACTGTTACTCCCGGAGGAGGACCACAGCTAGTTACGCCAACAAGACAGGGTGCAAAGACTTGATTTGATGTACCAATCAGTAAGATAGATACTGAAAAAACAATTATTGAAAGAAACAGAGTTTTCATTCGTCTATTACACCCAGATACGGTTGAGCACAAGTCATACCGATCTTTATCGGTCCTGTATGCGGAAATGATACCGATGTAATCTTACCACGAATAATGGTCCCAACTCTAATTGACTTGTTACTTGAAGTTACAGTTTGATTAATGAAATCTATTTTTGATTTTCCGTCAAGTATTTGTGATTTATGCACATATGCATCAAAGGAACCTATCCTGGCAACCATGTCTGATTCCCTGATTTGACTAACTGATGATGGTATAATTTCTCTGATTTTTGGAATAAAAAGCAGAACATCGAAAATAACAGAATAGGATTTGGTTTTTCCGTCCATGAGTGTTGTGTTTGTAGGAATTACGTTGCCTAGAACCATCACAACTAGCATATCCTCATTCAAAATTCGTGAGTGGTATTTTTCCTTAATAGAGTTAATGACATTCTCATCATTCCACGATTTTATTTCAAATGTTTTGGGTAGTGGAAAACTACCCAGTATGGAAGCTAAGTAGAACAATATTTGTTATTCATTTGCAACCTTTAAAAAATTGGCGATTTCTCTAGGCGATTGTTCTTCCCATCTTTCCGAATCTCATACTGTAAAATGCAATTACCGATATCGTACCAATTAAGAAGATTGGAACTGCAAGTGGAAACTCTGGAACCGCGGAAGAATCGACATTGATAGAAAACGAGGCACTCTCTTTCGGCATCTGCTTGGAGTTGATAGCCGTTACTGATATCACTGCGTCATATTTGCCTGGTACCTTGAATTGGTATAGGATCTTTGCAGTACCTGCAGAGCTATGCGATATAGGGCTTTGATATATGGTACTAGTGTCATTTGTTATAGATACAGCATAGTCAACATTTTGTATGAGCGTTCTGGTATCCTTGTCTTCAAAGCTTAGCTCAAGCGTGACGGGGTTTGATGTTGATGGGTTTGCAGGCTCAGTATAGAGCCCTATTGCGAGACTGCCCTTGTCAGTTATCTTTAGCTGATTCTGTTGTGCATAGCTTGGAATGGAAGATGGGGTATTATCATCATAATACAGTTGTGCATGTGCCGGCATTATCATCACTGTTGAGATCATGACAGCAAACATCAAAATCGGAAGACGTCTCATAGCATCATACACCAAAAATAGGTTAAAACGTTTGATGAAATTCAGGTTTTACCAAAACCTAATCTGTGTTTTGTTCTATTTTTTTGATTTTGAGTACGCGCAAAACAAGCTCAATTGAAAGCCCAAATGCCAACACAGACATTGCAATCACAAGTGGCCAGAAAAAGTCAGGCGGAGAGCCGTTGAAAAATGACGTTCCAGATCCTGCATGTTGGGTTTGGGCCGCAATAGAAACTTTTTCCCGTGCAAGCTTAAGCATCTCTTCAAGTGATGCGCCAGAACCAATTCCTCCGTCACCTGAATATGGTCCTCCTACTGCGTTGTAAAACGGATTGTAGCTTGTATATCCGCCCCCGCCTGTTGCATCTGTAACTCCTTTTGACATGTCAGATACTTGTCCTGTTCCCTGCAGTGATACTGTTGCAAACCAAGATCCTACTGTTGCAATTCCAATTACTCCCAGTCGATAAATTGAGCTAAATGACCTAAACAGTGACTTGCTTGACTTTGTCTTTTCGGAAAACTTGGAAGGAACAATGACAATTGCAAACTTTGTTGCAGAATAGTATTTCATGTCGTGCGATTTTGTGTTCTTGCCAATCTTTGCTATCTCGATTAAATTTACATCCTGCATTTTTTTGACATGGTATCGTACAAGTTGCAGTGAGAATCCTGTTCTTGTTGCAATCTCGTTTGCTGTAAGGGTTTGCTCAAACAATAACTTTAGAATTTTTCTACTTGCATCCGTTATCAGTACTTCTCCTAGTGCCCTTAGTTTATCATCGTCAGTGTCATAGATGCTGACTCGTTCTGCTATTGGTTGTCTTGTGTTTTCTGGAACCATGATAAATATACCATAATAGCTCATTTGTAATATGTAAGACTTTTGATGAAATTCTACTTTCATCAAACGCTAAAAGCAAAATTGCCATATTGTAAATCATGACAGACAAAAAAATCCTGTTGTCAGGCACACTGTTTGCCTTTGTTGCAGCAACAACACTGGCACCGCTTGCTTTTGCACAGACATATCCGCCAAATCCAACAAACCCGATGACACTTGAGGAGACTCTAAAAATTGCCCGGGAAAGAATCAAGGAGGTACAAGATAATCCTGGGCAGGGCTCTGGCACTCCATACCTTGATGTAAACGGGGTACTTGGTGCATCAATAATATCAGGAGCAGTGTTTGGCGGAATCTTTGTCGCGTTTGTTGTAAGAGCAAAGAAAGCAGAGGCACATCTTGCAAAAATGAGATGATGGTCTCTTTCATTTCTATTTTTCTCATCCCAGAACAGCAAGTCTTAATGTTACCTCCTTGTAGTCCATGCCCGAAATCTCCACTTTTGACAGATTGTATACTCCAGAACCACAAGGAGGATTCAAGGTATCAATGTAAGAAAAGTCAGAAGCGTTGACTTGATCTGCTCTATATCCTACTGCTATAGGATAGCGTTCACAGACAAGTCTTGGAATTGACTGATCATAAAAACCAGTGGCGTTTGGAAGAGGCTTGATTACATAAGTTGCCGTAAAGTTTGTACCTATTGGATAGTTTTCAAGATCGATAGAATCCGGTGTGGTTATAATGTCAAAGGAATTTGTATAGTCTTTTCCTGGAGTTATACTAAAAGAGCCACCGTTTTTTTCATAGTGCAGATTACGTATGAAAAGAATTGGTGCAAGCTGGAATACATGCTGGCAATTTGGACCATTACAATCCTTGTAATTTGACGTTATAGTAAAAGTGAGTCTTGCACATGCAGTAGAATTGGATTTTAACAAAAGGACTGGAACAGTATTGAAATGAGATTTGTTTTCTGGAATAGTATTGAAATGAGATTTGTTTTCTGGAATAGTATTGAAATGAGATTTGTTTTCTGGAATAGTATAGAACTCTCCACATTGGTTTTCTGACATTTTATTCCAGTCATGAAATGGCACTGTAGCGAGAGAGATATTTCCAAAGATCATAAGAGCTGCAAGCCCTGCACCTATTCCGGCTGCAGATATTATAATAATGTATAAAGTTTTCATTTCACCTCAAATTCCTTTTTGATTTCATGATTCAAAAATGATGCGTCTATTATGTACTTTGAAGGATCCTTGATTGTTAGTGAGTATGTACCATTTTTGTTTGGATACACATTGTTAAAGAAAGTAGAGCCCATTATGGGACACATGAGAGGCGGGACCTTTTTCTCATACACTATAACCGATGGCTGATTAGATTTGTAAATCGTAATAGATGGCATATCACATGGAATGCCATAACCTACTGCCTTGATTTGGAATTTTATTATTTGGTTAACATTGTAGGTGCCATTGATTCCTATGACTTCAAGATATGCATAGTTTATTGGAAATATTGGATACAGGTGCGGAAGTGTCATGTAGATACCTATGATTGCAACTATCACTATTGCGGCAATTATCAAAAAACGACGAGGTTTCACGCTTGAATTGTACTGGATATGTGTGATTTAAAAAAGTGGTGTAGAATTTCATAGGTTTTCATCATATTCAGTTTTGGAATTTATGTCATCTAATTATGGCACATTGATACTATATGATATGTTAAAAATTGTGTTCTTTCCCTAGTACACTGAAACAAGATGCGGTTTAGTATCATTGTATGTGTAAATTATGTAATTTCCAGCTGGAAGTTGTATTGAATAATGTGCGTTAGCATCAGAAAAGGTTGTTCCTGCAATAGTTATTCCATCACTTGCGTACACGTCTATTTCATAATTCACGCTTTGATTGTGTGATGATCCTAGAGGTCCGCCATAGACATATGCAGATACTACACCTGAAAGTGTTCCATTTTTTTCCATATTGCTTTCCATACCTAGACTGGGTGCTACAATCTCAATCTCTTTTGCACCAAACCCAAATGGGATGGTAAGCATTCTTGCAGTAGTAGATGTGACCTCGGTATGCTTGGTCTCTTGTCCGTCTACAAGTACAACAAACTCTATTCCTAGATTAGAATCCAAAAGTGACTTTGGGATTGTTAACGTAATCTCGCCTTTTTCTGCTACAGATTTGAGAGGCACTATGAGTGATTTGTGTTGTGGATCAAAATTAATAGAAGATGACAGATAATTATTCCATCCGCGTATTACATATGGAATATCATATCTAGTGCCATTTACAAATACCCAAGCTGTTGTTGTAGCATTTTGCAGTATAGTCCAGCCACGGCTTACCAGCTTAAAATACGTCTGCGAAGTTACACATGCAGGCAGATTATTGCTTGCTTTTGTAATCAGCATAAAGCCTTGTTTGCATTGAATATCTTTTGGTGCTATTCCTTTGTTGTATTGCTGCAGCGGTGAAAGTGATCCAAAGGGATTCCAATGGGATGGATTGGTAGAGTTGTTTTCAACAAACCATGTCCCAGATATTGTTACTTCTGTTGTTCCTTGAGGAAAATCAACTTGGACGACTCTTTGATTTTTATCGTTTAATTCTTGTGGTGTAATTCGCATCGGTCCTCCAAGTGATCTAATGTCATAAGTTGAAGCAAAGTATGGTATGTCATCAAGTCCACTTTTTGAATCAATTATTGTGCGTGGAAGCACAACCGTTAGTTGCCCATTAGATGTTGAGTTGATTTCAAACAATAACTCTTTTGCTGGAAGATCCAATAGTGATGCGGTCAGTGTACCATTGACAAGCCTGTATGGAATTTGATATGTTCCATTGTTGCCTTTGAAATATGCAGTATCAAATATAGGAACTGGTAAAGCTTGAGCAGATGTCACCATTATTGTTGACAACGCCAACAAGGCAACTAGTCCAAGATGTAGAGTGTTCATTTTCTAATCCTCACCAGTATTTTTTTTTTTTGGATATAAAAAACCCTACCGCAACAGCAATTATTCCAATAATGACAAAGACGATTGGACTCACATAATAATACGTGATGATTGGTTTTGTCCAGTCTTTTTGTATTGTACCATTATAATATTTCATAATGTCAGGTGACTGACCATATAGATTGTAATAGTACCAGACATCAGAGTTTGCCAAGTAGCCTGAATCTCTTCCGTACTCGTACCATTCCTTGAGAATTTTATTTTGTTCAGCAAAATACATTTCCTGTTTTTTTGATTCCATCCAGACTTTTCCTTTCATGTCATAGAATGCCTTCCAATCGCTCTTGTCACCTAAGATAGGCTTTTGATTTGGGTTTGCGGTATCAATTGCGTCATTGCAAGGCTTGCCAGGAAAATCTTTGTCTTCTAAACACTGAGCAGATACTGCCTGACTCTCATTTATTACAGGAACAGATGATGCAACTTTTAGCAGCTCATCAAGCGATATGTTACCATACATTTCAAGCTGGGATGTACCTTTGTAGAGCAGTATTACTGCAGGAGAAGTAAAAGGCGTGTTGTCTGTCTGCCTTTTTTGCTGTTCAATGGCCACACCTGTCATACCGTTTATGACTATCTCTTGTGCCTCGTTTGATCCCACATATCCAGTCATCCATTTATTGAGATCAAAGGCTGGACTGTTTACCTCATAGTATACCACTATTCCGCCTGAATGGAGAAAATCTATCATGGTAGTGTTTGTTGTAATTTGGACAGGAGAGTAAACTAGTAGCGGTCCTGGAGCAACCTCTGAGAATCCTTGTAACTGGTATCCTTTTGGAAGATATCTTGGCATGCCAAACACATTGCCAGGTATGATTTTGTTTTCTGTTTCATAAAAAGTGTGAAGGTTGGGAAATGCAGCACCTGGCATTGCTTCGCGGAGGGATTGGTCAATCCAATCAAGTCTAGATTCGGGAATGTCATTGCCAATTGCTAGATAGAATCCCCTGGATTTCATTCCAAACGAGTTGTCTTGAGCCAATACGCTGACAAATCCTGTTTGGGTGTCATTGATGCCAGCTGCTGTTATGTGTAGAATAGTTTCATTGGATGAGTGCGGGTATACTGTAAGAGAAGGCGGAGTAAATGAATAAGAGGATACAAAGTTTGCAAGGTTTTCCTCAGGGATCTGTAAATTTACCTGATGTATCTCGTTGTCATTGTTGTATACCATTACATGAATAGACGAGGTTTGATTTGGTTTTATGACAAGAATCTGGTGCGATATTCCGGTTCTATTAAAATCAGTTTTCAAAAATGATATGTCAAATGGTGTAAGAATTATGGATTGGTCTGCATATATCTCACCAAATCCTGATGCTACAAGTACTATTCCTATGATCAAAATGTGAAGAGTTTTCATTTTTTACTAGATACCGATGATCACAAAATGGAAAATTTGTTTTAGCCAGTTTAGTAACTGTTCAAAAATATTTGCAGGAGGATTGTTTTCCACATTTGGTTCCTCGGTTTCTTCGGCTGACATTTGAGGCGATGTTCCCTTTACAAGAAATATGTCGGAACCTAATGGAATGACATCAGAATAAACAACATAGACAGAATTACCAGATATTGCAACCTGCGGGTTTTCTCTTGAATCGCCTGCACTTTGGCTCAAGTTTATCGGATCACTAAATGTATTTCCACCATCATCACTTGAAACAAAAAATGGTGCATGGTTACCATCAGGTGATATGGTATACTTCCATGTAACAAAGACATTCTTTCCAGATACTGCAATATGTGGAAGAGGGATTTCATCATAAGGATTAAGGCTCCAGGTGTTGTTGCTCAGATTAATTGGACTGCTAAATGATATCCCATCAGAGCTTTTTGCAAAGAATATGTCTTTCCAATCATCCCATATGACATACTGGTTTCCGTTCTTGCCAACTTTCCATGGATTATCACTTGCAAGCGAACCAGCTGTTATAAGATATGTTTTGTCAAACGTGTTTCCACTGTCTGTGCTTTTTGCCAGAGTAATTCCATGCTCTTGAACCTCATCTCTCCATAACGCATAGACATTGTTTCCACTTGCATATACATGGGGTTCAGTTGAGCTAAGCCCTCTTGTTCCATTGTTTTCACTTAATTTTTTCACATCAAATGAATTTCCATCGTTATTGCTTTTTGCAATTTTGATATATCCATATGGTGGATCCCGTGAATTATTAAAATAGTCCTGCCATATGACATAGACATTTTTTTCTGATGCTGTGATGCTTGGCAACTGGACAATGTCAGAATTCTCATTATTGCTTATGTTGACTGGCTTGCCAAACAAATTTCCACTATCGTAGCTTTTTGCAACAAAGACATTAACCCAGTTATAGTTTGACACAATCCACATTACATAGACGTTATTTTCAGAAGATGTAATGTGTGGGTACCAGTTAATTGTGGCAGAAGAATATGCATTATCTTGGCTCAAGTTGACAGGTTTTGAGAAGGTCTGTCCTCCGTCTGTGCTTTTTACAAACAAGACATTTGTATTTGCTTGTGTAAGCTTTGTCTCATCACTCCACACAATGTAGACATTATTTCCTGAAACCAGAATTTGTGGTTCATAGGAACGTCCAATGTCATTGCTGACATTGATCTTGTCTGCAAAAGTCTTTCCTCCGTCAGTGCTTTTCTTAAAGTAAATTTCAGAGTTTCCAGGCGAGTAGTCCTCCCATACTGCATAGATGTTGTTTCCAGACACTACAATCTTGGCATTTTGTGCCTTGCCGTCACTGCTTAGATTTACTGGACTGTCAAACTTTACACTTGATTGTTTTTGATGTAATGTATTATTTTGTTGAGATATAACAGGTGTTGTAGTTGTCTGTACAACAGGTTTGTATTCTGTCACTGGTTTTCCCAGTTTTGCAATATAGATTCCATCGTTACCATACCCAAAAATGATATTTTTTCCATCAGTGCTTATTGCAGCACTGACTGGATAACTTCCTCCGTTTGGTATCTCAAATATTTTTTCTTCAAAGCCATCAATTGATTTTATTGAAACGGCTCCTCCTCCACTGTATTGATAACCTTGTACTGACACATACATTTGTCCCAAATGATCAGGGTCACGATATGGATTAAACATGGAAAGATCTGATGTCTTGGTTGTGTTTAACACCTTTCCATTGTAGTCATCAACTACAAGACTGGTTGCAAGTGTATGAGATGTATTGTCCCATTTTTTGGCAACATAGACGATATTGTTATCATGTGTCCAATGGAACTCACCAATTGAATCTGGACTTTGGTTTTCATTTGTGATCTGTACAAGTTTGTTTTCTTTGATATCATATACAAAGAGTCCATAGACTGGAATATTATCAGTATAGTACGCTCCAGACCACAATATCATATCTTCTGATGGTGAAATCTTTGGAGATGTTATTTGTTGAAAATTTTTTCCAGTGTCAATTTTTTGAAGACCTGTGCCATCTGTATGTATAGTCCAGAGCAAGTTAATGTCCTGACCTTTATCATTTGTAGTTCCTGTCGTAAATATTACAAACTTGTTATCACGATCTATGTCAAGGCCTTGACCAAGAGCTGTCATGTTTGCAATCTTTGTTACTTGGGCTGTAAACTCTGGTTCTGTCACATGAAATGATATAGTGTTGCTTTGAATTCTGTACAAAGTTCCATTTGAGACCCACTCTGCCACCGCATATGCATTCCAGTTTCCTCCCATATTTGCATAGAAATTAAAACCGGCAGTTTTGTCAGTACACACATCAGCGTCAAACCACCCGTAAAGTGTAGTCCCGTATGTGTCAGAATTTATTTTTGTGCCGTCTGGTTTTGTAAGATAATACATTACAAGACCGTGTGATGCATCAACAGTAATTCCGGTATATGGGTCAGAAAAACCCTCATGGTTATGCACATTTGGAGTAGGACAGATACTGATGCTTGTTTTTGGATAAGACTGGTATTTTATTTCAGAAGACTCTGGCAATAATTTAAAGTCATATCCTTTTGCCTCTACAATATCGTTTTTCTCCCTTGATACAAAAAATTCTTTTAGATTACCATATTGATTTGTGTCATAACCATCTTTTGATATCAATGTGTAATTTACAACATATTTCCCAAATTGAAAATTGCTGGTAATTGGAAGAGAGAAAGCAACGTTACCATTTTCATCTGTTGTAAAATTTTTTTCAAAAACAGATTTGTTGTCAGGACCCATAATATTTACAGCAAAAAGTCCGCTTGGAGTTTGGCTTTTTCCTGGATTTCCGTCCTTATATGTATTTGACCAGCCATTAAATCTGATAATATCTCCACGATGAAATACTGTACCTTCAAATTGTAAGCTTCCTTGATAGTGAATGTCACCTTGTACAGCATAAGCAAGTCCTATGGTTGGACAAATTACAACTAATAGTAATAATAATAAAATTTTTGAAAACAAGTTATCTAACATGTATGGTATACACTAGTTTAAAAAACTGACGTAGATTTTGTTATTCTAAAAATGGTCATCTTATGTTAACACCAACAGAATACCTGAACGGTAGCATATCATTTTCAATACCGCTTATGACAAGTGGATATGCAGATTCTGTTCTAAAACCTGCTCCAATCAATATTTTAGTGTCAGATATAGAACTATCAGGAGCAAGCGGTGTTGCTGGTGTCACGTTGTTAAAATCAAATGTATAGTTATTGCTAAGCTGAAGTATTGCCTTGAGGTTGGTAATGGGTGTAGTTCCAGTGTTTTTCAATGTCAATTCAATCACAGGTCCTCCAGGGTTTACTGGTGGAACTGATTTGATTGAAACTAACTCTATTGGATGATTTGAAGCAATATTAGGTTCAAAAGCAATCTGTCTTGCCCATCCTCGTTTTGCCAAAATGTTTGCAGTATCTGGTTTTACACATGCTGGCATGTTGTCGTGTGTCTTTATTATTAGATCAAGTCCTTGCTTGCATTGAACATCTGTAGAGTTTGATCCAAGCTGAATTTGTTCTATTGGACTGAACTGGTCCTGTGTTCTTGTAACATTTTTGAGTACAATTCCGTCATAATTTATGATCTCTCTGACCGGTGCATCGCTTGATATTACACCACAGTGAACCGGCATGGATAGCCTAAACAATGTTGAAGGCATGATTTCTGATTCGTTCAATCCCACAACCAGTGAATATTTGCTGCAAGGAAAAATGGGACCAATGCCATATACTCCTTTGATGTTATTTTTTGCAACAATAGTATATGTTACTGTATTATTTTCAAGTAGATTTATTGATTTAGGCTCTGCGTTAATTGTAAGATCTTTTAATGTGAACGGTTCCGTATTTTGCAACCTGCTATCATATACTGCAAATGTGGTATCAAATGTGTCATTCTGCGGGTAATAGACTGCATACTTTATTGTAATTGTGCCAGTTGAGTTTGTTTTCATAAATGGCATCTGAATGGTTATCGGACCCAAATGTCCGCCATATGTAGTGGCATATGCCAGTTGGCTTGACAAAACAAGGACAAGTGCAATTGTGGTAAGATGTAGAGTTTTCATTTTCTAGCTCTGCTGTCCAACTTGATTTCCGATAATTTCAATTTCTTGAGTACCATTTGTAAATGGAATAGTAAAGCTTGATCCGTTTTCTGTAGGCACCAGGTCAACATTTACTTCCCTACCATCAGCTAGAACGGTATGAAAGTCCTTGAATGGTTTATCAGACGGATTAAGATCAGTGATAATTTTTGGAATAATTACCATAAGAGATCCATCACTTACAGTCTGGATTTTTATTATAATAATTCTATTCTGAGGATCGTACTGGAATTCTTTTATTTCTCCGCCAGAAATCTTACTATTCAAAAGGTCTGTTTTTGTGGTAAAAGGACTTGGCGGATATCCCCATCCCAGTGCTAAGAGACGAAATACGGTATTGGTTTTTACGCAAGCCGGGGAATTGTCTTTTGTCTTGAAAATTAGTTGAAGATCATCATTACATGTTACGTCTTTAGGTGCAATGCCTGATTTGAATTGTTTTAATGGTGAATTCAGGATTGATTTGAAAGGAGTACCAATTGGAATCTGATTTTGTGATTTATTTTGTAATTGATTGTTTGTATACGATTTTGGTCCATGATTTATCGTTGTATTTGTAGGTAAGACTTCTTGCCTTGCGTCACTGGATATTGAAATAGTATTTGATATATTTGATTCAGATTTTTTGATTATGGTATCATCGTTTGTCCATATTGACTGGTATTGCTTTGGTAACTTGTCAAGAAGGTTCGTAACTTTAGTCCCGTTAATATCTCCAAGATAAGATAGAATATTGGAATTGCCAACAGTACCATGCCAATATACATTTGGAGTTCCATTTCCAGTCATGAGCACATGTGATTGATCAACAATCTCGGTATCATTGTTCAATGGTCTTTTTGTAAAGCTTTTTCCTGCGTCTGAGCTTGTAGCAAGGAACAATTGCTTATGTGTTTTAGTCTCATATACAAGATACATCTTATCGCCATGTGTAATCAAATTGTTTGAAATAGCCTCTGAGACCAATGTCTTGTTGCCAAAGCTTTTTCCATTGTCATCACTTGAAATAACATATAATCTTGGTATGGCATCAGCACCTTGTCCGTCAAGTTCAGACCACATTACATGAATATCATTCCCAGACACATCCAAATCTGCGGAATTTATCTGCCTGGGGACATCGTACTTTCCTGTCAGATCTATTGGGGCTTCAAATGTTCTTCCATTATCTTGACTTATTGTAAGATATACGATATCGTTGTTGTAAACAAGATTTTCTTGATGTTTTTGAGATAGGATGTAGATGTTGTTCCCTGTCGTTACCATTTTGTCAAGCAAACCTAGTGTAGAATTGCTCATCTTGGTTATGGTTCCATTCAAGTTTTGCAAGTTGAGTTTGGCAAAGGCCTGCAAGGTAGAGTTGTAATACGTATTACCATTGTGGTGTACCGCGATTGGAGAATTCCATGCTACAAGAGCATCATCGCCAGAGATTACAATTTGTGGAAATGAAATATCAAAATCAGTAAACATCTCAACTGGTGCATCAAATGTCTTTCCATAATCATCACTTTTTTCTGCAAACAGATGATAGTTTGGTTTTGTACTCATCAAGGTGCCGTTTACCCAGAATATGTAGACGTTACTTTCAGAGGTTGCAAGATATGCTTCATAGGCATTTTCTGCTGGAAGGAGAACGGGTCTCCTAAAGTGTTGACCGTAATCATCGCTTATTGCAAGTTTCCATCCAGACGGAATACTGTTACCATACTCATTCCATATTATGTATACGTGGTTTTCTGATGCTGCAATAGACGGGCTTTCTTCTTTCATTCCAGGTCCCCACGGGTCTTGGTTTTGGTTCTCATTGAGACGTATTGTATCTGCAAAGGTTGCACCGTTGTCACTACTTGTCCTAAAGTAGATATCCTGTTTTTCTACTGGTCCATCGCTTCTTTGTTGCCATACAACATAGACATGACTTCCTGATGTGGCCGTCTTGATTTCATTAGGATACGAGTCTGCTGATGCAGATTGGTATCCAGATAACAGGAAAACCAGAATTGCTGAAAATACAATTACAGAATCATAAGAATTCATGTTTTAGATTTACTGTACAGGTAGGGTTTAAAAAAGTGGTGTAGAATTTGCCTAGAGTACTCTGTGTTCTATCCCATGTCTGTTGCATCTGTCTTGTTTCCTATTACAATAGGTATTTGTGGCAACTGACTACATCCTCCTGGGACAAAATTCAGCCAGTATGTTCCCTTTGGAATGTTTTCATTTGCAGATATCTTTGCTACAACGGTAACATATTGATCACGATTGACTATCTCTGATTTTTGATTAAACCAAATCATGATTGTAGAATTTGTATCTTGTTTTATTTCCTGACGTGCATCAGGCTGAAAGTAAATGTCAGCACCATTTGTCACATTTATCTTGCTTGGGCTCAATATTGGAGGATAAAGATGGTACGATTCGCTGTAAATGTCATATGTAAAAGAGCCTGAATGTCCAGGTTTCAAGATATAATGTGTTATTCCAGAATGGTCGTAGGTCTCAAACCCTGTTGAATTTACAATTGTAGCATTTGGAAATATGAACGGGCAGCCAAATCCAGGCCCGCTGCTGTATACTCTATCAAATACAGGAATGTATTCTGGTTTTTCGTATGTATTCCATCCATGATGTGTCATTTTTGTCACATGGTTTGGTTTTATGCATGATGTCTTATTTTGATATATCATAAGCTTGAGATCATTGTTACATGTCACAACATCAGGTTTTATCATTGATGATATCTGTTTCAATGGATTTGGTGCTGAAAAATTCCAGCTGTTGTCTACCAGACTCCATGTTCTGGAATCATTGTAGGTGTCAGTCAATGGAGGAGTTGTGATCTTGTATCTGTCAGTGCTGTAATTGTACCCAAATGATATGACAACGTTTCTTGGGTCAGGTATGTATGCCTGTCCTATACCTATCAGAGCATAGGTGCATTTTTGGTGGGGTTGTAGGTCAATCCATTCTTCACTTGAAATTTCGGTTCCTCCAAACCCACTCTGCCCTCTTATGTCAAGTGCATATCCTCTGATCTGGATCTCGTATGATGTGGGATTGTAAAGCTCAAACCACTGGTTTGCAAAAGTATCACCACTTCCAATACATGAATGTTCATGATGCGTCCAAGGTCCGTAAAACTCAGTCTGGGTTATTATCAATGGAGGGTTTTGTGGTGATGGTATTTCTCCTATACTGCCTACTGGGCCATTGCCAGTAAAGTAAAATGTTGTTTTCTCGTATGAAAATGAATCTTGTTGTACCGTAACTGTATAGGTTCCTTTTGATTTCCACAATGGACCCAATATTAAATATGAACCTGAATAATGTCCGGAATTTGGTTCTATTTCGTAGTGTAATACTGGCTGATTGAAAGGATCAAAGATTTGTACTGTTACTGTACCATACTTTACAGCGTTTCCCTCTAGTGTTATTGTATTTCCGTAATCATAGCTTATTCTGTCAGTTTTTACCGTGATAAATCCCGGAAAAGGCCCTGTTATAGAATACTGTCCATAGGATAGATTTGTTCCAAGGATTACAAGCAGAAATGCAATTATTGAAAGATGAAGAGTTTTCATTTTTCAAGCTTTATCTTATAAAATACAACTAATGATGTTATACTGATCAATAGAACTGGAACTGCAAAAGGAAATTCTGGAACTTGTGATTGTAATTGTGATTTGTTTGATATGGCAGTCTCAATATCATATTCTGGATCTGAAGAAGGAATCCTACAGTCAGGATTTGGTTTAAAGTATGAATTATCAACTAACGGAATAAGATGCACTCCATTGTCATCAGAGGCAAAAAGTTGCATCGTACCGTTAGCTCGTTCATCGATTATGATCTTTGAGCCATCAGGAGATCTAAAAATTGGCCAATAATATACTGCATTACCTTCTCTAGTCATTATGAAATCGTTTGAAGGCGAAGATCCTAAAGGACCAACAGCAACAAGCCCTTTACCATCTATGTTTATTCTATACACGAAATCTTCAACACCATTGAATCTTGAAAATGTTATTTTGGAACCATTATCTGAAATCACAGGGTTTTCATAAGAAAAAAGCGATCCATATGTTACAAAGTGCCAATTGGTGCCGTCTGTATTTATTGCAAATATTTTGTCTGTGTGTACATCAACTTCTACACTGTATGCAATTACCTTTCCATTAGCTGATGCTGCTGTCCAAAATTTGTTCTGAGGATCATGTGTAATTTGGAAAAGATGTGTTCCATCAGAATTTATGGAATATATGTTTGCAAATCCATTTGCGTATTTAAGATTAGTACCAAATATTATTTTTGTACTGTTTGGAAATATAGCAATTGCGGAAACAGAATTAGTGCCATTAGTTAGTTGTCTCATGTATGTGCCATCAATATTACTTGCAAAAAGTCGGCTTGTTCCGTTTACGTTAGATGAGAACACAATCATTTTTCCATCCTGTGAGATAATTACAGGTGATGACCTAGATGCGGTCGCTCCTATTTTTGCAAGATTGCCCGTACCATCACTATTTACCGTATATAATGTAAAATTGTCTACATTGGCACTTCCCTCATTTGAGATGAAGGCCACCTTTGATGTGATTTGTGAAAACCCTACCACGTCTTTTTCATTACAATCTGGACCGACGTACATGGCATATGATTTTGTAGAATTAAAAAGTACCATACTGAATACTATTAAAACAGAAATCGCAATTACAAATTTTAAAATTCCCATCGAATTGTACTGGATAAACATACTTTAAAAAATTGGCGTAGGTTTCTTCTAATTATGTACCTTTGGTTCGTATTGCAATTTTAGTTCAATACCTTGAAATTTGTCAGATGGCCAAAAGAATGGATACACATCTGGACATGGAACTTTTTCATTTGAAGTTGTACCAGCTAGCTGATAACTATTTTTTCACAGCATGCCAGTTACACTTGAGGGGTTCTTGTCAAATGGTTCAATTCCCTTACTATTTTAACGCAGATTTGAGCGTAGCCTGAAGAGCTGCAATTTCAGATTTGGTAAGATTGGAGATAATTTGTTCTATCTCAAGTACAAAATTCTTGGTAGCAGTAATCACTTTATCTTGATCGATTTGAATAGTTCTAGTATAATACTGTGCATCTATGCGATCGTCTTTAGATTGTTCCAGATCTTGTATAAACTTAGGTGCAATTTTACCTGAGAATAGATATTTGAATAGCGATATATTACAATCATGTATCTCACATTTTATTCCTATACGTGATAATAGTGCGTATACGGCATCATATCTTGCGTAATAGCTTGCTGCCAGTGCCCAATCATCGATTCCTGCCTTAGCATTTACTTCCATTGACTTTATGGCATTTTTTGATTTCTGCAGGTAAGCTTTTTGCAGTGTAACTGATTCTGCAATTATTTTGATTCCATTTTTTTGTTTTGCACACCATTTGAGATATTTTTTATTTGGATTCATAATATCGCCACATGATATCACAAAATTTGTCTGCTCCCTTAAGTACTATATGGTTGGAAACAACTTCGTTTACCAGGGGATCTTTATCCTTCAAACCACTTTGAAATTTGCTGGGATCTGCAAATTTAATACTAATATCATGACCAACAAGATCTCCTATTTCAAGAATTGTCTTGTTAGTTCTTTTTTGCCCTATAACAAATAGATCTATGTCACTTTCTTTGGTATATCCTCCCTTTACAAAACTACCAAAAAGTATAATCGGGTCATCTATCTGAGAGTCTAATTCTGTCATTATCTTTTTTATCACAAAATTCTTTTGCAGATATCTTATCGTGGTAAAAATTTCTGCTAAAGTTAGATAATATTTGGAAATGATATTGTCTAGATTCATAGTATATTCCTTGTTTTTACCTTTAATTGTACTTGTTAGAATATTCATTTCTTCCAGTTTGTTAAGCTGTGGATAAGTAGTATTCACATCTGTCTTTGTTTTTCTTGCTATTTCCCTCAAATGAAGTGCTTTTTTATAATTATCATTATAGAGAGCTAGGATTCTCAAGGTAGTTTGTGTAATGTTGGTTTTTTCCAACATGTGTTGGATTAATCCAACAATCCACTTAAAGGTATTGTTTTTGATTAGTCAAAGGGGTTTGTCCTATGTTTAGGACATGTGTCCTAGATTTAGGACATGAATGCTTGGCAGTGTATGCTATCCCCCGTACCATCCCCCAATACACCCCGGGGATAGCCCTAGGCTAGCCCCCTTTTTGTCTTCAAATTATTATTGAAAAAAAGTCTGGTTTGAAAAACTAGTATCTTGAGGGGTTTAGGTCAAATGGTTCAGTTCCCTTCAGTTTATGAAATATACTGAGGTGGGTTTGGTCAAATTTGTTTAATACCACATAAACCTAAAGGCCTAATCCACAAGTCTTACTTTTTAACAAGACTACACGTACAATGTATCTTGTAATTGCCCTTCTTTGTTGCCCATTTTAGTAACGGAATGATTGCGTCTCGAAGCTCTCTTCCCCTGCTTGACAAAGAGTATTCCACCCTTGGTGGTATCTCCCTGAAGATTTCTTTTTTGACAAGATCTTCTTTTTCTAAGTCCTTTAGCATTGAAGCAAGAGTTGACGGACTGATTCCCCTCAGCTCTGTCATTAGTTCATTATATCGAAGTGTACCGTGATTTCCTATCTCGTTTATTATCAACAATCCCCACTTCTTGCCAATAGTATCTATTACGCCATCTAGTGGACACAGACATATTGCATTACTTTGCTCTTTCATAGTAACTACTATACTACGAACTTTGTATCTTAAGTACTTTGATTTCTGTAGCTATATCGTGACAGAGACTGTAAAAAAGACAAGAAAGGAATTTTCTCTATCAATTTTTGTTGTCATAATATCAGGTGCCTCTGCAAGCCTAGTCATATTTCCACCACTTGGAATCATTGAATATACCACTTTTACATATGTGGCAATAATTCCCTCAGTTGTTGCAATCTTTTCTGTTGCAATCATATTTAGAAAAAAATTTCCAAGGCTTTCAAACAGAATTTTTGTTGGGATGGCATCAGGTGCTATTGCTACATTTGCACTAGAGGCAATTAGAATTCCCGGATATATGATTCTCAAATGGATGCCAATGGATAGCATGATCTCACTTCCGGGTCTATTGATAACAGGGCAGATTCATTCCCTGATGGAAGTAAAAAAGACAGCAATGTCTTCAGGTCTTCCAATGAATCTGTATCATGCACCACTTGAGCCATTTATTGCAGGAGCCTTGTGGCATTTTTGGAACGGGGCAACATTTGGCATCATATATTCAGTAATAATTGGAAGAGGCAGATGGTGGTATGGTATCATCTGGGCGTCAATCATAGAGATGGGCATGATGTTTGCACCATACTTGATTATAATGAAAGGACCATTTGGTGTAAACTATATGGATGGCTATAACCTGTTTGTAGTAACTATAATAGCACATCTTCTCTTTGGAACCATATTAGGAATATTGGTACAGAGGTGGAAAAGGGATAAGCATTCTATCATTGAAACGGTAGAAAAAAATGAATAAGATAAGATGTGCTGATTGTGGATGTTTTCCTGATGAGTGTAAGAAGAATAAAACAGGCAAAAAATGTCCAAATTGTACTTTGAAAAAATGTTGTTGCTTGAAATAATCTATTTAATATTCTCATAATGAAATAAAAATAAAAGGAAATTTAAATTCCAAGCTTTTGCGATGATCTTTTCACTATTGGTGTAACAACTACTCCAAGTGTTGCACCAAATGCAATGTGAGATACAAGCGATCCTACAAGTATCAGTGGAAAGAGTTTTTGAGTCTCTTGTGTAATCATCTTATCCATTTCTTCCATCTTCATTTTTTCATTCATGGAATCTTTTCCCTGCATTGTTTGGTCTGTCATCATGCCTTGTTGTTCCATCTCTGAGGTGTTACTCATTTGTTCTTGGTTCATTGAATTGTCATGCATCGAAGATTGTCCACTCATGGAATCGCTTTGCGTGCCTCCTTGCGTTGTTTCCATTGGCATCATCTTCATCAAGTCCGTCATATTGGACGGAAGAACTGTCATTGCAATTGGAAGAAAGATTACAACAAAGGCTATAATTCCAGTGGCAATTCCTAAACCTATTCCTTTTCCATATCCTCTTATCTGAAGTTTTTTGGTTGTAATCATTGCACCAAAAGCTACCCCTATTGCAATACTTGTGAGAAAGTGTGCAGTAATTCCCGGACCTAATGCATTTTCATATGACTGCCCAGTGATAAGACCCATTATGATGGCAAAGCAGTTTGCCCCCATTCCTATCTGTATCATCACGATTCCCATTACTCCATACATTACAGCCCCGCCTGCGATTCCTCCCACTATTCCTGCTCCCAGTGCAACTTTTTTTGGATACTGGATAGCTTCCATTGTCATAGTTTGACCAATTCGCAATCAAATGATAAATAGATTGTTCCAATTCTCTTCCAAATCTATTTTTAGAAAACTTGCATTTTTCAACTTTGAATAAAAATAAGTTGTGTTAAAAAGAAAAAATATCTTATGATATCATGTATATGCACAGACTAGGGACATCTCGAAGTTTTCATTTCCTATCGGTATTTTGGCTCATCTATTATAGTAAAATTGGAATTGAGGGTTTGATCATAAAATGAAATTTTCATCATATAATCACCTGTCTTGTTTATTGTAATTGGTCCTCCAAGATCATCGCTTAGCTTGTAAGTCTGGTTGACATATACTGGATAGAGATTCATTTCAGGATCACATAACATGGCAAGGTTATTTCCCTTCCATGTGATATCATGATTTGAGTCAAGTATTGTTATATGTGGATAGTCACAACCTTTTACAAATCCTATAAAATCAATTGAAAAATCGATCTTGTCATCGTTATAGTAGACATTGTGGATATCAGTTACTATCTTGTTTATTGGTCCTGGCATCCATCCCTGCTTTACCATCCTGTATACAGAATCATGTGTCACGCAAGAAGGCATGTTGTTTTCAGACTTTATGACAAGCACTAGATTTGGCTTGCAGCTTACCTGTTCTGGGCTGGTTCCAGACTTTATTTGTAACAGCGGAGAAAAGAATACGTCATCAGAAGGATCTACTTGTATTAATGGGTCAAGGCAGTTTTTTTTGATTTTAAATTCTAAGTTTGGGTTTTGTGGCATTGACTCATAAGGAAATTTCCACAACCCAAGCATTTCATGAGAAGTGCAATCTGGAATTGCCTTGATAGAGTCTGGTGATATGACATAATTTCCATCTTGCTTGTCAAGCATGAGCAAAACCCTGTCACCGACATTAAATTTGGGAGATGAGGGAATGCTGTTACTAATTCCTATTACTGAAACGGTAGAATTGGATTGTTTGTTTTTGACATACTCTTCTACTTGAATGTCATATTGGTAGGTTTCAGAGAAATTTCCAGTGTTTTTCAATGATGTTACTTTGCCAATCAATATAAGATCATTGCTATGATAGACTTGCAATGGGGTTTCTGCAACCAAATGTCCGCTGGCGTATTGCAGTGAACACACAGTAAAAACAAGCGACATTATTAATGTAAAAGATGTTTTCCTGAACAATTCTAATTTTTAGCTAAACTATACAGTTGATAAGTCCTTCTACTCTGTTTTCTATCCAATTTTACTATACAATTTAATCAATAAGATACAGGCTAAATGTTCCAAGTCCTGCAAATATTACTATAACGCCAAACAAGATTATTTGGAATCTTATTTTTGAGATGTATTTTTTTCTAAATACTAGAGTAAGGGCTGCTATGCCTATTCCCATAATGGAAAATGGAACAAGTGTAAATATGTTAAAAAATGTGTGTGAGAATCTTAGCTCAAGTGTAGCTTGTGAGTTGTTTGCAAAAAGCCATAATAGTTCGGTCATGCCAACTACTGCCAGACCTGAAACCAGAATGATTGGAAGATAGAGTGTTTTCATTTTCTTATCTTAAACATGTTCCAACAGAATCTAGAGACCAAGCAATTCCAGTACCTATCGTTATTGGATAATTGAATGCAACGTAATTGGTTCCTGCATTCTCCGCTGGTGTATCAGAAGTGGCTCCGTAAACTACAGGATTTAATCCATAATATCCATCAGATAGATTTTTGGCAAGTACAGAAAAGGTAAAAGTTCCATTTGAATAAGGTGGAATGGTTACAGGTTTTTCCTTGACATTAATTCCATCCAATCTAAGCCATGGTGCATTTTGTATGGCATTGTTGTATGTAATATCCCAATTGCATGGATTAGAGGCTTGCTTGAATCCTGGATTTGTCATAAACTCTGTAATGGTGCTGTCCTTGTAATCAAACCAAAAGTGAACAGGTTTGTCAAAGGTGTGGATGTGCAATGAGAAGGTAACATTCTGGCTAGTTGGCCCTGCATGAACTGAGATGACTGTTGTATTTTGGATATTATAGATTAATTGATCATGAGATATGGTTTTGATATAATAGATTCCTATTCCATCAAGGCCATAAATTTTAGAACTATATGATATGAGGGGGCAGTACATTGTTTTGCTATTCATCCATGGAAAATCATCTAAGACTATTTTTGACTGGTTGTCATATCCAACAGCAAATGGAATTGGCACACAAGAAAATGATACGCCGTAATAGCCAGCTTGCTTTCCTGTTGATATAGTATAAACAACAGTGCTGTTTCCTTTTGCGATTGTATCAGGAGATGCATATGATGTGGTGTCAGATTTTTGTGACAAGTTATTTGCATCAAAGATTTGCATGCTGGCAGGTTTTGGATCATTTGAATTCTCATATTTTACACATATCATTCCAGTAGAGTTTGTTGGCATGTAGAGAACAGGAATATAGCCTGTAGTAATGATGGTACCGTTTGGATAAACTGGACTGGTTGTACTTGGTTTTTGTTCATATGGGATTGTGCATGGAGATATATCGGTAGGAAATATAGGAGGAGTCACTATGTGGTGTTCTTTCCTTGAGGGAATCTCTCCTGGATTTGACCATCCTTGATTTTCTAATTTTTCAACGCTACTTTGTCTCACACATGCAGGAGAAAGATCTTTAGCTTTGATTATGTGAACAAGATCATCGTTACACTCCACATCAAGAGCCGAAATTCCTGATTTGAATTGAATCCTTGGTGGAAGAAAGGAATCAGAATTCTTATCAAGCGTTGCAAAAGGTGGACCACAATTTCTTTCTGAATAGTCAATGCCAGATTCTCCTCTAGGAATGGCTTCGAATGGGCCCAACCCTAGCAATTCATGCCCGTAGCATTTTGGATTGGCTTTGGTTGAATACATTGAGATCATGAACATTCCATCTTCTTTTTCAAGGTAAAGACGAACTCTATCTCCAACTGAAAATTTAGGATCTGGCGGAGGATGACCACCGTTAGGACCTGATCCTACTACAGTAATGGTATCATTTTTCTGCGAGCTCTTAAGATATTGCTCAACTTTGACATGGTAAAAAGTGTAAATGCCTGAGGAATCCATTTCTGCAGATGTTACATTTCCAACTAGGATCATGTCTGAATCTTTGTAAAGTTGAAGTACAGTCATTGGAGAAATTCTTCCCTCTGCCAAGCTTATTGATAAAATCATCATACTAAATGCAATTATGATTATTGCAAGATGGAAAGTTTTCATTTCCTAAATTTCAACCTGTAAAAAATAATTGTTGACATGATAGATATGATAAGAATAATTTGGGCAAAAGGAAATTCAGGACTCTTGGTATGGTCTAAAACTACAAGATCTACTGGCTGTGACCACAAAAATACTCTAGTACATGTGCCGTTTATATCACCTAGCAGTGCCATGACTGCAGATACCGTATAGTTTCCTGGTTTGATGTCTTCAATGTAACCATTCAATGGAAAACTCTTGCTGGCACCCACAGATTGACCAGGCATCACATATGATGATTGGTAGACTGCCCATTCCATTATTGGATTGATTGGGTCTTCCATCATGGAAACAGGAGTCATAGATGTTGTGACATATGTTCCATCCTTGTTGTTTATGACAAGCGAAGAATACACGTAATCATAAAGATTGGTTGACTTGTTTCCAATATTGGCCATAGCTATTGTAACATGAGGGAATTTATCTAAAATTATTTGATGTGTTTTTTGTATTGTGTAATTTGAAGACTGCAAAAGTGTGTTAACTGGGTAATCGTTGTAGATTGTTTGGTTATAATCATTTAGTGTTACTATGAGTTTAGTTCCGTTATAATCAACCATTGTGGTTCTGGTATGGTTTGAGTCAATAGTTGGTACAAAATTGATTGCTACGTGTGTTGTCCAACTGTCCGAGCGACCACTTCCAGGAAATTTCTTTTCCAATTTCGAACATGAATCAGATTGATCTTTTGAAAATACAGGGTTAACTGTAAGATATTCTTGCGCAAATACTTGAGATGTTGAAAGGAGAATAGATGCAAATGATATTAATATTATTGTAAGATGCAGGGTTTTCATTTTTGTACGTTATAATACAGACGGATTCATTATCTGACCCATGAAAAGCACAAGACCTGTCTGCTTGTCATAAATCACAAACACAAATGGGTGGTCTGCTTGGAACGTGTGTTGGTATATTGGCATTGCAGTTGCTGAAATGACAATGCCTGTTGCAGCGGCAGCTTCAGTTCCCTTTTCATCCACCTTTACATAGGCCTGGTGTATAGCAGTACTAATTGAGAGGTCATGATTTCCTGTCATGCCAGAAAAATCTGCCGTATTAGGATCAAACGCGTCCTTGACTCCCATTGAAACAAGTATGTCCTTTAGCGTATATTTTGTATCAAGCTTAAACTTTGGAATATATACCTTGACTGGAGAATCTGCTAGTTTGTTATTCCAGTTGTTGAACTGCTCTTGTGATATTGTACCAAGTGATTGTATACTTCCTTTTGGCAAAATTACAATCATGGACAGTCTGTCTCCCTTGTATGGCATGTCAAGCACTTGAACGGTATTGTCCTCATAATAAGGAAAAGTTGTAAACTGGCTCATCATTGGTACCTTGACCTGAGTGCCGTTAGATGTGGTAAAGTTCTGCTCTTGCGTGTCACTTGGTGCAAACTGGTTAGTCCAGTTTGCTTTAAAGTAAATTGCATTTGTTATAACAGCTCTTGTCAGATAGTTAATTGAACCAGGCGGTAGCAGGTTGGTTATCTTTTGGTTTGTCTTGTTCTCAACCCATGTGTTGATTGTCTTTCTTGAGTTTTCAGAATCGCCTTTTAGATCAAGGCTTGTTATTTCTGCCTTGTAATAGTTTTGTAGCGTATTGGTGTAATCTGGTAAAATGTGATAATCGTTTTGGACCCACCATGCATTTGCTGTATTTAGTTGATAATTGTCAGTTGATGCCAGTTGCTCGTTTTGTGATTTTATTTGGTTTTTTCTCGTGGTATCATCTTGGATAAATCCAAAGACTGACTGTAGCTGTGTTGCAGTGTTTCCTCTGGCACCCTCATATACCATTGAAAATACATCAGAGATACTGTAAGGTGAGAAAAAGATGTTCTTGTCTTGGTTTGACACTTTGGATAAAAATGCAAATGCAAAATTGTTGTTGGCAGAAGCAGGCGATTTCTCTACTGAAAGTATGTTCTGAGTTGGAGAGATTGTTCCCCAGTTTAAGACTACAAGTCTTTGTGCAGTTGATTGCGTGACACATGCGGGATGGTTGTTTTCTGATTTTATTACCACGATATAGTCTTGTTTGCATTTTACATTTTGTGGTGCAACTCCTGCATTGAATTGCTGCAATGGTGATCCAAAATATGCAGGCTGTTTTTGAGACTCGGTTTTATCATGTATCACAAACTGGAATGATTTTGATATGGTCTTGTCAATTCCTGGCTGTCCTGAATCAGTCTGGTTTGGTATGTGATATGAAAATACCACAGTTGCATTTGCTAGTCCTGCCTTTTGTGCCACGTATACAGTACCAGGCTTTGCACTGGTTCCTGTTACTTGAGTTTGAGGATCAACTTGTTTCAACATAGCCGGAGCATAACATTTAGGCTGGCTGTCGTCTTGTTTTGCATGATCATCAAATATTACATCAAATGACACTGTGCAAGGACCACTTACGATATAGATTGGATATGGGGAATTGTTGGATAAAGTTGCGTTGATTGCAAATGTATCTCCTATTGTTATGGTATCTGGAATGGCTTGTAAGTTGAGGATTTCAACACCATCATCTGCGTGAGCTGGTCTTGCGTATGATAGTATGACAAGAACAGATACAATGACAAATCCAATGTGTAAAATCTTCATTTGACATCAGTACTGGATTGGTGCAGCTTAAAAAAACTGGCGTAGGATGAGGCAGTATTAGTACCGCACTTTGTGCCTGAATAAATGGAAATAAATGGTAAATTTCTTGCAAAATCAAATTTTTCAAATATTTAATATCTTTGTTTCATTTTAAGTTGACATGTACATTAGATTGTAACATCATTGGAAGATAGTTCCCACTAGACAAAACCAAAATACAAAAATAAATTTCCTATTTCAGCTTGAAAATTCCGCGCCAGGTTTTCGGTCCTGACCTTACATGAAAGTTCAGGCAACACTTGCATTCATTTTCGATACAGTCCTTTTCGTATACATGACCGCATATTCCACAGTCACAGTGCCTCTGTATCTTTTCTACACTACTCATTTTTTCTCTGTATCATATGGTCATCCGATCTAAAAAACTATTGCATGGTCTACACTATGGTATAATTTTCAAATACAGTATAAAATTGTAAAAAAAGAGTGACGAATGATTTCGTCGCGTATAGTCTCTATGTATTATGACTGACTGATGTATTGGGTTGTTAGTGACAGCCAGCTCACCCCTCGCCGAAGCTTGGGATCTACACTGCTGTTCTATCAAAGCCGTCTTCTGCGGCCACCCTATGTCTTACGACTGGTTGCCTTTTCTCGGGATAGGATTCCTCCTTAGATGCTTTCAGGAGTTAGCCTAAATGGCTTAGCTGCACGGCCTGCCTTATCAGACAACCGTTAAACCAGAGGCCACGCTGCTCTGTTCCTCTCGTAC
>JAJPGX010000039.1 GCA_021325595.1 Nitrososphaerota archaeon | reverse complement strand
TATCTTTTATTCCGATAACACATCGCCACCTTTCTTCCTTCTATATTTTCGGAAGAGTAGCGACGCCGATATCAGTATTGCTGCCAATCCTATCAACAAAGGAGGTATCAACGTAAACGGGCTCTCATCTTTTGTCATGGTTTCTGTAAATTGCAAAACTATGGGATAGAGCGCAACTAATACAATTATTCTTAGTATGTCCGTAATTGATCGCATGCTTCCTCTAAACCAACTACTTAACAATGAGCCTCCAAACATACATCCAATTCCCATCCACAAAAATGGAATCATTCCAGAAACAAATGTTCCAATAGTTTGTTTATTCAGTACAATTTTTAAGATAGTATCTGGCTTTGCCGCTGCTATCTGTGGGTTGACGGCATTTATTCCAGCCATGATAGAAGCCAGTATCAACAAAATTCCTGCAACCAAAGTGAATATTCTGATAAATCCAGCAGGTGTTGGTTTTGTCCAATGTGACCATGCTCTATCTACATCAAAAGCTCTTATCAAAAATGCTCCACCTAGAACACTTACCAAGACGGCAAAAATCTCTCTTGTAAGTCCTAATACCGTAGCTATTCCTCCGATAACTAGTAAAATTCCAGGTACGCCAAGAAAGAATTTAGAATATTTAGAATCAAATGCAATAGCTTTCAAATATCTGCCAAAAACTGCATAAGAATATTCTACACTTCTGCTTACTCGCATTACTACTCTTTTAACTGAAACAATTGGAAGAACATTTTGAATTATTGGTATGACGCTTTCATCATCTTCACCATCTGATACAATTACTGCACCATTTGCAGAAAATTTTTCTATTATCGCTTTTACCTGTGAAACAATTTTTTCATCTCCTTGGACACCCTTACGTTCTGTGCCTGATACTATTGCAACTTCTGTTTGATATCCTTTACTCACCAAGTCTTCAAATGTTTTTACTGCAGCAAAAATTGAATTGGAATCTGCATCTTCTGGATCTTCTAAGGCCAAACGTTGTGCTGCTTCTATGCATGCATTTCGCCCAACTACTGGGGTGGTAACACCTGCCTTTACTCCAATATCATCATCTCTATCTACGCAAATTACTAGTAGCCTGCTAGTTTTTGTTTCTGTACTGCCTTTGGATATGCCTGTCTCTTTTATAGACATTGTATGAACAAAAAGCGTATTTCCTATTAATTAATGTAATTTCTAATTATTTTTACAATAATTTAAGAAATTGCAAATTCATCATGAGGAGACTACAACTCAGGGCCTTGTCTCATTAGATTTGACAATAAAGGAATCTGACTCCTTCTCTATGGACTCTATCTTTGACATCTCATCACTGAGGTCATTTGGACTAATACCGTTTTTCATTTTATTGGCAAACGAGATTGTCTCAGTTAGATAATCGTTGTATTTTTTCAATGCCTCATCATAATTAAAATAACTTTGTTTCCATTCTGATGGGGGATTACTCTCTATTAGTTCGGTTATCAATGAGGTGATTTGAGATGAAGACACCTGAGCCTTGACTATATAGTCATCCGAGGATAAGGTCTTGTTTGATAGTCTCTTGAGGTCAGTATCTACCTCATTTGAGATAAGTGAGTGTCTCTCCATTACGCTATCTAACTCATTTCCATAATCTGATACGATAAATGAAGAGCCATGGTTTTGTGGCATAAACCAAACCATAAAGCTTGCAGCTGCTATTGCTGCAAGTATTGCTCCAGTAATAATGATGCCCTTTTTGCTAGCCATTTACGTGTCTCATAGTGGGGCTTTTTAAAAGCATAACTGAAATTAACAATTTGATTATTCTATAGTCCAAATTATTAATTTCGTCAAGTTGGTTCATTTCATCGTAAGAAATATCAAAAAATTACACATTTTTATAGAAATCTTAGATATGTGATCTGAACTAGACGATGTAAAAATTTAACAGCCTCTAGCGTGTAGTGAAATAATTTTTACAGCGTCTTGCTATATACAACTTCATTCGTAGGAAGTTGAAATGACTCAAGCGTACTGCGTAAAATGCAGGAAGAAAGTCGACATCGCTAACCCAAAAGAAGTTAAGCTAAAGAATGGACGACCTGCGGTAAAGGGCACATGCCCAAAATGTGGCACTAACGTCTTTCGAATCGGAAAGCCTTAGGGGACCACTTTCTTCTTTTTATGAAGTAAATCAATATAGGTAGCGCCATTCCGAGTTCTTTTATTGACAAAGACCGAATATGAGAAATTACTGAAAAAAATTCATGATAAAGTATCTGAAACTAGAAAAGATACTTCATCTAGATTTGAACTTCCAAAGGTGGACATCATGTGGCAAGGAAACAGGACATTCTTTAGAAATTTCTCAGAATTTCCCAAGGTGTTGAGACGAGATCCTGAGAAGATCTTGCAATATCTATCAAAAGAGTTTGCCACCCCTGCTCAATATACTGGTGACAAGGCAGTTTTTGTGGGTAAAAAAGAACCCCATGAGTTTACTGCTCTGTTCAACAGGTATCTGAAAGAATATGTGGAGTGCCCAACATGTAAAAGTCCTGATACTCGAGTAGAAAGATCTAATCGTGTGACTTTTCTTGTCTGTGAAGCATGTGGAGCTAAATCATCTCTAAAAGGTCAATATGCATAATGGCTTTTGCTGTAAGATCAGTCAATTATCAAAGTAATAGAATGTTAAACATCTGTGACGCCGATTTGGTGGGAAGAACTGTTAAGCATTCTGATCTAGAAATCAATATCAGTCAAAGCTATTATGCAGAACGAATAGTTGAAGAGAATGAAGCTGAATATCTTTTGAAAAATTCATCCATAATTAACATGGTTGGAAAACAAACAATTGAACTTTCAATACGGATAGGAATAGGTAGCGCAAAAGGTGTAAAAGAAATTGAAGGTGTACCCTTTCTTTTAGTTTTCAAATTTTGAAAATACAACAGTTATATACGCACTGAATAGATCATTGGTTGAGAATTTGGGTAAACGTAAAGTATTAAGCGAAAGTGAATTAAAAGAAATGAAAATGCCTGAAGAAGGCGAAATCCTAGGGAGGGTGATAAAGCTTCTTGGTAGTGATCATGTTTTGGTAAAATGTACTGATGAAAAAACCCGTATGGGAAGAATTAGAGGTAAATTAAAACGAAAAATCTGGATACGCGACAACGATGTTGTTACAATAGCTCCATGGGACTTTAAAGCTGATGATCGTGGGGATATCACATGGAGATATACTTTATCTCAAGTAGACTGGCTAAAGAATAACGGATACTTACCAAAAGATTTCTAATTTCGTAACTGCTTTTTACTCGGTCAGTTTAACCATAATGTTGTCTGACGACCTACAAAAAAAATTTACGCGAAAAATTAACATACGACTCACTGAAAAAGATAGAGAAAAAAAATCACAAAAAAACGGATTTGATAAAAATAAAGTACTCAATGAAGTTTTTGATAAATCCACAACAATGCTGTTATCTGAAATGATAAATGATGGAATAATAGCGTATGTCAACGGTGCTGTTGGTTCTGGTAAGGAGTCAAAAACCTTCTGGGCAATAGATCCATCTAAAAAAGATCTCGCAATCAAAATTTATCTAGTTACCACGTCTAACTTTAAGAAAAGAGCGCCTTACCTGATAGGAGATCCTCGTTTTAGTCGAATAAAAAAGGGTACACGGTCCATGGTTGAGATTTGGGCACAAAAAGAATTTAGTAATCTAAAACAATGCTTTGATTCTGGGATTCCATGTCCTGAACCTATAACTCAGAAAAAAAACGTTCTAGTGATGAGGTTCATAGGAGAAAATGGTGTTCCATCTCCTACCCTTGTTGAATCTGAAGTAGATTATCAAGACTATGAGCAAGTCTTGAAAATAATATGTGATCTTTATACACGAGCTAAAATCATTCATTCTGATCTTTCTGAATATAATATTTTCAAAACAAAAAAGGGGCTAACGGTTTTTGATTTTGGATCTGCAGTAGATATAAGACACCCAAATGCAAAGGATTTTCTTGAAAGAGACATTAAAAACATGACTAAATTCTTTGCAAGGAGGGGACTAACAGTACAAAACCCAATAGATGTGCTTGGGAGGATAGTTAGATGATCTTTGAAAAAATTGTATTAATTCCGCTTGAAAGAGTGGGTGTATTGATAGGCAAATCAGGTAAAATAAAGTCGAAGATAGAAAAAATCTGCTCAGTATCTATATCCGTTGATGGTCAGACAGGGGAGGTAATCATAAGAGGAAATGGAGATGATGTTGAGAACATGATGCCGTTCAAGGCAGAAGAAATAGTTTTAGCAGTGGGAAGAGGTTTTTCTGCTGAAAGAGCAATGCGACTGTTACAAGGGGAGAACTCTTTACATGTTATAGATATTAGAGAATTTGCAGGAAAATCACAATCACAAATTGAGAGAATAAAGGGCAGAATAATTGGTGAAGGTGGTAGGGTAAGAAAAAACATTGAAGATCTCAGTGGCGCAAGTGTATCTGTTTATGGAAGAACCGTATCCATTATTGGAGAAGGTAAACAATTAAGATCTGCAATACATGCCATCACCTCTCTCTCAAGTGGTAGTACACATGGTAAAGTTTACAACACACTCCAAGAATCACGAAGAAAAGAAAAAATAGAAAAATTACAACTTTGGGAGGGAGAAAATGTCTTCGAATAAAGAAACATTTAGTCAAATTTCACCTAGTGAATTTTTCTATAGGAATAGGGACTTGGCTGGATTTAGCAATCCGACAAGATCCTTGTACACTTCTGTTAGAGAATTTGTTGAAAATGCATTAGACGCATGTGATCAAAAAAAGATACTTCCTGACATACATCTCTCAATTAAAGCAGTTGATCCTGAACAGGCTGATCCAAAGCACTACATTTTGACAGTAAAAGATAACGGACCTGGAATAGAATCAAAACATATTCCACATGCATTTGGCACGGTCCTTTATGGTTCAAAATTTGGTCTCAAACAAGCAAGAGGCATGTTTGGACTGGGAGCAACAATGGCGATATTGTATGGACAAATAACCACCAATAAACCAGTTACAGTTAGAAGCTGTTCAGACGGAAAAACACTTGATGAATTTGTTATGTTACTTGACATACAAAAAAACAAACCTGTAATCCTAAAACATAATACAAAAGAAGCAGCAAAGACAGGACTCACAGTAAGCATTGTTTTAGAAGGCGATTACTCAAAGGCTGGTTCTAAAATTCGAGACTATGTATCACAAACATCATTGATTACACCTTATGCTTCAATTACCTTTGAAGAACCAAACGGAGAAAAATTTCATTATCCTAGAATTGTAAAGGATATGCCTCCTCCCCCCACCATCATAAAACCTCACCCACATGGTGTTGATGTCGAAACATTGCGACGAATGATCACTGATACTCATTACCAAATTCCAACAGTTGATGACCGCATGATAGAGAAGATCAAAAAAGAATTGGGTGTGCAAAAGAAAAAACTAGGGGCAAAGGATATCCTTGACCGTGCACAAAAGAAATGGTCTGATCTTTCAAGACCAGTAAGAACAATAATTGCTGTTATGGCATTTCTTGATATTGATTTTGATGGACTGCAAAAAATTAGAATTGACGATATTGATGTTGCAAACAAGAAAGTCACCTATTGGGATTTTGGCAAAGCACAATCTCATGCAGTGGAGCTAGATACAGAAAATCCATACTATAAGCAGCTTGCAAATACTGTTCAAGGAGATACGCTTTTGACATTTTTAACAAGAAGATTCCAAAGAGTTGGGCCTACAACCGCAGAAAAATTCTGTGAGTTTGCTAAATTCAAACCTGAAAAGAGAATCGGTAGTATGACAAATGAAGAGTTGGTCAGACTTGCTGACGCCCTGCAAAAATTTGATGATTTCCTTGCTCCGGATCCTAGTTGTTTGGCACCTCTGGGAGAAGAACCCTTGTCTAAAGGAATAATGAAATTTTTCAATCCAGAATTTGCTGCAGTTATACAAAGAAGCGCATCTGCATATTCCGGATTTCCATTCATTGTAGAGATGGGAATAGCATATGGTGGAGATATTCCGCCATCAGGCCTTAAGGTATACCGTTTTGCTAATCGTATACCGCTTCTTTATGATGAAGGAAGTGATGTTGTTCTAAAAATTGTTAATGAAACAGATTGGAGTAGATATAAAATAAAAGGTGATCCTCCTCTTGTGATAGTATCTCATATCTGTTCTACCAGAATACCATACAAGACTGTGGGAAAAGAAAATGTTGCAGATAGACCTGAACTTGAACGAGAATTAAAGAATGCGTTACAATTTCTAGCAAGAAAACTTGCTGTACACATGTCACGACAAGGGGCAGCTGATATGGCAAAAAAGAGAGCAAATCTGTATTCAAAATATGTACCTCTAATAGCTCAATTTGCTACTGAATTATCGGGTAAGAAAAAAGAACCAAATTATAAGCAACTAATAAGGATGGGAAGTGAGATTGAAGAACAACAAGTCTAGTTCAAAATCAGCCGAGATCAGAAAAAAGAATCTACTTGCTTTACTGCAAAAGCATGGTCTTCACATCTACGAGGATCTTGATAAAGGAAAATTTCCGCAATTTATCATACCAAGTAGGTCTGTTAGTAACATTGTTTATGATAAAAAGTTAAGACAGTATGTACTTGGAACTGGAAGTGTAGTTCGAAGTTCAAGAAACATGTCTCAGCTTCGTTCTTATACACAACTTGCATGGTTAGCCTTTTTTGTTAATAGACTAGTACAAGAAGGCAAGTCCTCTACACTAAGAGACATCTACTATTCATCCCAGGCATTTAGCATCGATTTTGAAGATCAGCCAGAATCTGATAACATAATCGTAGACTTGGAAGCAGTTACCGCTTCACCACGTGAAGACTTTCATATATTTCCTGAAGAAAGAAGCAGCGTCTTTGGTGACTTGGTTATTGAATATACAGTTCCAGGGTATGAGGGAAAAAGAGTAAACCTATCAGATCATCCTGATGGATATTTGATAGGACCCAGCTTGAGTAGTGCAGAACTGGTTGATACCAGTGCTGAATTGGTAATTGCAATTGAGAAGGGTGGTCTTTTTACCAGATTTGTAGAAGAAAATGTACATAAAAAATTCAAAGCAATAATTGTTGATACTGCAGGACAAGCTCCACGTTCAACTAGAAGCTTATTACGTAGACTAAACAAAGAGATGGGTTTGCCGGTGGTCATTTTAGCTGATGGTGATGTATATGGTGAACACATTGCAATGGTTATAAAGTCAGGTTCTGCAAATGCAGCTCATTTACGAGAACTTACTGTACCAGATGCCAAATGGTTGGGTGTATGGGCAACAGACATTGAAAAATACAAACTACCAACTATTCCAATGACTGAATCAGACATAAAAAGAATTTATGATCTTCAAAAAGATCCTAGATATCAAGAAGGTAATTGGAAAAAACAACTAGAAGTGTTTCTTAAAATTAAAAGAAAAGCAGAGCTTGAAGCCTTTTCAAAATATGGACTTACCAACATCACTGACAAATATCTTCCAGCAAAACTGGAAGAATCAAAGAGTCTCTAATTTTCTTATTTTTAGTGTCAAAACACCATTTCTGTACTTGAAATCATGTATTCCCATGTCAGGTGTTGTTTCCATTGGGACCTCTTTTGAAAAATGTCCTGATCCTCTTATGTATAAAATTCCATCAATGAGTCTTACGGTAACCTGGTCTTCTGGACCTGGTACTTCAGCAACAAACACTATTTCTTTTTCACCTTTTATCAAATCATAAACCCAGTTCTTTGAATCAACTTCCTTTGGGGTATACTGTGGCTGACTATCATTAGTCATCTTTTTGAGAACTCTCACCCAATAAATCATAACTGCAGCAGTTATGCCAATTAAAATAAAACTAACATATCCTTCTGATGCCCTCATCGATAATACATAGACAACTCCCAAAAATAGCAATACCATCAAAGGGATGATAAAATCAAATGATTTGTCGTTTGAGTATCTGCTTTTGTAGTTAGCCAACGTGTTCTATATGTAAGACTGTTAAACCAAATATAAACACTCGTAGGATTATATGATTTTTTAATGTTAAAATCTACTACGGTACAAATGAATCGATGTCAAGTTGTTTCCCATCTTTTGAAAAGATCATGGTTTACTCCAAACTGATCTAGACATTTTCCTATTATGTGATTTATTATATCATCCACACTTTTTGGTTTGTTGTAAAAGCCAGGCATTGCTGGTAATACTATCACACCTGCTCTTGCAAGTTTTAACATATTTTCAAGATGTATGCTTGTCAGTGGTGTTTCTCTTGGAACTACAACAAGCTTACGCGATTCTTTCATGGTAACGCCAGCAGCTCTTGCAACGAGAGTTTCTTCATATCCATTTGCAATGCTGGAAAGAGTCTTCATACTACATGGTATGATTAGCATTCCATCTGTCTTGTAAGTTCCACTGGAAACACTTGCAGCCATATTGGAATCGTCAGAATAATGATCAGCCAAAGACTTGACATATTGAAAATCATAATCAGTTTCTAATGCTAGGCATTTTTTTGCCCATTCTGTCATAACAAGATGCACATCTATTTTGTATTTTTTGAGTACTTCAAGCGTCTTTACTCCATATATTACTCCAGAACTACCTGTAATGCCTACAACCAACCTCATGACGAAAGTTCACTCTTTCCATATTTAATCACAGCTGTGTTTTCTAACACCTTTAATTATTTGCAGACTCCTTCAAATATTTATGAGCGTTAACATTGACACTGTAGAAGAAAAGCTTGTATCTGAAGTAGGATTATCATTAATCCAAGCCAAGGTTTTCCTGTTAATAGTAACCAATGGAAGAATGTCTGCAAAAGACATTGCATCACGACTTGGTATATCAGAAAATGATGCAACACTTATAGGAAAAAGTCTAATTGATCTGGGAGGTCTTATTGACATTACAAAAACGGAATTTGAATCAATGCATCCAAGATTTGCTGTTGTTAATATGTATAGACGAATGTGCAATAGAGAAAAAATACAATTTAAAAAAAATATCTTGGTAGATAATATCTCTATTGTTCTTGAAAAACCATATGATGATGCAAGAACTAAATAGAGCCAATTTAGGAATAGGAATTATGTCTGTAGATCAAGATTCTTGTAAACATGAGATAGTCTACTTTGGTGTTACAAATCTGAATTATGAAAAAAGAACTATTGGATCGGTAGATACATGGCGATGTGTAAAATGTAAAAAGATCTTCTGTGAGGAAAAACAACTGGGAATTGAAAACATTGTAGATTATGTTGGGATGCCAAAGATTACTTCTGAACAAAAATGGACAGTTCTTTTATGTAGTCTCAAAAAACATAAGGAAAGATGGAAGCTGATCAAGATAAAGAAAGATGACGAGATTCAACATGAATGTCTTGATGAAAAAATCATAACATTGAAGGTAAAAGATTTTAAAATTCAAGATGATAAACATTCAAACTTTCTAATAGAAAATTCAATAAACAAAGCAATAGAGATCTAGGTTTCACATGAATATACAAATTCATATAAAAAATGTAAATGGGAGCCAAATTGCTGCTAAAATAACCGGGTTTTTTATTATCGATGGTAATGAATTCAAATTTCAAGCAATAGCCTTTGGAAGAATAGGTGGACATAACATTGGTGCAAAACTAACAAAATCTGTACAAAAAGAGCTAGTCAAACTTGGCTATAATGTGGATGAAGTCATAAATGAACTCCAACAAAAATTAGTTCGTGGAGATATGACTTTACCAGAAGGATTGAAAAAGGAAACTTTTGCAGACTCTTAGAACTGTGCTTCCTCAAATGCTTTATGACAACTACAGCCTCTTTTCTGTGGTATTAGATCTAGAAGAACACTAAGCACTTTCTTTGTAGTGGATACGTTTTTAGAAAGAGTTTCTAAGACTTCTTTGGCAGTTACTGGTTTATCAGCCCAGACATCATAATCTGTCACGGTTGATATTGATGCATAACACATCTGTGCTTCTCTTGCTAGCTGACACTCTGGTACTAATGTCATACCTATGATGTCTGCACCAATGACATTTTTGTAAAACTTGGATTCTGCTCTGGTGGAAAATCTAGGGCCTTCTATGCAGACATATGTTGCATCTTTATGTAAACGCAAATCCATTTTTTCCGCAGCTTGTGATATGGAACTTTGCAGCTCTGGACAAAAAGGATCTGCAACCGAAATATGAATGACTTTATCATCTTCAAAAAATGTTGTTTTTCTTGATTTTGTAAAATCAATAAATTGCATGGGCAGTACAAAATCTCCTGGTCTTAAGTCTTGTTTTAAACTGCCTACTGCTGATGGAGCTATTATTCTCTTAATTCCCATCTCCTTGAATGCCCATATGTTTGCTCTAAAGTTGATTAAATGCGGAGGAATGGTATGTTTTCTTCCATGTCTTGGCATAAAAGCAACCTTTCTGTCTTTGTAAATACCAACTGTAATAGAATCTGATGTTTTTCCAAACGGTGTGTCTATACGGATCTCTTTACTTTCTGTAAGTAAACCTGGATCATAGATTCCAGTGCCTCCAAAAATTCCAATCTCTGCTTGTTCTGTCAATATTTCACCAGTGATTTGTATCTATAATCCTTTATGGCTTTAGAGCCTTTTAGGTCGGTTAATTCAACAATGAATGCAAATCCACCTACGATTCCGCCTATCTTTTCAACTAATTTTGCCGCAGCCTTTGCGGTACCGCCGGTAGCCAAGAGATCATCACAAATAAAAACACGCTCTCCTTTCTTTAATGCACTTTTTTGAATCTCCATGACCGCAGTTCCGTATTCAATACTATACGAAACTTTATGAGTCACACCAGGGAGTTTTCCCTGCTTTCTAATCATAATCATTCCTTTGTTAAAATTCAATGCTAGAGCACAAGCCAAAGGAAATCCCCTCGATTCAATTCCTGCAAAAACATCAACATCTTTTGGATGAATAAATTTGGAAAATTCTTCTACAACCTGTGAAAGTGAAGAAGGATCTCTTAGTAGTGGACTGATATCTCTGAAAAGTATTCCTTTTTTGGGAAAATCTGGTATCTCTGCAATCTTTTCTTTCAAGTTCACAATTCGTTCATCATTGGAGGATGTAAAAAATATTTCTTAAATTGTATTTATTGAATTCTTATGTTAACAGAAGCAGTGCCTTTACTTGACGATGCTTGAACGGTAAAGCTTCCTATGTCAAATGTTGGAGGTATCTTCCATTCCACGCTGTAATCCCCTCTATTTGTAGTGGTAACTTGCATTCTTGTTATTTCAGTACTATTTGCTCCTAATATTTTGATAATCACTGTGGATGTGGCACCGGCATCTGAACCTGTGATCTGGACCAAGTCACCTCGTGTATAAAGTCCCGAGTCTCTGTCAAGTCGTACCGTGATTCCTTGGGTTGCAGATTTTACTGTGATGTTTACACTTTTATGATTAAGCCCACTAGTAGCATCTACAGTCCAAGTTCCTGGTGTTGCAGTAGCAGGTATTCTAAAATCAAATGAGGAGAAATGTCCAGATTTGTCTGTAAATGTCTGTATTGTTTTTACAGGTACTCCACTTGGGTCAACTAGAGACAAGTTTAAGATGGAATTTGCGTTAGCAGTTCCAAGTATTATCATACTGTCTCCAGGAACATAGGTGTCTTTTACAAGACTCAGATTTATCTGACCTGAACTGGTAGTAAGTCCTACTGCAAATGATTGTACTGCCTTACTACTGGTAGAACCTGTGAGTACTATTGAATAAACTCCCGGTGTATATGATGTTAGATTGAATGAATATGTGGCCAATCCGTCGGATCCAAGTGTAACGGTATCGGCAAATTTCTCTTTGTCAGAAGGATCTATTATAACCAGATTTAATGTAGAACTGGGCGTTCCTGCTATGTTGACTATGGGCTTGTCAGTATTGATGTATGTTAATTTGTCAAGTCTTATCGATAATGGTGCAGTAGGGTCCTCGCCTACTCCAAAGTATAATGGTACCTGATCATTTCCTTGTGTTGCTGTAAGAGTATATGTGCCCTTCATAGCAGAATCTTCCAATTGATAAGTAAATGATAATGTGCCACTAGATGTTACATTGACATCTTTTGAGTAGATCTGATGATTGGCAGGATCACTTAGGACAAAAGAAACTAGCTGATTTGAAATTGAAGTGCCATTTACCATAACCATGTCACCTGGATTATATTTTGTCTTTGCTGATACAAGAGCAATCTGATGAGTCGATACTACACTATATTGTTTTGAAAGTTGGTTTTTACCATCGGAGACATTTATTGTATACTTGCCAAAATCTCTGTCAATAGGTACAGTATTTGAAATAGAATAAGTACCTGTGTTATTTACCTTAGTTGAAAAAGTTGTTATTGCTTTACCGTTTGGATCAGACAAACTAAATGTTAACGTAGTGCCAGGAGTAGCTGTACCAGTAATTAATTTGCTGTCACCCCTATGATAAATCGGATCTACATTCATCGTTAGTGGAACATTTTGTGTTAGATCATGTATTTGTGGTGCGGCACGTATGTTAGTAGTAAATGTCTTAGTGTTTCCTTGCTGGTCTTTTATTACAAAAGTTGTGCTACCTGGTTGAAGGTTATTTGGTAGCTGAGCAGTAGCAACAAAATTTCCTTTATCGTTTGAGGAAAGTGTACTAATCTTAGCATTGTTAACATATAAATCTATATTAGATGATGCAGAAAAACTCTGACCTACAATTCTGACATGATAACCAGGTGAGGGCTGTGATGGGATTATTCTAAAAGTAGATGTATCTAAAACGGCTCTAGGAGTTGATTGCTGATTGTTTTCTTGATTTGGCTGTTGGTTATTTCCTTGATTTGATTGCTGTTGATTATTGCTTTCGTTAATTATTGTGCCTCCAATTTCTCCAGAACCTAATTCGTTGTTATTTGCATCAAGTGCGCGCCAGCTAAAAGATGGCGAGGATTGATCTGTTCCTATCTCAAATGTAGATGTTTTTCCAGGCTTTACTGGATTTGTTGTTGCAAAAGCTACGGAGGTTTGAGAGTTTTTCTTTCCAACCCATCCGTTATCTAACTTGAATGATTTGAATTCACCATTTTTAATTTCCAAAATAAATGTGACCAAGTTGGAATTACTTGTAGGATCATTTGTAACCTCTATTGTGGTCTTGCCATTTGTAGTAGTGGCAGTTGCAGTGACTGGATTTGCTGCATAGACATTAGGAACAAAATTGATAGTAAATATGCTACTTACAAGTAGAACTAACAAGATAATTGATTTTAATAACACCTTACTCATAGTTCGATGAACTAATCTCTCAATTAAATCTTAATAAGGAATCATCCTTTTGAATCATTTTTGTATATGTATCTAGCCGTAATGCTCTCATCTGACATGTACTGATGTCTTTGAAACAAGATTCTGGTTCTGTCTTATTCTTTCTGCAATTAGTCTGTATATACCTCTGAATTGGTCTTTTGTCTTATCTGATAAAAAGTCAGTTTCTCCTAATGATATTTTCTCACATATGTATCTGCAAATTTCTTCTCTATCAAAATTTTCCCATCCCAAGTGATGATTTTCTTTCCAAATCTCGTTTAGGTTGTCAATAATGCTTTTTTTGCCCCTGCTTTCCACATCTTCCTTTGTCAGGGTGGTGTATCCTTCTTTTCGTAGTTTTACTTCATAAGTTTGATTTACTGCATACAAGTAATCGTTATCAACTAGCAAATCTTCTAAGAACTGTTTAGGTTGTCCTCCAATCTCAAAGAATATCATTTGAACTGATTTGAATCCATTAGATTCCAAACGACTGGAGATTTGCCTTGATTCGTCTGTATTATCAAGCAGTATGAATGTGTCATATCCGTGATTTCTATAAAATATTGCAAGTGACATTACAGAATTTTTACTATATGCTGGAACTATATTCAATGGATTCATTGAAAGATTTGGATCCTTTAGGAACTTGTCAAAGGCATTAAGATACATACAATCTGCCATTGTTTCTACGATGATTACTGGTCTTGAATTAAAACCAATCTGCTTATCAACTACAGATTCAACTAAACCTCTTGAGAGTCCATACAGTATAGGTATTAGAGTTTGATCATCCGCATTCCAATAATCATAATAGATTTTACTTAGGTGTCTTCTTTTATCAAGCTCAACTACGAGCAAGTTTCCTGGAGTATAATCAAATATCATAAATGGTGAGTGTGTAGCGTATAATATTTGATTAGAACCTGCCAAGCCTTTTAGTAAATCTGAGATTCCTCTCTGTTGTGCAGGATGTAGATTTCTTGCTGGCTCATCAAGTAATAGTATGGCTTCTTTTAGCTCTGCCTTCTGTGTTTCAGCAGCAAAATTAACAATAAAGGAGAATGTCCATTTGAATCCCTCTGCACGTCTGTTGAGGAGTCCGGTGTTTGTGACTGTCCCATCTTTGTGAACGTCAGATATTACTACACTTAGAACATTTCCTGGGTTCCATCTCAATTCTACGTGTATTGGATCTCCCTTCCAAGCTGGGTTTAATCTGTCACTTAGTTTTCTACTTGCAGTATGTAATAATTTTATCAACCTTGAGGGGCTATTCTGAACCTCTTCTAATTTTTCAGCATCAAGTTCGGCCAAATAAAACAGGTTCATTACAGTTTCTGCCTTGTCGAATTCCTCGACATATTCCAAACCTTTTGGTCTTATTCCTCTTGTCTCCCTGAGAAATTCTTCAAGATCTATGTTTCCTAGGATTTTCTTGTAATCAGAAAAGTAAACAAAACGAGGATGTAACTTGTCTTCAATAAAATTTTCTAATGCGGATCTTTCTGTAGTACCAATTAACATGTTATCAAATATGATGTCAAGATCTTGGTAGATCTTTTTCCATTCTGAGATTATCATTGGATGGTCTGAGGCAAGAAGATAGATGTTGTTGTTAAATTCAGCCATCATGTCCATGAAAACATCTCTGGTTCTTGGAGGTGGGGCAAGTAGGAATTTGGTATCGACCCTAATTCTAACCTCATTCGGCATGGAATTTACAAAAGACTGTATTCTGTCTACAAAGTTTTCCCATGAATTTAGTCTCTTACTTGCCTCTCCGCTAATCTTGATGTCTCCAAAATCATACTGTACCCGAGGTTCTTTGTTAGTTCGGTAAATCTTTAGTTTTTTTATATCTTGTAAATTCGGAAATTTTTCTCTAATCAAAGCAGTCTCTTTTTCACTTAGCTCAAAATCGCCTTCCGCTAATTTTATCTCCGACTTTAACTCCTCTGTCATTTCATCACAAAGATCTAATTCTGAAATCTTGGAATCTTTGTTTAGTAATGTAAGCGCCTCAAGTATTGTGGTTTTTCCACTCTCATTTCTACCTACAAACGCAGCCAGATCGCCAACTTTTATCTCACCAGAATCATGTATGCATCGAAATGCACGCACACGAAATTTTCTAAGCCGCATCTAGCGGCTATTGACTTGTCTATGATTTAACTTATTCGTCAAAATTGTCGACAAGAAAGATTCCCACCAAATAGATATATGGGAATTGAAATGGTTAGATAACGAAATGGCAGTAAAAAAGATTGTTTATCTTGTTTTTATCTTTCCAATAGCAATCTCATTTATCTTTGGCGGATATGTGTTATCTGATGTGCTAGGACAACCTGACCGACAACTAAACATGATGCAATTCAATTTTCCATCGCCATCTGTGCAACAAGGTGACAAAGACATTAGAATAGTGAATTTTACAGAATCCTATTCTGTTCTAAACCCGCCAAGTTTTTCTGTTAGAGTAACTGACACGTCATTTGATTGCGGTGACTTATATCTTACAATTTATGATCTTAACACATCGCCAAAACAAGTAGTAGCTCAGAATGCCTATTTCTCTCAATGTTTTGTTTCAACCAATAGCACTATGCCAATAAATGATGTATTTACCCCATCAATCAAATCTGGTAATTATCAAATCGTAGCTGAGATGATGGATAAATCAAATCAAAAGAACATTAGTGTAACGGCTAACTTCAAAATACAATAAAGGAATTATATGTTATATATTGCGGTTCTTATATTGTACAGTGAGGAAATATTCTGTTATTAAAATAATATGGCTAAAAAAGATAAAAAACTAACAAAGAAATCTGAAGAAACACAGGAAGAAAAACCAAAGAAAGAGGCCAAACCAAAGAAAGAGGCCAAACCAAAGAAAGAAGAAAAGAAGGCCAAAGAACAAAAGAAAGAGGCCAAACCAAAGAAAGAAGAAAAGAAGGCCAAAGAACAAAAGAAAAAGCCTGAGGAATTACTTGAAGAAGAACTATCAAAACTAAGCGAAAAAGAAATTGAAAGTTTTGAGATTGCAGGCCTGGATATGGAAAAATTAAAGAGTACAGTTTTGGATCTGGTAGCAAAACGTGGCGACGATGGAATATTTCAAAGTGATCTTTGGAAGAAACTCAAACTCTCAAGCAGAGACGGATCAAGACTTGCACTAAAACTAGAAAGACATAACCTAATCAAACGAGAAAAAATTCTTGAAAATGGTAGATGGACATACAAACTAAAAATCGTTCATGTGCCTGTAAGTACTCAATCAATCGAATCTGCGCCATGTCTAATTTGTCCAGTTGAACAAAAATGTACACTTGAAGGAGAGGTTAGTCCAAGAACATGTCCGTTAATAGAACAATGGGTTTTAACAGAGCTTAGTACAAAGAAGACAAAGAAATGAAACTAATTGATGCAAGGCGTGACTTGTACAGGAGACTAGCTCATCAAGAAGGATATAGGAGCAGAGCTGCATACAAACTCAAAGAACTAAACAAATCTTACAGAATTATCGGTCCTGGTTTTTATGTTCTTGATTTAGGATGTTCTCCTGGAGGATGGACGCAAGTAGCTGTAGAACTTTCTGGAAACAGAGGAAAGGTTATGGGAATAGACAAATCATATGTTGAAGAAATTCCAAATGCTCATATCATAAGGGGAGATATTGAGGATGAATCAATTGTAGAATCAATTTTTGATTATTTTGGAGGAAAAATAAACGCAGTAGTATGTGATCTGTCGCCTCAGGTCACAGGAACTTGGTCAATTGATCATAGTAAACAAATCTCTCTAAACTACGCTGCAAGCAAGATTATGGACCATGTTTTGGCAAAAAAAGGAAATGCCCTATTCAAAGTCTTTGACGGTGAATATTCTAATGAATTTAGAGATTACATCAAAAAGAAATTTGTCAAAGTACAAATAAAAAAACCCAAAGCCAGCAGGAAAACCAGCAGTGAATTGTATTTTTCTTGCCTTGGTTATCTTGGCGCCTAGACTATAGATATAATTTCATTAATTTTAGCATCTGTCTTAAAGGCAGATGGATGCATGCTTGTTATACTTGCTTTGAATCCTGAACTATGTAGTTTTTCAATTGTTTTAGAAAGGGAGGTGGGCGCAGAATGTTTTCTATGTGCAATTTCATCTAATGTATAGTAAGCTTGAGGCATGTCAATTTCCTGTTGACATTTTTCCAGAGTTTTTTTACAAGACTTGTCTACTTGGAAATTTTCCTCCTCTAATATCATATTTGTTAAAAATTCCTTGTCATACAAAGTTCCAATCCACAAGGGACCACCAAGTCTTGCTTTTGAACCGCAGAGATCACATGTAATGATTACCTCCCTGAGCACTTTTCTGTTACCACAATTATCACAGTGTAGTATGTATCCCATCTGATCTTTTGTATTTGTTTTAACCAATAACTTGGTGTATACTTTGTAATAATGCATGCTATGATGTACAAAAAGCGGAGCTATCATTACATCCATTCTCCCTGCAACTAGATTTATACATCCTAGAACAAGTCTGAGTGCAACTTCATTTCCATATTCTGTTCTCAAGGGCAATCCATAGTACTTACGTTTACATGCATCAGGAAATATTCCGTGTAATACAGTAAGATCAGTAGCTGTGACTGATAGAAGACCACCATGAAAAGTAGCTCTTATCCCACAATCAAGATAACGTGAAGGTGATCCAAAAGGATCAATATCTACAATAGCACCTCTTCCTTCTCTATGTGAGTGTAAACTCAAGAACCTACATGCTTCATTTTCTGAAAAATCACATTTTGTAACGTGATTTAATTGTACAATCTTTTTTGCAATCTCAAGAGCACTTGGGTTTACGTCATTTACAAAAACCTTTTCTATGTTCTCTATTTCCTTTGCAACCCTGATACTTCTAGCACCAATTCCTGCAAGTGAATCAAGAAAAATTTTTGGCCCTTTGAAGTTTTTCAAAAATGCTGAGTATGCAATTATTGAAAAATCTCTATTGATTCTAGCGCGTGGATTAAAAAATGCTGGTTCTCGAGGAGGTACTTTTTCAACCATGGACTCTTTTGGTACTAGAAGCTTTGTTTTTCCTTCTATTATCTCCACAAGTTCTGCTTCCAACTTGTAACAACTCTACTTAAATGATTTAATACACCTAGCGCAAGGGAATCTCAAATGCTTGTTTGTGGTGTTGATGATGCTGGAAGAGGATCGGTTATAGGACCACTTGTCATTGCAGGTATATCAATAGAAAAAAACAAGATAAAATATCTATCGGAAATTGGTGTAAGAGACTCTAAACAACTTACTCCCGCATCACGACAACGAATGTACAAAAAGATACTATCGATAGTAGACGGATATCATGTGGCAAAGATATCACCCAAAATAATAGATCAAAGTGTGGCAACAAACGATCTAAATCAACTAGAGGCTCGTTATATGGCAAAAGTGATTGCAAAACTAAAGCCTGATTTATCTTATGTTGATTCTTGTGATGTTATACCAAAACGGTTTGGCATGAGAATCTCTGAAATGGCACAATCAGGAAAAATTCATTCCAGCCATCATGCAGACAGGAAATATCCTGTTGTTTCGGCAGCATCAATTATAGCTAAGGTAAATCGAGACAGGGAGATAGAAAAATTACGTAAGAAACACAACCTTGGCAGTGGGTATCCTTCTGACGCAAAGACCATGAATTTTATTAAAAGTTGGGTACAACAAAAGAGTGGAGTTCCTAAATTTGTCAGAACAAGTTGGAAGCCAGTTAAACTATTGATGAGAACAGTCTAGATGTCATCCCAAATATTTTGCAATTATCATTGCATGATCTCCTTCATATGGTTCCAAATTTATCTCTTGGATTATTTCAAAATTATCTGCTAATTTCTTTGCTTCAGATTTGATTACATCAGAAGGTTTTCTTGTAACATCTATGCTTCTAGTTTTGATTACTAACATGATATATCCACCTTTTTTCAAATAGGATTTGCAGTTTGCTATTGCAATCTCAGTTTGGTCTGGTTGTGCAATGTCTGAATAAACAACATCCACTTGACAGTACACTGAAAAATACTCTTTTGGGTTTCTTGCATCTTGTAGTATTGGAACTATGTTTGATCTAAGCGATGCCACTCTATCAAGAAATTCTCGTGCAACTCTGCTTGCATGTTCGACACAAAATACAATTCCGCTAGGACCAACTATGTCAGATACGTGACTCGCAGTAGTTCCAGTAGATGCTCCAAGGTACAAGACTTTGGATTTTCTAACAATTGGTAAAGTTTCAAGCCCATTCATTATTGCTGCTGCGAGTTTACTCCTGTACGGATCCCATGCTCTAAACTCTTCATCTTTTATTTTTACTAACTTTTCTCGATATACTTGATTTCCTGGAACTAGATTGATAGTGGCAAGTCTTCTTTCGCCATCTACCTTAACCCAGAAAACATTACCTTCTTCGTTTTCCAAACTTCTTTCTCTTATTTCTCTTCCAGTCGTTCTTTTTCTCTCTTTGTCTACCAAAACCGCTGCCACGTCTATCTCGCTGTTCAAACTGTGGTCTTCTAACTGGTATGGGTGGCCTTTCTGTTGGCTCTTTGTATTTTTCACCTATCTCTTTGATTCGTACATTAAGCTTCTCAAATAACATTTCATTTTTTCCTGCACCAAACACATCTACTCTTGCTGCAATAGCTGCTTTTGCAGCAATTGCTCTTGCAATCTTACCGCGTTGCCATCGTGGTGCAGCATGAACTAGTGGATGTTGGAACAGTAGACCATGCTTTGGAGGTTGGGCTCCTGTCTTGAGTGCGCGAAACAGAGCTTTTTCTGCCCCGAGTACTTGGATTGTGCTTGCCGGAATTGACGCGAGTTTTTTCAAACTTCCTGCCTTGGCAAGCATTCGTGCTCCAACTGAAGTGCCAAGTATACCTGATACGTTTGGAGCTACTACTTGCATTTGTGACTCTATGTGTTTTTCCAGTGTATCTCTTAACTCAAATAAATCTAAGACCTGCTTTGCAATACTTTGTACTATCACAAGATTTTCATTTGATATCTGACCGCCTCGGCTTTTTTGTTGTAACAATGAAAGCATCTCTGCTTTCTCCTCTGGAAATCCTGCATCGAGATATATTTTTTGATTAAGGTCATTACGTCTGCCTGCAATGACAATTTTTGCATATCCGCTTATTGTGTCAATCAAGTTGTCAAGCTCTGGAAAATGCAATCCGTACCATTCACGTAATCGAGAACTAAGTAAATTGATCATCTTATCTGTTTCATCCAAGCCATTGATTGCTTGAATTATGTGCAAGTCAGGGCTCTCTGAAGTTTCAGTTACTCTTGAGGATGAAAGCTGCATTGCAAAATCACGTAATTTTGATCTTGCCTCATTTTCGTCCTTTGCAAACCCCGAGTCAACTAAAACTCTTAATTTAGATGACTGGATAGTCTCTATCTTTTTTTCCTCCATGAGTTCTGCTTCGATTGATTTTTTCCTTAATGTCTTAACTAGTGATGCATCATTGACATGGACACTCATACCTGTACTTGATAGAAAATCTTCTAAACTGCTCAAACCTGTCTTATCTTTTTTTAATTCTACATAATCTTTGGCAGGATTTGAAAATGGAATAGATTTTATGCATTTGTTGTCATCAAAGACTGCAACGCCCAATTCCGTCAAAATTACAGAATACATACAAGGCATTTTCATGTCTTACTAAAAAAGGTAACATTAGGTTTGTCACATCAACCATTATAAGACAACTATTTTTTATAATTAGAAGTGAGTCCAGACATCTCAACTACTGTAGGTCCAATAGCCCTTGAGAGACCAACTATGCTTGCTTCTGGAATTTTGGGTATATCGCTTGACGTTTTTACTCGTCTATATAAGGAAGGTGCGGGCGCTCTTGTTACAAAATCACTAAGCAAAGAACCATGGGAAGGATATTCAAATCCGACAATAATTGGAGTAAAAAGTGGATTTCTAAACGCAGTGGGGCTATCAAATCCAGGCGCCACTTATTTTGCAAGTATGATTTCATCTAACAAATCAATACCAATCATACCAAGCTTAGTTGGTTCAATACCTGAAGATTTTACCTTTATGATAAAACAATTTGAAAATGTAAAGATACTTGCATATGAACTGAATCTGTCTTGTCCACATGTCGAAAAAGTGGGACTAGAAGTTGGCGATGATCCTGAACTTGTAACAAAAATAGTCAAATCAGTAAAAAAAGAATCAAAGGTTCCAGTAATCGCCAAAGTGGGACTTGGCACATCTGATTATCTTGATACGGTGAAAGCAGCATGTGATGCTGGAGTTGATGCAATAACTGCAATAAACACGTTAAGGGCTATGGCAATTGATGTTGAAACAACACGGCCAATCTTAAGTCATAAAATAGGTGGACTTTCAGGAACTCCGATAAAACCAGTAGCGGTTCGTTGTGTTTATGAAATTGCAACTAAATTTGATATTCCGATTATAGGCTGCGGCGGGGTTTCAAGCTGGGAAGACGCAGTAGAGTTTATCTTGGCAGGAGCAAGTGCAATTCAAATTGGAAGTGCAATATCTGAAAAGTGGATTGGAATATTTTCTGAAATAAACAATGGAATTTCAAATTACATGGAAAGAAAGAACTTTATGAAAATCAGGGACATGGTTGGAATTGCAAAAAAGTATTGACACTCCAAAAATTGTAACAATTGAAAAAGTTGTAGATGAAACTCCAACTGTTCGTACGCTTGTATTTTCTGATGAAACATTTTCCAAGGTATTACCAGGACAATTTGCAATGGTTTGGATTCCTGGAATAAATGAGCTTCCAATGAGTGTAATGATATCACAAGAAACAGGAAAAGCTGCATTTACAGTCCGTAAACACGGTTATGCCTCGACTGAACTTTATTCTATGAAAGTGGGAGATAAAATCGGAGTACGCGGTCCATATGGCAATTCGTTTACAATAAAGAAAGGAAAACTACTTTTGGTAGGTGGTGGAACAGGTCTTGTTCCATTGTTAAGGCTGGTTACATATCTTGATAAATCTGATGATGTAACCTTGATGATAGGAGCAAAAACAAAAAGTGAAGTATTTTTTGAAGATCTTGCCAACAAATTATTGCCACAAAAGCATCAAGTAATTATTGTAACAGATGACGGAAGTTATGGTGGAAAGGGATTTGTTACTGACGCAATGGAGAATCTACTAAAGGAAAGCACTTTTGATGCAGTATACACTTGTGGACCTGAAAAAATGATGTACAAAATAGTACAACTTGCAACTGCAAAAAAGATCTATGTGGAGGCAAGCATTGAAAGAATGATGAAGTGTGGCATTGGAATATGTGGAAGCTGTTGTTTTGGTGAAGTCTTAACGTGCAAAGATGGCACCGTTTTTGATGGTCAATATTTGCTTACAAACAAAGAGTTTGGTTATACCCATAGGAACAAAGCAGGCGTAATTGAGAACTACTAACCACATGAAAATACTGGAAACCTTAAAATGATATTAAAATAGACTCAGATTGAAAATTGGGTCATCCTAAAGTCGTATTAACTGCAGATCGTACATTAATGTCTCCATATCGTGGGATATCTCTTGCAACGTTCTTTGGATGTGCTCCTGCAGTAGACCCAAACAGACCAAAAAATAGCATGTGGTATTTTCTTCTCAAAGATCAAGTTACTCCAAAAATACTTTTTGATTTTATTTGTAATCCAATCACTCATCACAATGGAGTTGCAGATTATGCTCCATATGGACTAAGAAAGGTAGAAGCGGCTTTGCTACGCGATGGATACAAGAGAGAAGATGTGGTTGTTGCACATCCTGATCATGTTGACAAATTCATAGGTCCTGAAACTGAAGTAGTTGGTACCTATGAAATGGATCCACTTGGCATGGGTCCTGTAACCATGACATTTACTTATGGTAGAAAACAAACATCATACGATGAATACTATAATCGATACTTGCACATGAAAATAAATGAGGCAAAGAAAAAAAATGGAAGTCATGCCAAAGTAATTGCCGGCGCATCTGGAACTTGGCAGTATAATTATGATCCAAAGAAGATACAAGAATATGGTCTGTATGCTGTCTTAGAAGGAGAACTAGGCGGAATAGCGCCAGAGATTGACGGACATGCAGGAATGTTTTTTGACAAACTAATCAAAGGCGAATTTGAAAACATGAATCCATTTGTAAAAAGCGATTTCAAGGTTGAGATAAAAGAATTTGGTAGAGACAATAACAAATTTCATGGAAGATTCATTCACTACTGGGATGAACCAGAAGTAGACCACATTCCAGAAATTGTTGAACCAAGCATGCACGGAATGGTTGAGGTAATGCGTGGATGTGGAAGAGGTTGCAAGTTTTGCGATGTTACGCTAAGACCATTAAGATATTATCCTCCAGAGAAGGTAAAGCGCGAGATTGAGGTAAACCTCAAGAAGGGAGGTCAAAAAAATGCATGGCTACACAGTGATGATATTTTTGTATACGGTCTTGATCCAAGAAAGACAAAAAACATGGCACCAAATAGAGAAGCATTAGAAGAACTCTTTAGTGCGGTCATGTCCACTGGAATCGCACATACAAATCCAACACATGGAACACTTGCTGGTGCAATTGCAGATGAAAAACTAATTCCAAACATCTCAAGAATTATCAAGGCAAGTCCATCAAACAAGATAGGAGTTCAATGCGGATTTGAGACTGGCAGTTTGAGATTGATTGGCAAATATGCTGACAGGAAACTTTCTCCATACAAGCCAGAGGAATGGCACTGGGTTGTAAAAGAGGGTGTAAAGACTCTAAATGAGAATCACTGGATTCCGGCATTTACACTTATCATGGGTCTTGATAATGCTGAGACTGAAGAAGATGCATGGGAAACTATTAGACTAATTAGCGAATTGGAAACAGAACAACCAGAATCAATGTTTACTACAACGCCGCTAACCTTTGTACCAATTGGATTGCTTGAGAAATCAGAGTTTTTCGATATTGGAAATGAAATGACCGCAGCACAACTAGGTGTCATGTACAAGACATGGCAACACAACTTCAAGTATGGAATACAAAAATTCATGAACAAGACAGGACACAATAGTCCAATCAAGAGAAGATTGTTTACCGCTCTTGCAAGATCACTTGGAGGCGTACCTCTATCTGCAATGGAAAAATATGCAAGAAAGAAAGGCGCAGAGCACGAACGAGTAATTGATACTATCAAAACCAAGTACTGGTAAAACCAAATACATAAATTGAATTAGAAAAGCAGTTTATTTGTGCCAACACACGGATCGCTTACAAAAGCAGGAAAAGTAAGAGGACAAACTCCAAAAGTTCAAGCAAGAGAAAGACATGGAATCATCTCAAGCATGAGAAACAGAGAAAATTTTAGAAAAAGATTTGTCCTAAAAAGAGTCCCGGGCCAAAACAAAGAAGGCCAAAGAAGAAGACGTTAGATTTTCTAGACATAATTTCATCAGCATGATCTAGTTAGCTAATATTCAATCAATTTCATTAAATCCAAACCAGCTAGAAAATTAGTATGTCATATCATTGTAGCTATAAAATTTCTTTTTTCTCAAGAGATGGTCCTGAAGTACATATCAAACGTATTAAAAACAAATTTTCAGATTTTGTATAAAAATGCCTGGAATCATCATTCATGTCAACAATCAGATTATTTCCTAACTGATGAAAGCTTCGATATTGATTATCAATTGTGATAATTAAGCTAGTTTTTTTATAATTTTCAACAAAGAATCAATAGTTGGTCATAAGATATCTTTTGGTGAGGGGGAGAGGTGGCACCTGTCTTGGTTCCCGACTGGACAGGGATTTAATTAAACAAACATTATTTTAGAATTCTATGATAGAAAATATTATAAAATATCGCTTGCCGTTCGTGATGTGGGTTTCTTGGAACACCATAAGGCTGCTCTGGTATCATGCATAGAGATTACTTTGATGAGAAGTGGAAATACCAATTTTAACTTGATAGTGGCAAAACTTAATGCACTTTATGATTGTCAGATTAGAGATTGTTATGACCACCCTGAGTATTTACAAACAGTGCTCAAAGAAGTATACAAAGATGATTACAAATCCATTATACATGAGATCAAAACGTGCTTGGATGATCTAGTCAATGAAAAAGACATATCTGACTTCTTCAAAATCATGGAAAAATAACATGACAACAAGTGAATGACCTTGATACAGAACACTAATAGGAAAAAAACTTGACAATACACATTTGCCCTTTATGTAGGATCAAAGTGGAATTTGATTATGATTATCAGATAAAATATTTTTGGTGTGATGATTGTAGAAATAGAGTAAGACAATACTGGACACCATTTTCTTTGACTTAATATTGGTGATAATTAGCTATGATTTATGTTTGAATTAATTGTATTTTTCACATCGTTCAAGTATATCTTTGTGGAAGGTGGCGAACAAGCACTAGTAGGTATAGGTACCGCAAGCAAAATTGGATTAAAAAAGACTCTGAAGATTACTGCATTTGGAATTTCAGTTGGAATTGTACTGTATTTCATTTTTCTAAAGTTTGCGGGTTTTGTGCCTACTAATATTCTTGAAATTGCTCTAGGTATTGGATTATTGTTTTTTAGTGGTTTAATGTTCAAGGAGTATTTTGAGAATGAAGCCAAAGTTGATCTGACTGGATACGAGATAGCCTACTTTTACATCGCAATGCTTGAAGCAGTAGAAAATTCTGTTGCTTTGGCCACATTTAGTTTGATTGAACTTGAAAGTGCATTGATAGGATTTACTATTGCAATAGGTCTGATTATTGGATTGATATGGCTTGGAACAGTGAAAAATATTCCATTGAGAATAACAAGACTAGTAGCTGGAATCCTTCTTACAAGTACAGCAATACCTTTGATCCTGTATGGCATTGGTATCAGTACTCCAGAATTAATGCATTGGTTCATGCCACCAATAACCTAAATCTCATCAACTGAAAATTACAGAAACAAAACCAAAGGTCATAATCACAGATGGATTGAAATCATATTCAAAAGCTTACCGAAAGGAGTTATGGGAAATGAACAGACAAAAGAGAACTTTGCATATCAAACACATTCTATTATCAGGCGATATGAATAACAATAAGATGGAAAGAATGAATGGCGAGTTTAGAGATAGAGAGAAGATTATGAGAGGTGTCAAAAAGTATAATTCAATAATGTTTGATGGTTATCAGATGTATCATAACTATCTTAGACCACACATGGCACTAGATGGAAAAACACCATCAGAAGCTTGCGGAATAACAATTCAAGGTGACGATAAGTGGAGGACATTGATAGAAAATGCAAGTCGATAATAATTTAATAGAAATTTATGGTTTAGGTATGATTATTCTAGGTTTTATTTTGGGTTCTACGTTTGGAAAAACTGGGATCAAAAAAGAACAGCAAACCTATCATGAAAAGACCGACAAGGAGACCCATTAACATGCCAAAGATGGGGTTCGAAATATACGCAAAATGTGCATACGTTTCAAAAATAGCTTTTAGAAAATTATCAAAAATAACAGTCGAGACACCAATTAGGATTCCTCTATTACTACGAATTCTTTTTGATATAAGTAAAAGTGAAGCACCTATCATTCCAAAAATACCTCCAAGTGAAAAATACAATTCAATAGGTTGGGAGATCCCAGAACATTGAGTCTGAAGATTAAAACCTTGCAAGCTCAATGTATAATGAAACCCATTACTAACACAGACCAAAATATGCCCAAATTCATGAATAATACCAATGGGATAAAACAAAAGTCCTGCTACAATAACAGCAGTAAAAGCAGTCTTTCTTTGCTTCAAGTTTTTGAAAAAAATATCTTTATGAAATTTCAATATTCGATCAAATCCTTCTACCACATCTTAAACAGATCCAATGAGCCGACACTTTACACGAAAAATTGTCAACTAAATGTGCTATGAAGTTTACAGAACCTTCAACCGACATATTTATTAGGTACTGGTACCGTACCATACGGTAAGATGGACGATATAAGATTAGAAAGTCTTGATGGGGTAGGCCCCGTAACTTCCAAGAAGCT
>JAJPGX010000005.1 GCA_021325595.1 Nitrososphaerota archaeon | reverse complement strand
CTAAACTTTCAGTTCGACAAGATACTCAGTCAGTATGTTCTAATGTTTTGTCCCGACATAAACCGCGCCCTGTACAACATTAGGAAAAACTTGAAACCTGGTGGAATTTTTGTTTTGGCAGTACATGGTCTAAAAGAGGATGTTCCATATTTTAGTACAATAATGGAATCCATTTTAAAATACATTCCAGACATACGGCCTGAAGGAACACCAACTGTACACAGGTTTGGAGACGTTTCTGTTTTGCAAAAAACATTAGAGAGTACAGGATTTGATAAAATCGAAATTAAAAAATACAATTTCGAATACAGGCCTGGTACCTTTGAGGAATACTGGCATGACTACATGAATTCTACAGCAAATTCCATACGACCAAAACTTGAGAGCGCAGGAAAAGAAACCATATCAAAGATAAAAGATCAGTCATTACAAAATGCGCTACCTTACATAAATGATGGAGGAATTACTTTCCCCTGGACAGTCATAATCGCAAAGGCTGGCTAGTCTATTCTAACAGCATATGAAGAAAAGTCAGATTCAAACCAAATTGTTCGTGACTCTTTTCCCTTGTAAAATGCATTAAGTGCAATATGAGAAAAATCATTTCCGAATGTGGCACCATGCCAGTGAAGTGTTTTTTTGGGTATCAGTACAACATCACCTTGGCGTAGTTTTGATTTTTCAACTAGTTTAATTTTCAATTGACTATTTTTTTCATACACCTTTCTAAATAACACAAGAATCCCAGTACCTTTTGTAACTACTAGCGTCTGATCGCCTAGATGGTAGTGCAGTTTTGTTTTTGCGCCATTTTTGAATCCTGCCAGGTACACTTTTTGATCACGTATGTGCAGTTTTGTTGATAAGTCACGAAGTGTAACTCGTCCTACAAAGTATTTGCGTTTTTGTTTTAATAGTATTTTATCAGAATATGCACTAGCAAAATTTTCTTTTCTCAACACTGGCTTATCGCATTGTGTTATCATATAAATTTGGCATTTTACAGATTAGAAAAGATCTTTTTGTTCAATAACATTTTAAACCACCTTCTAAAACCCAATACGTTATGCCAATGTAGCTCAGCCTGGCTAGAGCATCTGACTTGTAATCAGAAGGTCGGGGGTCCAAATCCCCTCATTGGCTCCATTTTTCATTTAAAATTTTAAAAAATTAATCCATGAAATGACAACCTGGAATGAATCGTATAACAGAATAGACAAAGTTAAAGTAACGTTTACCCAATGAAAATTTATGGAAAAAGGATTTGTTTTAATCAACTGCGATTTGGGCGCAGAAGAATATATCGTAGAGGAACTAAAACAAATCCCACAGGTAAAAGCAGCCTATGTCACATTTGGTGCATATGATGTAATAGCAGAAATCAATGCAAATTCAAGCGAAGAGTTTGATCAGACAGTATCACACAAGATTAGAAACTTGTCAAGAGTTGAAAGCACCATGACGCTAAAGGCTACAAATCTCGAAGGATAATTATAGAAGTGAATCAGGTGTTAATCCGTTGGATAAGATAGAATACAAGGGAACCGTTTGGGCAATAAATCACGGTCTACCAAAGCCACTTCTTGATCACTGTGTAAAGAAACTTACAGACTATGGGGTAAAAAAAGAAGACATCGTAATCACTGATGCCCCTACCGACGTCAAAATAGGAACAGTTGTAGTAGATGTTTATCCATACCACATTGAAGTCGGACGGGTAAGAACAGTACGAAATGATTCGTTTATTAGCGGTAGTGTAATGATAATCGAGCTTAAAGCAGATGCTGATGGTAACTATATCGATTAACATTTCAGACATTTTCTATTACATTAACAGCATCCAGTAACATTGTTCTGTTACAATGTTTAACAATTTTTTATAAAGTAGACATTCTAGACTCTATAATGAAACCCACTCAACTCGGATATTGGAGATAAAAAAATGTCAAGAGCACAATATAGAACAGAGATCGGCATAGTTTCACAGATCCTGGCCATAACAATGGAACACGGAAGATCTGGAACAATAATTTCACACATAGCACGAGCTGCCAATCTCTCACATGGTGTTACAGTGGAAAAGTGTCAAAAACTCATAGGTTTTGGATTAATTGAATCAATAAACAACAGAAGAAATCAGCATTATTCCATAACAGAAAAGGGAATACAGTTTTACCATGAGATGCAAAAATTCATCGATGTTGTACAGGAATTAAAAATCAGATGTTAAAAATACCCAATCTTAGCTATTCGTGTATCAGGTCTGCCCAAGATTTTCGTTCAACCATCGGAATTGTATGAGGTTTTCCTTCGGCTTTTTCTTTTATCAAATCCACCGCAATTTCCGCTTCGATTTGTAGTTCTTCATGCATCCTACCCGGAAATAATCTAGCAGGACCTGAAATGGTGTAATCAATCTGGACTTCAAGAAGTGTAATGCTATTTAGATCAGTCAAAATGATATCTTTGGTGCCAGTTATTACGCCCTTTGTCCAATGTGTGTTTATTCCATCTTTTGGGAACAAAAGTATCCTTTGATAGCACCTATCTGTCTTGCCGAACCTAACCTCACGTATAATCTCATTTCTATCCTTTGATATGTTTCGGATGGATTTGGTAAGATTCCAGAACTTGTAGTCGTCATCAATTCTAGATATAATACTCCATACTTTTTCTACAGGAGCATCAATCTTTGTCTTGATTTTAATTTCTACCATGATATTATATTGTCAACGCATAATAAAATGATGTGAGTATACATTGTCATACAAGATTTATCAGCGAACATTGTTAATCATTTTTTAAATATCAATAATTTGATCATACTTTATGTCTGAATTAAGTCAGAAAAAAATCGCCACCATAACATTACGATTTGAGAATGAGTTAATAGACAGATTACAAAATGAAGCAAAAAATCACCAAGTGAGTGCAAATACGCTCGCATCGCAAGCCATTAGAAGATTTTTAGATTGGGATATTCACCAGCCAAGAATAGGACTTGTAAACCTAAACAAGCCAGTTTTTGTGAAAATTTTTGGAAGGTTAAAGAAGAAAGACGTAGAAGCGATGGCAAAAATTGCAAAAGACGAGATACTTGATCTTGCCTTGTTCATGAAAGGTCAGATCGATGTTAGCTCGTTTATATCATGGTTTGAGATGAAAATGCTAAATTCGTCTGTTCAGATAAGTCATATGACTCACAATGGAGTTCACACTTTTGTCATGAAGCATGAGATTGGGAGAAACTGGTCTTTATACAACAAGATAATTTTGGAGACCATCTTTAAAGAGTTGTTTCATAAAAAAATAGATGTAAGATACGACAAGAGCATGTTTGTGCTAAAATATACAGAATAACCCCAGAGTCATTAGTTCACGGTTTCTTTTTCTATTTTACCGTCTCTCATCATAATGGTTCGGTTAGTCGATTCTGCCAGTTCAGGGTTATGAGTCACCATAAGAACCGTTCTACCAAACTTTTGTGATAGTATTTTGAGCATGTCAAAAATGTCTGCGCCTGTCTTTGTATCCAAGTTTCCTGTAGGTTCATCTGCCAATATGATTGCCGGATTGTTTACAAGGCATCTTGCAATTGCGACTCTTTGTTGTTGACCTCCACTCAGATTGATAGTTTTTTGTTTAGCCTTGTCAGCAATTCCTAGTGCTTGTAAGATTTTCATTGCCCTAAAATCAGCTTCTGATTGAGACATGCCTGCAATAATCGCTGGGAGTTTTACATTTTTTATCACAGTACTGCGGTTTACCAGATTGTATGACTGGAAGACAAACCCGATGAGACGGTTTCGCATTGTAGCGATTTCGGAATCTGTCAGTGTAAAGATGTCAAATCCATTTATGAAGACTTTACCAAAGGTTGGTTTATCAAGTGCACCAATGATGTTAAGCAGTGTGGATTTGCCGCATCCTGATGGTCCCATGATAGATACAAACTCGCCTTTTTTGATTTCAAGGTTGATGTCAGATAATGCAGTTATTTTGCCAGCTAGGGAATCAAACACTTTGGTCAAATGTTCAGTTTTCAATACAATGTCACCATCATATTCATGGTCTACATTTTCTTTGTAGATGGTGCTACTGGGTTGTTGATTATTTGACAATCTTCACACCCATTGAAATCATTATTCTATATTAGACACCAATACAATTATCGTTTATGGTTAAAGGTAAACTTCTGTTAGTCTAAAGAACAAAAGGCAGGATCTGGTTGAGGTCGTGGGTTTTAATCACCACGTCTGAAACATCTTCAAGCATTCTATCTTTGGGCATCATTGCAATTCCCGTACCGGCTCGCTTAATCATGCACAGGTCAGAAACAGTGTCTCCCACTACTGCTGTGTCTTGAATATCAATCTCAAACTTTTTAGCCATTTTTTCCAAATGGTATCTCTTACATACAGATATTTTACAACTGCATCCAATTTTTTCCCAACCAAATGGCATGACAAGATCGCCAGTCAAACAATCATTCTCATCTACTTTTAGATCATTTGCAATTACAAAATCAAGGTTCATCTTCTCAGCAAGATAATCACAAGCAAACTTGTAACTATCACTTATTATTCCTAAAACATAATCATGAGATTGAAGCTCATAAATTGCTTGTCTCCAGTTTTTAATTAGTTTCATCTCACTTGTTATTTTTGTAACTTCGTCTGCGTGTCTCCCTTTTAGTAGATATGCAATTTTCTGGCTCTTTTGATATCCTTCCATGTTTTGGTTGGACTGGATTTTGTAAAGTTTGTCAGTAAAATCATACTTTTCTGCAAGAGCTTGAATTATTCTTCCTTCCAAAAGAGTACCATCCATATCAAATGCAATCAATTTTTTATGTCGTGCCATAAATTAAAAGACTCAATCATGCATTTCATGTGGATACAAGCCTAGTTTTTCTCCCATGCTATCAAGTACATGTTGGATAGATTCATTTTCTTTGTAAACATCATGGTTGTACCTATATGCGCTACCAAGAAGTTCCATTGTAAGATTTTTTGATGCTGCAACAAGTTTTGTATTGTTTTTAATATTTTCTACAACTCTAAGAAGATGGCTATGAACATTCGAACCATGTTGTGCTGCCTCTTTTTTACGCCATGCAAGATCATGCGATATTCCTAAATCTTCAGCAAGTCTTCTATGGATGTACTTTACATGGTTATTTTTTATCTTGAGATCTTCAGATATAGACATTGAAACATGGATGACATGAGGATCTAAGTATGGAACACGAAGCTCCACGCTGTGGTACATAGTAATTTTGTCTTCCCTTTCAAGCGTGTCCTTGTAGATATTTTTGATATCATTCCACAAGCTTTGATTGAGTTTTGATACACCTTGGTTTTTGAAAATATCTAGATACCAAGGATAGCCAGCAAACAATTCGTCAGCCCCTTGACCTGTCAACATTACTCTAATCGCGTCTTTTTGTGCCTCCTTTACTGCAAAAAACATAGGGATTGCAACGTCAACTTGTAGGTGATCATAGGACTCGATAGAGGATATTATTTTCTCTAGGTTTACCATGATATCATATTCCGATATCTCACGTACCTTAAGTTCAAAACCTAGCTCTTTTGATGCCTGGACTGCTGCCGATATATCAGAAGAGCCAGGAAACCCAGCAGTATAACACGTAATGTCACATGAGAGCATCTGTGCAATTCTTGTGATAAGCAAGCTGTCTATTCCTCCTGAAAATATTATTCCAATCTTTTTTTGTCCAGCAACTCTTTTCTTAACAGAATCAAAAAGGGCTTGCTTGTACTTGTCCAGCGCCTCTTTTTCATTGAATATCTTTACAGTAGGTTTTACAAGTTCGTTAGAAATTTTTTTCTTTGATATAGAATTTGTAAAATCTTCATCAACATTGATTTCAATTATTTCGCCAGGCAAAACCCGTGTTGGATGTATTCCAATCATCCATAGTGGTTTTTTTTCTGAACAAAAAGCTATATGGTTTTTGTTTTTTCCATAATAAAGCTGCTTTATCCCAACAGGATCTCGTGTAAGTAGTATTTTCTTTGAGATATTATCAAAAATTGCAAATGCAAATTCGCCATCAAGCATCTTGTTTGTTATCAAAACGCTTTCACACAAATCTCCGGTTTTCTTACAGTTTTCTTCAACCAAATGAACTACAACCTCAGAATCAGAATCTGTTTCAAAAACATGTCCAGAAGAAATAAGTTGTTCTCGCAATTCTTTGTAGTTCCAGATTTCTCCATTAAACCCAAGGATTAATCTGTCAAAACAATCAGTTAGAGGTTGCACGCCATCAATTCCGGTGATCTTTAGTCTAGAATGACCAAGCCCGTATCTTCCTTTTATTTTTTCGGTAAGAAGGTGACACGGATCATTTGCCTTTTCTAAAACCCCTCCTATACAGATTCCACACCCGTCAGGTCCTCGATGTGAGGTTTGCTCAAGCATCTTCACAAGTGTTGACGCCACGTTATTGCCATTCTTATCAAGTAACCCTGCAATTGAACACATAATCTATGCAATCTCGGATTGAATCAGACCGGTATCGCTTTGTCTATTGTATTTTGAAGCCTTATCCAAAATCACTCGTGTTACCTGTCGCGCTGTAACGTCTAGGTCTTCAAGTGCTCGTTCATCATGTTCAAGATATCCAAAATAAACCTCCTTTGTCTTTGCACCCATTTCTACTGCATCAATAAGAATTCCGATATCCACCCCATAGTCATCCTCAAGATTCATCTTATCAAGAAGTTCTTTTTTTATGCCAATTTGACCACTAAGTGGCTGCTCAAATCTTTGTGCAATTTCAGGAAACAAGTGTTCCAAAAGTGGCTTGGCCGTAAGCAAGGTAACACGTCCTGCGTTTCTGTCAAATCTAGTCTTGACAAAATCATACATGTCCTTGAATGGGTCTATTAGATCCTCGATTTTCTTTGAATCCATATTTTTTATATCAGCGTCAAGGAAAAGTAAAATGTCACCGATGGCTTTTGAGGCACCAAGCTTCATAGCATGTCCTTTTCCATAATTTTCACTAGTTGAGATTACTTTAACGTTGCACCTTTTGGCAACGTCAGCTGTCTTGTCAGTTGAACCGTCATTTACAACTATTATCTCATCAATTTCTTTTCTTTTCTGTACTGTTTTTATGACGTCTTCGATGTGTTCTTCTTCATTATGAGCTGGAATTATTACACTTATTGTAAACTTTTTTCTTAACTCTATCAATGATATCACCTAAAATATCAATCAGTAAAAGGAATTGGAAATAACTTTGAATCATTTTTTGTGATCATAGTATACATAAGAAGTGAATTTTTTTGTAACCTCAGGTTATTCATTTTTTATAAAATGGTCGTCATTAGTTTTAAATCTTACTCAAAAATTTTGTAAAGAATTTTTGTTCATCATTGTTAAGTATTTCTAAAAAAATAAAAGTGAATAGAACAATTTGAAATAAAATAAATAATCGAATCACAAAATAAAACGATGAGTACTCCCCTAACAGCTCCTGATCATGTAGCTGAAAATAATTTATCAAAACTAAATTATGGTATACATGTTATCAAAGACAAATTAAATTTTCAATTACCAAATAATTTTATATCGTTGGAACGAGCAAGTAGCGATAAGTTTTATTATAAAAGAACAGGTCCTTTTGGCACACTAGAGAAATTAATTTCAATTCGGACTTCAGACCTTGAGATGGAATTTGTGCCTACTCATCCCATCTACACTCCAGCATACAAGACGGATTATATGTTTTTGAGATTCTCAAAACCTGTTTTTGTTAGCAGAAATTCTAAAACAGAGATCTTTGCCTCAATACCAATAGAGATAGGACTGTTTTTCACAGGAAGTAAGATCAGGGAATATTTTGATGTCTTTTCGTGCAATGTCGATCATTCCAAATACGCACTATATGGGCAGCCAGATCAGGGCATATTATGTAAGTTTTCAAATGTCACACCAGAAGCTAAAGCACCAAAAAGTGTAGAATTTGTACATGGAAAGTTGAAGATAATTGTAAACAATGAGCTTGATACAGGAGTATCAATTGGAAAAGTTGTCTTTCCAATAAGAGATCATGATGTATACTATGACAAATTTGAATCCGTTTATGACAATTTGGAAATTATAATAAAGGAAAGACTAGGGGTACAAGTAATTGAGATAGTACAACAAGACAATACAGGCCCTAAGAAGTGGACAAGATCTCCCATAACAATGGAAAAGACAGATATCAAATTTTCAATGGAGAGTGGATTTGACTAGTTTTATTTCAGGCTCTGAGATAAACATACTTGGACATCAGATCTCAATTGATTCTTTAATAATTGCCGTAATCATAATGGCAATTGGTGTCACAATTGCCAAAGTTGCAAGCATACTCTTTAAGAAATATTTTGGCCCGCATTTTGAGGAGAGCACTTCTAAGAATATTGGCAAGAGCATCTATTATGGTATCATAATAGTGACACTTCTTGCTGTAACCACTAGCCAGGGAATAGACCTCAGTGGTTTAATGGTTGCAGGAGGAATATTTGGGATTGTGATTGGTTTTGCCACTCAATCAGTCGTATCTAATCTGGTTTCTGGAGTTTTTCTAATGTTTGACAAGCCAGCAAAGGCGGGCGATGTAATAGAGATTCCAACAAGTAACATAGTCGGAGTCTTACTTGACATTGCAATATTTTCCACTAGAGTAAGACTATTTGATGGTACCATAATGAGAATACCAAATGACAAGATCTTTACTACCAATATAAGAAATCTTTCCAAGACGCCTGTGAGAAGAGCTGATTTTGCAGTAGGAGTTGCATATAAGGAAAATATTGACAGGGTCATATCCGAAATCAAAAAAGCAATATCTGCTTTGCCATACGTTCTTGTGGAGCCAGAGCCAATGGTATGGACAGAACAGCTTGGAGACTCGAGTGTAAATCTCAGAGTATTCGTATGGTATCCAGGAGATGCATTTGGCGAAGTGGTACCAATTCTTCCAAAAATAATAAAAGAGTGCCTAGACAAAGTAGGAATTGAGATCCCCTTCCCACAGAGGACGATATGGTATCGAAGAATGCCTGAAGAGGTAAAACCGCAGGCAGGATAAAAATTGAACAAAAATAAACACACCAAAGAACCAGCCAAGATTCCGTCACAACTATTCAAAAGAAGTACTACAAGAACAATAAAAAAGATAGAATCAGATATGCAATATTATTTTCAGGCATATTCTGATTTGTACAAGGAGTACCTACATGTGCTTGATGATTATTTTTCAATATGTTATCTACTGGAGCATAGATTTTATGAAAATCAGCTACATGATGAAAAAAGCATACTGCATGTATTTGACGATATGGTTTGGAAAACAACCAGCATGACACTCTCACAGATTGATTCATTTGTAAACATGCATAGAATGTTTGTGCATACCTATACATCAACAATAAAATCACTTGACCAAAGCATGCACCAGTTATTGGATTATTACCGATCATAGAAGCCAGAAAATTAAGTGCAAAGAACAACACATTTTCAGAATCAGCTTACAAAATCGGTAAATGAAAAATACTTCCCGCCTAAAACAATGACCACTGCTAGGCGGGAAGGTGGGGTCAAGTACTCGCGTTCGCACGTGACAAATAATCCTTGTATCTTAAAATATAAAAAACCAAGACATGATTTTCTGAACCTTGGTTCATTTTTTAGCAATATTGAAGTTTAGTATTTTGGAACAAATTTGAGTCCGGTTCTTGATGATATTGCGATTATAGATGCAATTGCAACTACCAATACTAGAGCCGCGATCGGACCAAATTCTGGAATTACAAATGTGCCCACAATTTCAATTTGAGTTGTACCATCGGTGAATGGGATAGAGAGAGTTCTATCCATTCTAGTCGTATTAATTTCTTGAAAGTCTGATTCTTCATTATCATTCAATACTATGTATTTGGCATCGGTACCGCTTACCTTAGCGTCAATGAGTCCTCGTGGAAGCGTTATTGTTAACACTCCATCGCCAGTAGTCTGTATTGATACTATCAATGACTTTGATAGAGTATCTGCTTTTATTCCAAGTACCTTACCATTAGTAATACTATAAGTTACAGAAAAGTCAGTACCATCCACCTTTATGGTATTTCCCACTCCTGTTCCTGCAACTGACCCTGTGAATTGGAAGGATGTCTCGGCTGATCTATCTTTACTGCCAAGCTGTACCATTACTTGATAAGTTCCAGCTGCCTGCCATAGGCTTCCACTGGCGGTAACCGTGGTGGAATATGTCTTGTCCGTTCCAAGTTCTACCTGATCAATCTTGATTATATTCCCTATTGGATTTCTGATCATTACTGTAACTGTAGTATCTGAAATGTAATCTCTTGAAGTACCAGATATGGTAATCTTGTCTCCATCATTATATGATGGTTTATCAGTGGTTACTGCAATTGCACCAGTAATAGATGGTGCAAGCGGCATTCCGGTTGTTGAATTGACACCAGTATAACTAGGAGAAGTTGCAGGGGAAGCAAAAATTGGACTTGAACCTGCTGCACTAACCAATATTGCAAGTAAAACTAGTCCTTTGAATTTATTCACTGTTTGCGATTCTGTTTCGTAGTATTTATGGTTTTAAAAATCCTCTTTTTCGTTTTTACTTTTTTCATTTATGAAATATATGAGATCTGAAAATTAAGAAAAATTTCGAGATATGGTTTCGATTATTTTATAACATAGTTATTTTAATTATTATAGATACAGATGGAACACTTTGTTTGTTATCACACATGAAATCTTTCCATGCTTTTAATTATACTGTCCAGTTAAACAACATATGGTAAAAAACATCCTCGTACCATACGATGGTTCAGAATCTTCAAAGAGAGCCCTTGAGTTTGCACTTGATCTTGCAAATCTATACCATGCGAGCATTAGCATCGTTTCGTGTTTGTTAATATACCAACATGTTGACCCGGTCATGTCTGCTGCCTATGTTGAAACAATGAAAATGCAAAAAGACGCAATTAGGGATACGCTGTCTGAGCTTGAACCAAAACTAAAACAAACAGGGGTCGCCTACAAGACAGATGTACTTGAATCTGTGTCTATTACTGATGTAATTTTATCATATTCCGAAAAACACGGAATAGACCTTATAGTAATGGGTTCACGCGGTCTCGGGGGATTCAAGAAGATGCTTCTTGGAAGTGTTGCAAGTGGAGTCTCACAGCATTCCAAGTGCCCTGTGTTAATTGTCAAATAACAAGACGATTGATTTATTTCAGATATGGTTCCATTTTTCTCGTGCGCCGAAAAAAGCAAACAAAACCATTGCCTACAAAGCCAATAGCGATAGGAGGAGGCATTGCAATAATAGTAATAGTTATTCTTGTAAGCTATTATCTTGATCAAACAAAAATATCAGGACAAAAATTTGGAGATGATTTGGCACTTATTCAATCAGATCTTAAAAATGAGACAGATAGTTTTGACAAGCAACTTACCATGTACAAAAATGGTCAGTTAAGTAAAGACGAGATGCTCAAAATCGCAGATGCCCATATTGCAAACATACAGAACATACTTCCAAGATATGATGAATTAAAACCACCGGAGACATTCGTGCCATCAGTGCAGTTGTTCAGACTATCAACACAGACTGAAATCGAATCTGACAAATATTTACGTGAATGGATACAGACTGGAGACAATTCAAGCCAGACAAAATCAGATCAGTTACTACAACAGTCGTTCCAGTATGAGATGAGCGGATTACAATCTTATGGAAATGCAAAAACCAAGTGGTCACAGTAAGCCTTTTTGATGTATCACATCAAGCAGTTTTCCAATTTCTTGCCCCAGTGCGTTTTTTTCAAGAGGTATCGGTGTTGCAAATCCAAGATACAAAGTAATGCTCAGCATATCGTGGTCGGTATGTGATACAATGATTTTGTGTCTGCCAAGAGATTTTTCCTGCATTAGTTGTCGCCACACAGACAAGGTGTATGCTACCGCTTCGAGTTTTTGAACCACATAATCCATGTCCATCTCAGAGCCTTCTTCAAATATGCCAAACTTGACTAAAGGTAGCAACAAATAACCGCCAGCAATTTTTTCTTGCCTTTTATGCATCTCCTCTATTACCTGAGCTGCCCTGTCCTCAGGCTCGATTTGACCATATTCGGGCCCAAAATATCCTACAAGTAACTTGCGTTCATCATATATTTTAAAATGAACGTCTTCTCGTTCCAGTTTCCACATTTACACTAGACAGCAATCTTTGCTGCTATTTGATTTAATTGGAGATCAGTCATACATTTTCCGCAGAAATATGATTTTCCTGTGTTAAATATCGTAGAGTTTTTACAATGTGGACATTCTCTATTTACTCGATTTATCTCAATTGGCATACTGGTGATTTTACAAGTATTGTTGAAAAGACAGAAGGTCAAAATATCTTTGCAAGTTAAGATGGCAATTTTCATTGTCAAAAATCAAACGTTATAAACCATACAAAGAAAATCTATTTGTGATTTCACCAACTACTAAGAAATTCATAGACAGTCTGATTGATTATTACATCAGTGAAGCTGCATCCTACAAACAGATGGCCCAATCATATACTGATGAAACGAGTGATGTAACATCTACTGCATTTGGAATCATTGTAGGGTGTATTTATTCTGGGTTTTTACAAGCATATACAAACGAAAAGAAAAAACCAACAGCAGAAGACACGCAAGAGTTTGCCAAAATCATAAAATCACGTTCGGCTAAAGTGATAAAGAGCATAAACGAGGCAAAGCCATAGATTTTATGTAGAATCATTTTGAATAGATTTGCATGTCAGAAGTAACACAGTACCAGGTACAGCAAATAATTGACAATGGTCAGACGGTACAGCTTACACTCTCAGAAGATGTACAAACAGAGCCCGTATCACAAAAACAGCTCATGCTTGATGCAATAAACAAAAAACTAGATCCCGAGCTCCGAGACCAGATTGCGCCTTTTATGGAGGCAATATTGCAGGCTCAACCAACCATTGCAATCAAAAGTTACGCGCAGACATCAATTACAATTGTAATGCCAAGACGAAGATACGAGAGGATGGGAAGTCCTGCAGTTGGTCAGAGGCTTGAAATCAACATCAAAAAGGCCTAAAACATTCACAGTAAAAATGAAAAACTGCTAAAAATATGTAAATAGTTTTTTTGGGATTTATTATCAAAAAATACAATCGATTGACTTCAAATCACGAGTTGAAAATCGTCTGTAATTTTAAATTTTAATTTGAAACCAAATTACATGTTGAAATTTAGATGGTGGTATGTTTCAATGGGCATAACCATTGCATTAGTATTAGTAGAAACATCATATTTTGCAAAATTTCTCTGTGTTCCAGTAGAAAACCTTCCATGCGCTTCATTTTTATCATCCCCAAGAGAAATCGTTGAACCGCCTACCGCTAAATCTGCTCATGTTATTCCTTCTGTTGTCACCAATCCAACTAATTCCAGTGTGACTCAAAAGTGAAAAGACATCTACTTAGACCAGCTTTTCAATTTCTGAAATAGTTTTTAGTGGAAGTGAACATGAAAAGTTTTTGCAGATGTAGACAATGGTATTATCAACATCAAACTCTTTTCCTGCAAAAAACGCAAATTGTTTTAGATCATCAAGACTTTGCTTATCATGTATTTCGACAATGATTGATTCTGGAATATATTTTTTGGACAGGTAATCTTTGATTTCCTTATTTTTCTGGTTTATCACAGTGATTTCAGTTGGTTTTTGTAGGTACAAGTAAATGTTATTTAGTAGCTGGCCAAATCCAAATGGGTTTTCTGCAGCCATAATTGCAAGTGACTCCATCACTTTTACTGACGCAACTAGGTATTTGTCATTCTGGGTTATATGGTACAGTCGTAGTAATGCATTTGATGCAACAGAGTTGCCAGATGGTAATGACAAGTCGTAGATATTTTTTGTTCGGATGATAAGTTTTTCATGATTATCTGCTGTAAAGAAAAAAACTTTCTCATATTCGTCCCAAAAGTGTGCTAGTAAATAATTTGCGTATGATATTATTTTGTCAAGTGTTTTTTTGGATGGTTTGACTTCAAAATAATCAAGCAGTGCATTCATGAGATATGAATAGTCATCAAGGTAGGCGCGAAGTTTTGCCTGTCCGTCCTTGAATGTATGTAACAGTTCTCCGTCTCTTGTCAGTTTGGTTTCAATGAATTGAATACACTTTTCGGCAGCCTGCAAAAATTCTTGAGTTTGAGTTACTTTGTATCCTTTAACAAATGCAGAAATCATCAATGCATTCCAGCTTGTTAGTACCTTGTCATCACGGCCTGGAGGCACTCGCTTTGAGCGTGCCTCATACAGTTTTTTCTTTGAGCGTGCAATTATTTCTTTTACTTCATTTTCAGTCTTACCGCATTGGAATGCAACTGTAGATGAGTTGAGTGTATTGTACAATATGGTATGGCCCTCAAAGTTTCCACCATACACTACATCATAGTATAGACAAAAAACCTCAGAATCTGGACCAAGTATTTGCTCAATTTCATTTTTTGTCCATACATAGAATTTTCCTTCCTCACCCTCAGAATCTGCATCTTGAGCAGAATAAAATCCTCCTTCAGTAGAGGTCATTTCACGTAATACATAGTGTAATGTCTGGTCTATTACTTCAAGATATTTTGGATCATGTGTTAGCTGGTACGCTTCGACATACACTGGTGGAAGAAGTGCGTTATCATAGAGCATCTTTTCAAAATGTGGCACAAGCCATCTCGAGTCAGTAGAGTATCTGTGAAAACCACCACCTATTTGATCATAGATCCCTCCATTTGCCATCTTGGTCAATGTCTTGAATACAAATTCCTGAAATTTTGAGATTCCAGACATTTTAGAATATCGTAGCATGAAAGAAAGATTTGCGGCATTTGGAAACTTTGGTGCTTGACCAAACCCTCCATTAGTATTATCACATAAAGTAAGAAGATTCATTGCCGCTTCATCCAGAATTGATTTTTCAAGTTTTGATTCAGTCTTGACTGATTCTGTTTTATGCAATGTTTTGACAAAATTTTCAGCTGCAGCTTCAACATCTCTTGGTTTTTCTTTCCATGCTTGTGCTAGCTGTCGCAGTACGCTTCCAAATCCTGGCCTTCCGTAACTATCAATACGTGGAAAATACGTCCCTACATAAAACGGCCGCTGGTCTGGCGTTAAAAATACGCTCAGCGGCCATCCTCCGCTTCCAGTTACAATCTGGCATACTTTTTGGTAAATATCATCAATATCAGGTCTTTCTTCCCTGTCAACTTTGATATTAACAAAATACTCATTCATCACATTAGCGATGTCTTTATCCTCAAATGACTCATGGGCCATAACATGACACCAGTGACATGCGCTGTATCCTATGCTCAAAAAGATAGGTTTGTTCTCTTTTTTTGCTCTTTCAAGTGCTTCTTCTCCCCACGGATACCATTGTACCGGATTATTAGCATGCTGTAAAAGATACGGGCTTGTTTCCAGAGCTAGCTTGTTTTGTACCATATAGAAGATTGGTCATAACGGTATTTGTATTGTTCTCCGATACAAAGAATAGAAACAGTAATGTATACGACATATAATTGGCAATTGAACAATGAAAAAGATATTTTATTTCTCAATATTTGCGATTTTATCTATGATATCATTGTATGGCACATCATATGCTGAACAATCACAATGCGCACCCAATACCGTTTGTGTACACCCAGGCGATGTACTATCGTACGACATCCACTTTGGAAGTGCCAACAGTTCAGAGACATTCTACTTTTTAGATATGGTGGATCCAAATAACATAAAGGTAATAGAACAGTTTAGTTTAGGTCCTGGTCAGACTCAAAATGGGACCATCATATTAAATATCAACACCGGACTTGGTCACCTGGATCAAAATGGCAGTCAAGAGGTTCCGTTTCTTACTGTACTTCCAACACCAATCCAATACAATAAGACAAGCTTTACAGTAACAAGTGAGCTTTTGACATTTAATGGTTTCAAGAGAACTGGACTCTCTGCCATACAGGGAGATTCAAACATGACCTCAACTTTGGAATATGATAAAGAAACCGGAATACTGCTAAATGCAAATTCACTTGGGATAACAACAATTGAGGGCAAGCCAGAATTAATACGATACACTAGTAGTCTGATCAAAACAAATATGATTAATGGAGATTCTTCAGAATTGGGTACTCAACAAAAAACCAAGACATCAATACCTAGCTGGATAAAAAACAATGCCAAGTTTTGGTCAGAAGGAACGATAACAGATGATGACTTTGTCAAAGGCATACAGTATCTAATCCAGCAGGGAATAATGAAAGTGCCACATGGTTCATATCAAGCCTCAAGTTCTAGCCAGCCCATACCTCATTGGATAAAAAACAATGCCAAGTTTTGGTCAGAAGGAACGATAACAGATGATGACTTTGTCAAAGGCATACAGTATCTAATGGATGTTGGAATTGTTCGTGTCTAGTTCGGATGTTTTATGAATTGTAAAAAATGCCATCATGTGCGTGAAGCACATGAACCGTCACTTGAAAGTCGAGCCCTTTCAAAACTAGGCAAGTGTAGCATTCCGACTTGTTTGTGTCTTGAATTTGTGGAACCTATTGATGAAATTGATGAAGAACTTGTCTAGTGACCTGTCGAGTTTATGGATATATTCTCGGATAGGTTTACTGTCTTTGTAGAATTTGTTGTTGGGTTTATTTGAGTTGAATTAGATGAGGTTGCAGTTTGGTTTGTTGTATTAGTTGAATTAGTTGGAGCAATTGTTGCCACTACGGTTTGGTTTGTTGCCTGTGTTGCGTTAGTCACCGTTGGTACAGTTACTGTGTGGTTTGTTACTGGAGGCGATGTGATGACATGTGCCGTGGTTTGATTAGTTGTTTGAGTAGCATTAGTTGTAACCACTGGAGGAGGTGTAACTACTGGTTTTGCAATATGCGGTTTTTGTGGAAATTTATTGAGATTATTTTCAATAATATCAGGTGTGTACTTATCACCAAGAACTTGTTTTACATTATCCTCAAAAGTTGTGCCAAATATAATTATATGAATAGCAGGGTCAGTTATTTGGCTTGAATAAAATTGCACATCACTTGTTGCATTTGTATATCGATCATCCATCTTGAGACTAGATAATCTTGCACCAACTGGTAATGCAGTGTTAAATGACACTATCCTGTATCCGTCATTTGGAGTTAGGGCATAGACTTCGGAAAGAGCAACAGAGTTGGTATTGTTCTGTTTTGAGCTATCAAATATTAGGGCTTGTGGTTGTTGACCGATGTATTTTTGTGCCTCATCTGCTTGTGTTTTTTGTGCCTCACTTAGATCGTTTGTATTCTCTACAAGTTTTAGCTTGGCGCCAATTGGCTGCGTATAGTCAAACACTACAACTGCATATCCACTTTTTGGAGTCATGGCATCAATCTCTTGGGCAGCCATAATATCTGACGAAAAGTGGTAGTTGTCACCTATTGCCCACACTAATAGTCCAATTGCTACAAGGGATACTGAAATTACTATCATTGAAAAACCAACCTTCCTGTAATTGTGAGGATCTTTTTCTTTTACTACTGGTTTGTCTGCTGAATCGTCAGGGTTGGACATTTGTTGTCTGACAATTATGGGCTGAATTTAATCTTTTATTAGAAGTATAATATTGGCTATACTATTTCTTTTCAAGCTCAAATATTTGCAAAGTAAGAAGATCCATTGCTTTTCTCAAGTGATCTGATTCTTTTATGAAATGTTTTTGGTTTTCTACAAGCAGTTTGATTATACCAAGTAATGTTTTTTGCTGCTTGTCTTGAGTAGAGGCTTCAAGTGCATTTAGACGAGACGATATTATTTCAAGCTCTTTTTGGATTTCGTCCCCATGTGTCTTTTTTTCCACAGGGATAATTTTCTTAATCGTATTATATCAACATAAAGTTAAAACAGCTTTATTTTCTACCGATACTCGTGATTGATGAAAAACTTGCCAAGATGAACATCGCCTTGCCTTCACCCCCCAAGCCTGCAGGCTCGTACATTCCAGTTGTAAAGACAGGAAACTTGGTCTTTGTCTCAGGACAGATACCTATGAGAGATGGCAAAGTACAGGTAACAGGAAAGATTCCAACAAATACAACAGTTGAAGAGGCTCAAAGTGCAGCAAAGCTTTGCATACTAAATGCGTTATCACAGATAAAATCAGAGATTGGAAGCCTTGATAGAATATCAAGAATAGTTCGTGTTTCAGGATTTGTGAATTCTTCTCCTGATTTTACTGAACAGCCAAAAGTGATTAACGCTGCATCAGATCTGCTCTATGAAATATTTGGAGAAAATGGAAAACATTCAAGAATTGCAGTAGGAGTTGCAAGTTTGCCGCTTGACTCGTCAGTTGAGATTGATGTCATTGCCGAGTTTACTTGAGCTTTGAATTGAATTTTTTCAAAAACATTCCAATCTTTTCTTTTGGAATTACTGCACCGCATGCCTTGTCATGACCACCTCCTGAACCACCTAGATCAGTTGCTAGTTGATTTACCAGTCTGCCCAAGTGTATCTTGCAGCTTCTTGCGCCTCGAATTGATACAGCATAGATTCCTTGCTCTTCACGTAGCTTGTATGATACGCCAACTTCTTTTCCGGACAACCCTAAAACAAAATTTACCACCATGCTGGCACCAGAGTCTGTTACTTCCATGTATGCTAGGTTTTTCATTTTTTTCATATTGTCTTTGACTTTTTGTATTACACTTGAGATTTTTTCTGCCTGCAGTCTTGCAAACTCAAATGTATTTGGTAACTCGTGTGGGTATTTTTTCTCGCTTAGCTCGTCTACTAGATAAAGCAAGTATTCATTGTCTTTTTGGTGACTTGTAATAGTAAATGTAAGAACGGTGGCTTCAAGCAACACAAATTGTCTGTCAAATCTTTGCAACAGTTTAGAACCCATTGGTTTTCCGTCCATGTAATCTGTAACTGCAGCACATGCTGCAAGAAATGAGGCGTGATCATCTAATTTTGTTTTGAAAGTGTCATAGACCTGAACTGTGGTACACTCGTCTATTTGGTGTACTAGTTTTACTTTGAGTGCCTTGATCTTTTTCTTGATTGACTCTTCAATATCATGATGGTCAATGTATGTAATGGCTACTTTCTTTTTTCTCAGGTCTTTTAGCAGTTCAACAAACTGGTCTTGGTTTGTCTTGCTCAAGCCCAAATCACATATGTATAGTGTTTTGAGACTATCGTTGTTTTTTAGCTGTTCTAGTTCATTCATCAATCCAGGATAATCGACTAGTCTTGTCTCTCCCCCAAAGGCCTGTCTGATTAGCGATGCCGCCCCTATTCCGTCAGCGTCTTCTTTGTGTGATACACAAATGATTTTGGTTCTAGCCATCAGTTTCTCAGGCTAGATGACCCCAATTTAAATAAATCAAATTAATTGTGTTTTACAAGACTGAAATCCCCCAGAGATCTGAAACCACAAATTTAAACAAATTCATTGACAGAGAGTAAAAATGATTAACCCCCAATTTGAAGCGGAAAACATGCTGTTTGTAGTAAAGCTTTAGATTAAGAAGTTAAGTTAAGATCATAATCAGTAGTTGAAAATCCAAGAAATTCTTCAAATTAATGCAACTGTAATAGCTGGAGTTTTGGTTCTCCTCACAATAACATTTGCTACACATACAAATGGATCAATTATGGAAAAAATTTTATCGATAGGTGTGTGGGCTATTATTCTTCCATTTGCAGGCTCTTCAATTAGAGCGTTGCAAGTAGAGATGAGAAGACTTCATGGTGAAGAAATTAACGAAATCAATAATCGCGATTTGATTCGTAGTGTAGATTTGATGCGTTAGGGTTTTGGGTATGTAATGGTGATCATAGGTCTCTATGTCCTATTAATTGTTAATTCTTGACTCTCAAAGGTAAACAAAATCACTACAACGTTAAACTCTTACGTTGATATGGTATTCAATCAGACTAAACAGGCTTGGCTTTTTTTAGACTCATGTATGTCTTAAACTCTGCAACTAGGTTCTGGTGCCCCTTGACGTCCTGCATGACAACGCTGTACATGTCATAAAATGAAATCCCCAAAAGCTGAGATTCCCTATCAAGTTGGGCAATCTCTTCAAGTATCCTTGGGTCCTTAGTTTCTGCCACAAAGTTGTCTACCAATTTGATAAACTCTTGCTCCCACTGTGTCAATCGTACCAGATTTTGTTTGAAAAATTTTCCTTTATGGACGCAAGTTGCAAGATTAGACTAGTTGCTTAATTTTTTGCTAAAATCTGACTAGGCCTGTATCTTCCAAGCAATAGCGAGTTTCCAACTACATTGGCTGAGCTTCGCCATGGCACCTGCTGCCAAAAACGGCAAGTAGTTGTACATTTGAGCGCCAAGTACAGGATTGCCTTTTTCTAGGAAAAGATGCGAGCGGATGGAAGGATGTACAAGATGAGATGGAGGCACGCAAGAAACTTGGGTTACCCTAGTACAACATACACAGAATCTGAAGTACCATCCGTGATTGGATCAAAGGCATATTCTGGAGCAATCCGATATACTGGAACAGATTTAGAGGAAATGAGAAATTATAGGATTAGACGTGTAGATTTTATAATTTTTTAAAATTCCTGAACAATGCGACAATTCTCACAAATCAAATGAGATAAAGTGCAATTGCGTCCACAGCCATTAATCCAATCTCTACACACGTGACATTCTTCTTTTTCATGTTTAGTCTCAGCTTGGCGTTCACATTTTCGACATACATAGTAAGAATCAGTCATCCCACTATCCATGTATGATTTCTACAAATGCCCCGTTGACTATGCCCTTACCTTCAATCGGACCATTTTCTCTTCTAATTATTGATTCTTTTTCATTGTCTGAGTGAATTATCGCTTTATTGAGAAATTCTTGTTTATTGACACATATCTTTCGTCTAATTACAAAAAATGGTACTTTAATCCCAGTAATTTCTATAGTATTTTTGGTTATGTCTCTATGTTTCATCCAATAGCGCCATGAATTGCCATGAGAAATTAACCCTCTTTCTTGTCGTATGCGACCCAAGAGATTAGTCGCTTCTTCAATGCCAATATACGTATCATCTTTCACAGAATTGTATTTTGTTAATTAATGATAAAATGTTTGTCTATTTCAGAAATGGCTTTAATGATCAGTCCCATTCACTACTTACATTAAAAATGAAAAATCTTCACTAAAACAATGAACCCTTCACAACTATTCTGAAGTTTACAAGTTAGCTCTCTTTTTTCCATGCGTATTCACACCTTCACAAGGAGTATTTTCATTAACGAATTGATGAAGTTCACAGATTTACAATTTCATTCACTAGTAACAGTCAGCTTACAAAGGATCACAATTTTAGGCGTGGGTTTTGTCGGATAGCTTACAAATGCAACATTAAACACATATGACTTTCACTAAAAGCTGATTGCTGAAGTGGAAATTTATCAATTCCGACATGTATTCCGACACTTTTTGTCGGAATTTGTACCTAAATCAAGTAACAACAGTAATTTTTAAAATTAAATCGCGTAGATTCGTAGGTGAATATCTAGTTAATCCCTATTACTAGTTTATTGAAATGAAAATAATCAATAGAGGCATTTACCCTCAACTTTTGTATAATCTTTTGATGCAATAAACGAGTTTTTCATGTCTAGTAATAAATTAATACACATTTTTTGCATTAATAATAGTGCAAACAAAAAATATTGGTCTTCGTAACATCGAGGTAGCTGATACAAAAATTTCTGCAATTGATGGAATTAATGGAAAACTCATCTATAGAGGATATGATATTTTAGATCTAGTAAAAAAATCTACTTTTGAGGAGACATCTTGTCTTCTCCTAAATGAGGATTTGCCAACAAAAAAAACACTTGATGAATTCTCAAAAAAACTTGTCGATGCAAGACAAATACCAGAGAGTCTTGAAAAAGGTCTAAGGGACCTGCCAAAAACTGCCAATCCCATGGACATATTACAAGCCATGATAGCAATGATGTCAGTATATGACAAGGAAAAAGGCGATGACCGGGAGGCCAACTACAACAGAGCCATCAATCTCATTTCAATGACACCGATTATTGTAGCAGCATGGGATCGTATCAGAAGCGGTAAAGAAATAGTGCATCCATCCAAGAAATTAAATCATGCTGGCAACTTTTTATACATGTTAACAGGAAAAGAGCCAGATACTGAAATTACTAGAATATTTGACATTTGTTTAATATTGCATGCAGAGCATAGTTTTAACGCATCAACTTTTGCTGCAAGAGAAGTTGCCTCAACACGTGCTCACATGTTTGCTGCTGTAAGCGCTGCAGTAGGTGCATTAAGTGGTGAATTACATGGCGGTGCCAATTACCAAGTCATGAAGATGCTACTTGAAATAGGTTCAGAAGATAAGGTGGAACAGTGGATCAAAGACAAACTTGCCAAAGGTAATAAGATAATGGGAATGGGACATGCGGTATACAAAACGTTTGATCCAAGGGCTGAAGTTTTGCGTGAGCTATCAAAAAGACTGTCAGAGAAAACTGGTCAACCGTGGTATAACATAACACAAAGAATAGAAGATGTTACAGAAGAAGAAATGAAAAAAATAAAAGGCTCAGACATTTTTCCAAATGTGGACCTGTATAGTGCATCAACATATTACATGCTTGGAATTCCAATGGATCTTAATACACCAATTTTTGCAATATCACGAGTATCAGGGTGGACTGCGCATATTATTGAGGAAAAATTTGCAGAAGCGGCTCCAAAACCAATGCTTTACAGACCAAAGGCAGTCTATGTTGGAAAATATTGTGGCCCTTCAGGATGCGAATATGTTCCAATTGAAAAAAGGCTTGTTGACGTTTAGCTAGCAAAAATTAGATCAGACATACAATTTTGATACTAGTTTCTATGCGAGAGCCAGCTTTTTGCTTTTGTATCAATGTCATATCTATGCAATACATGAAAGACCATTTCATAAAATGTAATTCCTAGCTTTTGTGCCTCAGTGTCAATCCATCGCAAACCTTCTGCAAGTTCTGGATCATATTCTGAGAACTCGACTAATTCATCCACCATGTTGGTGAAAAACGAATTTGCCTCTAGCATGATAGCAGATTTTTATTTTTGTTATTCAGCAGTATATTCAAAATATATAGACAATCAACACCCTTTTGATTGACATGGAGCATGTGTTTTATTTTGATGGAAATGAGAAAATGATCTCATGGAGAATTGAAACCAATGGAATGTCAGAAGATCAAAAACGAGTTCATGCAGAATATTATTATGATAAAGTTTCAATCGAGCAATCAAAATACATAGCATTACATGTCGGGATCTTTTGGGGAATTGGCAGATTCATAATAAAAAACGGCGACACTGTAAAAGTCATGCTTGATCTCAAATCCATGTTTGAACACTTGGCTACAAACAAAAAAACGCAAGACAAGTTCATAGAACATAGAACAAATTTCATTTTACAGTTGATAAACCAAAGAACTTTGGATGTCAGATATCAGATGATTAAACCTTTAGAGAATAAAGCTCATGTCATGCTAAATTCTTAGAATTACGCCTATATCAGCAAGATTTGTCTGTGTTGGACCTGTGATGATATGACCTCCATATTTTTTAAAATAGTGATAAGAGTCATTATTTTCTAAAAATGATCTGATCTTATCTGATGGTGTACCAGATTCACTTATTGCTCCTGCAGCATCTGTGTTTCCATCAACACCATCAGTGCCCATACATGCAACTACAGCCTTGATCTTGTTTTTTGCAAGTAATTCAACAAGTCGTAATGCCAACTCTTGATTTCTGCCACCTTTTCCAGATCCTGTTACTGTAACTGTTGTCTCGCCACCAAAAATTAGACAGTGTTTTCTTTTTGTGATCCGTACTAGTCTTTTGGAAACATCAGATATGTTTCCTGTTATACCCTTTAACAAGATAGTAGAAAGGCCAAGTTTTTTTGCTTGCTTATTCATGGCTTCAAGACAGACGTTATTATCACAAATTATGTAATTTTCTATTTTTCTAGTATGAGTACTCTTTTGTTTTTTTGTAATTCCTGCTTCGATATGTTGCATGACTTTACTTGGTACAAGATTTTCAATATGGTATTTTTCCAAGATCTTTTTTGCATCAGAAAATGTGGTGTTATCACCATATGTGATACCTGAAACAATAGAAGAGAGATCGTTTCCTATTACATCTGACATTATAAGCGATAACGCTTTACACCTTACATATCTGGCAAGTTTTCCACCTTTGATCTTGGAGAGATGTTTTCGAATACAATTAATCTCATTTATTGTAGCCCCACATCTTAGTAAAAGTCTAGTTGTTACCTGTTTTTCTTTAATAGATATGCAGTCGGGAAGGGCTGTAAGAGATGATGTTCCCCCTGAGAAAAGAAAAATGACAAGATCCTGTGGATCCACTTTACTAAGAAAAGAAATAATCGAGTTTGCTGCATTGATACTTTTTTTATCAGGTATTGGATGACTGCTTTTGATTATTTTAAATCCTGAAATTTTGTGATGTTTTACATTATCTGGAATTACAATTATTCCTCCACGTATTCTAGCATATTTACAAACAGAACAAGTCATGGAAAAAGCTGCTTTTCCGACTGCTACAACAAATACGCGTTCATAATTATCAAGGTTGTAAGTTTTATTCTCAACAACAATCTTGTTTTTGTACACAATTTTCTTCAACACCGTGTCAGGCATTCCTGCTTTAAGACCTGATTCCAAAATAGAAAGTACGATTTTTTTCTGTTTGCTTGTCCGTAATTTCTGAATGTTTCGAATTAACACAAAAATGATACCACGTCAGTCTATTTTGTCTTGTCGATACAAGTTGTTGATTTAAAGTATGCTGTGATTTTTTGCACTTTTTTTATATAGGGAAGACATTGATTTTAATGCATGATCTTCCTCAAGTCGACTTGGAAATATTTTGCAGTTTTTCTAGTCTTGTCAATAATCACAATTCCAGCGTATGCTGATCCTACTATCCAAACAACAAGTGGTGGTACAATAAAGGTAGGATTTGAAACAAATCCTGCTTCTCCAAACCCTGGGGATCAGACACAGCTAAAAATCAGTTTTATCAACAAACAGACAAACGCAATACAGGTACATATTGACTACAAAGTAATAGTAATGGAGGGGACCAATCAAGTATTTGGAATCCCAATATCACATACAGCCGAAGGTGCAGTAAGCATACCATTTCAATTCCAGTCAGCTGGAACTTATCAGGTCATAGTTGAGGTAGACGGAATAGTTTTCCAACCTATTCCCCCTGAGACTGCCAAATTTTCTATTACAGTCGGAGGTCAGTCAACTGGAGGAAATTCTGTAGTAAGTACAACTGAAGCAATAAAGATACCAGCATGGGTGAAAAACAATGCAAAATTCTGGTATGATGGATCCATTGATGACTCTACATTCGCATCAGGAATTCAGTATCTAATTCAACAAGGAATAATCAAGATACCACCAACTCAGAGCAGTGATCAGGTTTCACAAAATGTCAAGATCCCAGCATGGGTGAAAAACAATGCAGGGTTCTGGTCAAAAGGACAAATCGATGATTCCACCTTTGTTAATGGAATCCAATGGCTAATCACCAACGGAATAATACACGTCTAAAAAATAAAACTTATGCAATAGTATAATAATAATTGGGATTCTTAATTTTTTATGGAAACAGTAAGAATACCAAAAGTTATCAATTTCGGCAAAGATGCCTTGTCTGAAACGCAATACCCAAAAAATGCACTAGTTGTAACTACCGCACCTCCAGACGTTTCAACAAAATGGCTTTCAAGAATGAAAATTACAGATTACATGTTATATGACAAAGTAGAACCAGAGCCATCAATTGAGACTGTCAATAAAGTAATGTCAGAGTTCAAACCAAAAAATCCGTCAGCAATAATTGGATTGGGTGGTGGAAGTTCACTAGATGTAGCAAAATATGCAGGAATGGAGATGAAGATTCCAAAAATATTGATTCCAACCACGTTTGGAACAGGAGCAGAGATGACAACATACTGCGTTCTCAAGTTTGATGGAAAAAAGAAACTACTCCAAGATGAGAGATTTTTAGCAGACATGGCAGTAATTGATGCATATTTCATGGATGGAACACCAGAGGCAATTGTCAAAAACTCTGTTTGTGACGCATGCGCTCAAGCAACTGAAGGATATGATAGCAAACGAGGAAATGATTTTACAAGAATGATGTGCAAGTCTGCTTTTGATGTGCTATATGATGCAATAATTAACAACAAGCCAGAAAATTATCCATTTGGTTCCATGTTATCAGGAATTGGATTTGGAAACGCGTCAACCACACTAGGGCATGCCTTATCGTATGTCTTTTCAAATGAAGGAGTGCCACACGGATATTCGTTATCATCGTGTACCACAGTAGCGCATAGATTCAACAAGTCCATTTTCTATGACAAGTTCAAAGAAGTGGTAGAGAAGCTAAAGTTTGACAAGTTGACATTAAAAGCACCATTTGACCAAGCGGCTGATGTTGTAATGACAGACAAGGGTCATTTGGATCCAAACCCAATACCAGTAACTAAGGATGATGTCATACAGTTACTCAAAGACATCGTAGACGGTAAACTCTAAAACCAATCTACGATTTCTTTCTAATTTTTTAGACTTAAATACCGCTTTCAAGTGAGCAACATTCAACGGGGTCTAATGAGAAGATGATAAAGTTTGGAATCCAACAAGGACTAAACGTCGCAAGATTAGGTTTAACAGAAGATCAGATTCTTACTGCATGTGTTTTAGCTGATAGAATGGGTTATGATTCTATCTGGTACATGGACCACAGTAATGTCCCACAATGGAATCATGCCATAGTAAATGATCCTTGGGTCATGTTATCTGCAATAGCTGCTGTTACAAACAAGGTTGAACTTGGAACATGTGTAACAGATGCAGTGAGAAGACATCCATCAAACATTGCACTTGCTACAATTACACTGGATAGAATATCTCATGGTAGAGGCACATTGGGTATTGGTGCAGGAGAGGCCCAAAACATAAAAGAATTCAAAATCCAATGGGACAAACCTGTTGGAAGGTTTGAAGAACAGCTTCAAGTAATCAAATTGCTTTTTGAATCATCACCTGACCACAGAGTAAACTTTAACGGGGAATTTTACCAGCTTGAAGAGGCATGCCTTCAAGCAAAAAGCATCAGAAAACCACATCCACCAATTTACATGGCAGCAGGTGCACCAAGAACGCTTGCACTATGTGGAAAATATGGTGATGGGTGGATTCCAATCGGATATACGCCTGAGCTATACAAAGAGCATGCAAAAGCAATCAAGACATCAATGAAAGAAAATGGAAGAGATGAAAAAGATTTCCAGTTTGCAGTAGACATTGATGTGTATTTCTCAGATGATGCAGAAGCCGCTTGGGCAAAAATGAAAACTGCAGTAAAGGTAAGTTTATTCAAGCCCGAAGTTCTCAAAGTTCACAATATTAAAGACATAGCAGGATTTGATTTCAAGAAATACTTTACCGAATATTCCATGTCAAACCAAGAATGGATTGTAAAGATGAGAGAGGCAGCTCAGACAATCCCAGACGAAGTTGCACGTTCTTCAATTGGCATGGGAACACCAGATGATATCATACCAGTCTTTGAGAGATTCATGAAGGCAGGAGTAAACCACTTTATTGTGAGATTCTGGGGAGGTGGATATTTTGGTTCAATTGATAAGTTTGGCTCCACAATATTGCCATACTTTAAGGACCAAAACAATCCAAGAAAGTAATTTTCTAAAGATATCTGAATATGGTCAATCTTTCTGAATTTGGCATTTCTGATACAAGTGCAAAGTTATAGACAGGATATGATTTCTTGTATTGTTTCATGAAGCTGACTGCCACATCATAGACATGAAAGTCTGTTCTGATACCATCTAGTTTGAATTCCTCACCACATGCATCAAACACTTTGAGCATGTATGATCTTGGTTTTTGGTGAGGTTTTGCTTTTAGCATCCAGGCTATAGCAAAAACAAAGACTACAAGCATAATAATGGCAGATCCTATGTCTTTAAAATATACAGAGAAGAAAGATGGAATAGTGTCTCCAAACAAATGATAAACATAACTTGAAAATGATGCTACTGATACGCCTATTATCCAAAATGACCATAATGGGTTATTTTTACCATAATTCATGATTAAGGTACATATTGCTCACATTTATCTATTTTAAAAACTATATGTAGAAATACTAAATTTGATAACCAAGTCTATGCAGCTTCTTGGACGACTAGAGATCAAATCAAAAGACAGGATAATTGAATTTCTAAACCAACAGGAAACCGGTAGAGTATGTAGCGTAGACAAGGATGGCTACCCACAGATAATCCCCATGAATTTTGTATACACAAATGATGCCATTTACATGCACTCTCATCCAAGAGGGGAAAAACTAGAGAACATTAAAAAAAATCCCAAAGTTGGGTTTGAAGTAGATCAAAGTCTTGAGTTTCTTCCCTCATACTTTACATCACCAACTGACGCATCTCAGGCAGATACGCTATACATCAGTGTTGTAATCAAAGGAAATGCAAGCATAGTTTCAGATCGAAATGAAAAGACAATGGCACTAAATGCGCTCATGCAAAAATACCAGCCCGAAGGTGGCTATGAACCAATATCACCAGAAATGGGTGTAGTAGATGAAGTAGCAATAATTAGAGTAAAACCAACTACAATGAAAGGCAAATACAAGATAGGCCAGCATCTAGACCAAAGAACCAGACTGAATTTAGCAAAAAAAATCTTGGAAAGAAATTCTGCCACATCTAAAAACACATTAAAGATAATGGGAATAATACAAACAGAAAATGGCTTAAAAATTTCTGAAGAACCAAACTGGTAATAATAACATTATCAGCATTGCTTTAAATTTCGATCAGGCCCAACTCATAGCACTTGCTAGAAAATCCGAGCTTTCAGATAGTGTCAGAATTTGAACCTTCAGGCGATCAGCCACAAGCAATTGAACAACTAGTAGCTGGCGTAAAAAAGAGAAAAATCCAGACATTGCTTGGAGTAACAGGCAGCGGTAAGACATTTACTGTTGCAAATGTTATTGCAAGAACTGGAAAAAGAACACTCATCATATCGCATAACAAGACACTAGCTGCACAGCTTTATTCAGAACTAAAACAATTCTTTCCAAACAACAACATAGGATATTTTGTTTCATATTATGATTATTACCAACCAGAAAGTTATATCCCACAAACCGATACCTACATAGAAAAAGACACTGCCATCAATGAAAAAATTGAAAAGATGAGATTAGAGGCAACTGCCATGTTGTTATCAGGAGAACCCACAATAATTGTTGCTACTGTCTCATGCATTTATTCCCTTGGGTCTCCAAGTGAATGGGAAGCAATGTCAATCACAGTAGAAAAAGGAAAAGAGATGGACAGAGGCAATTTGATAAAAAAGTTAGTCAATGCAAGATATGAGAGAAATGATACAGAACTTGTTGCAGGAAGGTTTCGAATAAAAGGAGATACCATAGATATCATTCCTGCATATTCTGATTCAATTGTTCGAATTTCTCTTTTTGGAGATGAGATAGAAAAAATTTCGATTTGTGACCCCGTATCACTAAAAGAAAAAAAACAAGTGTCAACAATTAAAATATTTCCTGCAAAGCATTATCTTGTTGCATCAGATGTAAGAAAGACCGCAGTCCAGTCAATTAGAAATGAGCTCAAACAAAGACTTGCAGAGCTGCCAGAGCTTGAAAGACAAAGACTTGAGATGAGAACAAAGTATGATTTGGAAATGATAGAGGAGCTAGGATACTGTTCAGGAATTGAAAATTATTCAAGACATTTTGATGGAAGAAAACCAGGCCAGCCACCGTTTTGTCTTTTAGATTTTTTTGGCAATGACTTTTTGTTAGTAATTGATGAGTCACATGTTACCTTGCCACAATTACATGGTATGTATAATGGTGATCATACAAGAAAAAAATCTCTAATTGATTACGGGTTTAGATTACCTAGTGCCTTTGATAATAGACCTCTCAAGTTTGACGAATTTGAAAAATATGTACAAAATACAATCTTTGTATCTGCAACACCTGGTGACTATGAAAGAAAGAAAAGTTTTCAAATTGTTGAGCAGTTAGTTAGACCGACAGGTCTTGTGGACCCAACTGTAGAAACACGAAAAACAGAAAAACAGATGGATGACTTGATTATAGAAATCAAAAAACACATAGATAAAAACCAACGAGTTCTGGTTACCACATTAACAAAAAGAATGGCTGAAGATTTGGCAGAGTACCTGTCAAAGAACAAGGTAAGGGTCAGATACCTGCATTCTGAAATTGAAAATCTTCAGAGAACAGAGATAATCAGGCAACTAAGACTGGGCGAGTTCGATGTCTTAGTAGGCATAAACCTACTAAGAGAGGGCCTTGACATCCCAGAAGTTGCTCTCGTTGCCATACTCGATGCAGATAAGGAAGGCTTTTTGAGAAATATCACCAGTTTAATCCAGACTTTTGGAAGAGCTGCTAGAAATGTAAACGGCTCTGTCATAATGTATGCTGATAAAGTCACACAGTCAATGAAACTTGCCATATCAGAGACAGAAAGAAGAAGGGCAAAACAAATAGAATATAACAAAAAAATGGGAATCACGCCAGCTACTATCATCAAGGCAATACCTCAACAGACAATTGTACTCGATGAGACAAAGCATATGTCAAAGCATGACTTGCAAACATTGGCAATTGAAATAGAAACAAGCATGAAACGCTATGCCGAAGATCTAGATTTTGAGCGTGCAATTGAATATCGTGACAAATTGGCAAAAATACAGAGACAATTAAGAAATGAATGATAAACTAATCATCCGTGGTGCAAGGGAGCACAATCTAAAAAACATCAATGTTGATATTCCAAAAAATAAACTAGTGGTAATTACTGGACTATCTGGATCTGGAAAATCCACACTTGCCTTTGATACAATTTATGCGGAAGGTCAGAGAAGATATGTTGAATCATTATCTGCTTATGCAAGACAATTTCTTGAAATGATGAATAAACCTGATGTGGATTCAATCGAAGGACTTTCACCGGCAATATCAATCCAACAAAAAACTACAAGCAAAAACCCAAGGTCCACAGTTGGAACAATAACAGAGATTTATGATTATCTCAGATTGTTATATGCAAGAATTGGGACACCGCATTGCCCCAGATGTTCACGTAAAATATCCAATCAATCAGTAGAATCAATCTGTGAATCAATTCTCAAAGAATCAGAAGGAAAAAAAATATTGATTTTAGCATCACTTGTTAGAAGGAAGAAAGGAACTTACGAGAAATTATTTGAAGATATAAAAAAACAAGGATACTCCAGGATTAGAGTAGATGGGGAAATAATAGAAATTACAAACGAATTTCCAACACTTGACAAGCAAAAATGGCACAATATTGAGATTGTAGTTGATAGACTAAAAGCGTCCTGGGAGGAGAAAAGCAGGCTCTTTGAATCAATTCAGACTGCACTAAAAGCCGGAAAAGGAGATGTCATGGTTGTGGATACTGAAGAAAAAATTTATTCTCAAAATAACGCATGTCCTTTTTGTGGAATCTCAATAGGCGAGTTAGAACCAAGAGGTTTTTCGTTCAATTCACCTTTTGGTGCATGTAAGACATGCCATGGATTAGGTATAAATATGGAGTTTGAGCCTGATTTGCTAATTCCTGACAAGACAAAGTCCATACTAGATGGTGCCATTATACCGTGGTCAGGTAGATTTTCTTCCTTTAGAAGACAGACTCTAAGAGACGTTGGAAAAAAGTATGGTTTTGATCTAATGACTCCGATTAACAAGATGACTCCTAAACAACTTCAAATCATCTTGTATGGAAGCCAGGAAGCTGTCAAGTTTTCTTACGAATCCCAGTCAAATGATTCAAGGTGGGAGTATACCAATACTTTTCAAGGAGTCATACCAAGCCTTCAAAAAAATTTTGCAGAAACTGATTCAGAATCAAAACTAGAAGAGCTAAGCAAATTCATGCGGGAAACACCATGCAATACATGTAAGGGAAGAAGACTAAAAGACGAGTCACTTGCTGTCTTGATAAATTCAATGTCGATTATGGATGTATGTGATTTATCAGTTGATTTTTGTTACGAGTTTTTCAAAAATCTCCAGCTTAGCGAAACTGAAAAATACATTGCAAAATCAATTCTAAAAGAAGTTCTCTCAAGACTAGAGTTCTTACGAAATGTAGGCCTGAACTATCTTACACTTAATCGCATTAGCTCAACGCTATCTGGAGGGGAAGCCCAGAGAATCAGACTTGCAACACAGATTGGCTCAAATCTTACAGGTGTACTTTACGTTTTAGACGAACCTACAATTGGATTGCACCAAAGAGACAATGCAAAATTGATAAAGACTTTGACAAAGCTTAGAGACCTAGGAAACACCATCCTTGTAGTAGAGCATGATGAGGAAGTTATGAGAAGCTCAGACTGGATAATCGATTTGGGTCCAGGTGCTGGAATACATGGAGGAGACATAGTATTCGAAGGAACAATAAATGACATCTTAAAAAGTGAAAGGTCAGTTACTGGGCAATACCTGCAGAATCATGACGCAATAAAATTTGAAAAAAGAAAACATGAGAAAAAAGGTGAGATCATTGTAAAAGGAGCTGCAGAAAACAATCTAAAAAATATTGATGTCACATTCCCACTTGGAATGATGATAACTGTAACAGGTGTTTCAGGATCTGGCAAATCAACACTTGTAAATGATATACTCTACAAGGCTCTTGCCAAGGAGATCTATGGCGCAATAGATAGACCTGGAAGACATAAAGCAATAGCAGGATTAGACGAGATTGACAAGGTAATAGGAATTGATCAGTCCCCAATAGGTCGAACTCCGCGTTCAAATCCTGCCACATACATTGGTGCTTTTACCCCAATCAGAGAACTATATGCCGGAACAGAACTATCCAAAGAGAGAGGGTATAGTCCCGGACAATTTTCGTTTAATGTAGCAGATGGCAGATGCTTTGCATGTGAAGGCGACGGAGTAAAGAAAATAGAGATGCAGTTCTTATCAGATGTTTATGTAGTATGTGACGAGTGCAAAGGAAAAAGATACAATTCTGAAACACTTGCAGTTCATTACAAGGGCAAAAATATTTCAGATATTCTCTCAATGACAGTAGAAGAAGCATCAGAATTTTTCAAAAATATTCCTTCAATTCAAAGAAAGTTGCAGACAGTAGTTGACGTAGGTCTAGGATACATCAAGTTAGGTCAACCAGCTACAACATTATCCGGTGGCGAAGCTCAGCGTGTAAAACTTGCATCCGAGCTATCAAAGCGAGATACTGGGAGAACAGTCTACATATTAGATGAGCCAACAACTGGGTTACATTTTGCTGATGTTAAAAAATTACTCGAGGTTCTAAATAGACTTGTAAAGCTTGGAAATACAATAATCATAATAGAACACAATATGGATGTTATCAAAAATTCAGACTGGATAATTGATTTGGGCCCAGAGGGGGGAGATGGAGGTGGAACAGTTGTTGCATCAGGAACTCCAGAACAGGTTGCTCAAAATCCAAGAAGCTACACAGGTCAATACCTAAAACGCATTTTGAAAAATGACTCTTGAGATATCCAAAGTAACAATTCCGTCACACCCCGGTATATACATTATGAAAGATTCATCTGAGAAAATACTATACATTGGAAAGGCCAAGAATCTAAAGAACAGAATAAGATCATATTTTATGAAAAATCAAAACTACAAGACTCAAAAACTTGTTGAAAAAATCGCTGATATCGAATTTGTGTTAACAGATAACGAGGAAGAGGCATATTTACTTGAATCAAACATGATAAAGCGTTACAGACCTCCGTACAATATAGAACTAAAAGATCAGCAAAGGTATACCTACCTTAGAATCACTGATGAAAAGTTTCCAAGGCTCATGGTTGCAAGAAGAACAAGAACAGGCCAGTTCTTTGGTAGCGGTAAAATCTATGGTCCATTTACTCATGGAAGCTCAAAAATGCTCTCAATAGGCCTATTGCGCAAGACATTCAAGATTAGAATCTGTAAGAGGCTTCCAAAAGAGGCCTGTCTTGAATACCACATGGGTAACTGCGAAGCGCCATGCCAGTTTGTTGAAGCTCAGACAAGATACGGACGGCACATATCTGATCTAGAATCAATCCTAAAAGGAAAACAGAAGCTGGAAGATTTTGTAAGAAAACTTGAATCTCAGATGAGGGAAGCATCGGCCAATTTGGAATACGAAAAAGCAAAAGAAATCCATGACACATTACATCGTCTACAAAACTTGCAAGTAAAACAAAAGATGGAGATTCCCAGAGGGACAGACGAAGAATATTTTGGAATAAAGATTAAAGAACAGACTGCACATGTTATGGGTTTTCGTCAAACACACGGTGTAATAAAAGACAGAAACAAGTTTTCATTTGACTTGGTAGGGGATAACTCGTTTTCAAGCTTTTTGTCACAGTATTATTCAACGAACCCAATTCCAAAATACATCATAGTAAGTGAGATACCTAATCAAAAAGACATTTTAGAAGAAGTACTTTCACGTATGGCTGGCTTTAAGGTAAACATTACAGTACCACAGAGTGGGAAAAGAAAAGAAATGATAGAATTGATTTTAAAAAACATTACACTTGCAATAACAAAAGGAATGGAGCCTGAGATACTTGAGCTTCAACAAATACTAAATCTGCAAAGTCCACCTGTTACAATAGAATGTTTTGACATTTCAAATCATGGAGAGGATTACGCGGTAGGTTCCATGTCATGCCTTGTAAAAGGCAAGCCCCACAAATCAGGCTACAGAAAATTTAAGATAAAAACAGTTAGTGGAAGAGATGATTTTTCCATGATATCAGAAATTGTAAAAAGGAGATACTTGAGAATAAAGCAAGAAAAAACAAAAATGCCTGATTTGGTCTTAATCGATGGTGGAAAGGGGCAGCTTAATGCAGCACTAGGTGCGCTGCACTCAATAGACGTGAATCTGCCTTGTATTTCACTTGCAAAAGAAAACGAAGAAGTATACCTACCAAAGACGGCAAAGCCTCTAGTTATTCCAAAAAGCAGTCAGGCTCTCAAAATTTTACAGTTTGCAAGAGATGAAGCTCACAGATTCGGCGTAGCGTATAACAGGGCCATTCGTAAGTTTACATAGTGTTTTACAAAAATTCGTCAAGTGAATTTTCTTTTAGTGGTTGAGCATCAAACCCCATCTCTGTAAGATCAGACGCAAACTCTTCTACAAAACCATGAACAGTGTATATTTTTTCAGGACTGCAAGACTTGACAAGATCAAGTAATTCGTTGTAATCACAATGATCGCTTAAAGGTATTGAATAATCGTGACCTCTTGAAAATGCAAATCTCGGAGATTTTGCCCATCCGCTAAATCCAATTGTTATTGCATCATATTTTGATTTCATATGTTTTACAAATACGCTTTTTGAGCTGAGATTAGGCGCAATCATAAGCCATGGTTTTTTGTCAAGAAGACCACTGCTTTCAGCTTCAGTATGGCCTATTGAATCCCGCATATTAACACCAAAGCTTCGATACAAGTCATTTATCTTTTTGACAGAATCATGATAGTATGGCTCCCAATGCGAAAATAGATCAGATAAAATCTGAGACTTGCCAAGCTCATACCCAAACAAGATTACCGGTTTACCTCTGGAATAAAGATCAGAAATTATCGCATTTACTTGTTTTACGACATCATCTATTTGCGGAAAGACATATTCTGGCATACCAAAAGTGCATTCAGTTATCAATGTTTTACATTTTGGAATCTTACCTCCTTTCATAAAAGAACGATTTCTTGTACAGATATCTCCAGTATAGAAGATGTCATCAAATACCAATCCTTTTGAGCCCAAGATGTGTCCTGAGTCAATCATCTCAAAGCCAGAATATTCCTCTACATAATTTTCAATTACGAATCCACGCTGTTTTGCAATCTCTTGTGTCTGTCTAGTAGTAAGCACCAATCCACCATTTTGGTTATGTAAGTGATCGGTATGAGCATGAGATACAAACGCCATGCTACCTGTACCACGTTTTGGGTCAAGCAAAACTTTGGTCCCGTTTTTTTCAAGCAAGATACCGTTTGATGTCATCTTGACGTGGGCCAAATTAAAAGTTGAAACCCATATTTTCCATATAAATTGCAAGATTGATCCAATGCAACTTCTAGTCTAAAGTGATTCAAACGCGATCTTTTTTGATCATAACAGTAAGATGTTTATTTACACAAAAACCAATTCAAGATGCATGATAAATCTTGCAATCCTGATTTCAGGACGAGGATCTAACATGGAAGCAATTTTGCGTGCGGTCAAAAAGAAAAAGATGCCAGTCAGGCCTGTTATTGTCATAGCCAATAAATCTGATGCAAAGGGACTGCAAATAGCAAAAAAACTTGGTGTCAAAACTGCAATAGTTGAAAGCGTAGGACTAAAAGGTAGAAGTTGGGAATATGACAAAAAATTATCTGCAGTTCTTGAAGAAAATAATGTTACACCAAAAAATGGCCTAATTTGTCTTGCAGGTTTTATGCGAATTATGAGTCCTGAGTTTATCAAACGTTACAAGGGCAGAATCATCAACATACATCCTGCAATTTTACCATCTTTTCCAGGATTACATTCACAAAGGCAGGCAGTTGATCATGGTGTAAAGTATTCAGGATGTACGGTGCATTTTGTTGATGAGGGAGTTGATACAGGTCCCATCATCCTACAAGCAATAGTCAAGGTAAAAGACGATGATACCGAAGAGAGTCTCTCAAAGAGGATACTAAAACAAGAACACCGCATCTATCCCAAAGCTGTGCGATTATTTGCAGAAGGTAAGATCAAAGTCAAGGGCCGAAAAACCATAATATCTTAAGAATCAGGCCCGCCAAAAAAATATAGGACTACAAGCTCTTTTTTGTTTCCATGAAAATAATGAGGAATCTTTTTTGGAACAAAGTAAGACAGTCCTTCAGATACGGCGTAGTCTTTTCCATTTATGTGTAGAAATCCATCGCCTCTTATAACATAGTAAACTTCGTCACTTTCATGCGGTTCTTGTGTATCTTCTTTACCAGGTTCAAGTCGCAGTACACCTACTGCCAGAGAGTCTCTGTTTATGAATGTGTGAAAGTATGAATCACTTTTTGCGATATCTTGTACATATTGGTTTGTATCAAATACTATTTTCAAGTAATCACTTGTGTAATAGATTATTTATGCAGATATTATGTTTTTAATCTTCCAAAGATTAAATATCGAAAAAACAACCCAAACTTGTTTGAGTGGACAAAGAATTAACGGGGTACTGGTAGCATTAACTGTCAAAGAGAGGGTAAAAGTGGCAGTAGCTGAATTACAAAAAGAAGGGATCACGCCATGCCTTGCCACTGTCCTAGTTGGAGATAACCCTGCATCTGCGACATACGTTAGAAACAAGCAAAAAGCTTGTTCAGAAGTAGGTATAATAACAAAAGATCACAAGCTCCCTTCCACATTTTCTCAAAAAGAGATTGACTCGTTAATTGATTTACTAAACAAGGATTCCATGGTTCATGGCATACTGATCCAGTTACCCCTCCCAAAACAATTAAACGACTTTGCAACAACATCTAGAATATCTCCCCTCAAGGACGTAGATGGATTAACTCCATACAATATTGGACTCCTAGTATCAGGAAGGGCATTGCTCAAACCATGTACTCCATCTGGGATAATCGAGCTGTTTGATCATTATGATATCAATTTACAAGGAAAAAACGTAGTAATAATTAACAGAAGCAATTTAGTTGGCAAACCATTGTATCACATGTTGCTTGAAAGAGATGCAACAGTTACCATGTGTCATTCAAAGACTGCAAACATCAAAAAACATTGTCTGAATGCAGACATTATAGTTACTGCCATAGGAGACCGAGAAAGATTTGTGTTGACACAAGACATGGTAAAAGATGGTGCAATAGTAATTGATGTTGGAACTGGGCGTGTAAATGGAAAACTCGTAGGAGATGTAGATTTTGATAATGTAATAAAAAAGGCCGCATATGTTACGCCTGTACCAGGCGGGGTTGGACCTATGACAATAGCGATGCTTTTAAAAAATACTGTCACAGCTGCATCAATTAGTAAAGAATTTGTCACAAACTATTGAGAAGGCAAGACTCCGCAAGCAACTATTAGACTCACGTGATGCATTATCACCTGATTTTATCAACATATCAAGCTCAAAGATACACGATAGACTAAGAAAACTGGACTTGTATAAGAGTGCAAAAACCATTGGCGCATACTATGCCATAGGAAGCGAGGTTCGCACACAAGATATTATTCAAGAAATCCTAAACCAAGGAAAAGAACTGGCTCTTCCAAAAGTTGTAAAAGATGCGATTGTATTTATGAAAATAACAGGATCATCGGATCTTGAGATTGGAAATTTTTCTGTAATGGAACCAAAGGAAAGATGCCTACCGATAAAAAAAATGGATCTTATTCTTGTTCCAGCAATAGCTCTTACGCGAGAAGGGCACAGATTAGGATACGGCTTTGGATTTTATGATAAATTTTTGCATGGAAAAAGGACTGCAAAGGTTGCATTGTCTTATGCAAAACAAGTAGTCAAGTCATTTCCTCATGACAGCCATGATGTGAAGATGGATTGTATTGTAACTGAAGATTATACTATTTTCCCCAGCTAAGTCCTTTTTTGCCAATATCAGTTCTGCAGTATTTTGATGGCCATGATATTTTACCAGCTCTTGCATATGCATTTTTGATTGCATCTTGCAAGGTATCTCCAAGTGCTGTTACTCCAAGTACACGTCCACCATTTGATAAAATCTTACCAGATTCTTTTTTTGTACCTGCATGAAATACATAAGAATTCTTATCAGAAAAATCAAGACCTAAAATCTCTTCATTTTTTGGATAAGAATTAGGATAGCCCTTTGATGCAAGAACTACACATACCGCACTTTGTTTTTTCCATTGTATTTTTGGTAGTTTGGATAAAGTTCCTGTAATACTAGCCATCACATATTCATACAAATCAGAATCCATCCGCATCATTATTGGTTGGCATTCAGGATCACCCATTCTTGCATTATATTCCAAGACATAGGGTTTTCCATCTTTTATCATAATTCCTGCATAAAGAAAGCCTTTGAAGATAATTCCTTCTTTTTTCATTGATTGAATTGTTTTTTCAATTACATTTTTTTGAATCTCATCCGCCATCTTTTCATTAATTACAGGCGTAGGAGAATATGCTCCCATACCACCAGTGTTTGGGCCTTTATCGTCATCAAATATTCTCTTGTGGTCTTGGCTTGATGCCATAGGATACGCCGTATTTCCATCAGACAGTGCAATATATGATGCCTCAACACCATCGATTCTCTCTTCTAAAATGATTTTAGAACCTGCATTTCCAAAGCTTTTGTCTATTAAGATTTTATCAATTGCAGATATTGCCTCAGATGAATCATTGCAAACTATGACGCCTTTTCCTGCAGCAAGGCCGTCTGCTTTTACTACAAGTTTGTAATCAACTGATTTTACATAATCTTTGGCTTTTTTTGGATCTTCAAATACCTCAAATTGTGCAGTTGGAATTCCGTTTCGCTTCATGAAGTTTTTTGCCCACACCTTACTTGACTCTAACTGAGCTGCGTTTTTTGTTGGGCCAAATATAGAAAGTCCTCTTTTTATAAATTCGTCAACTATACCTTCAGAGAGAGGTCCTTCAGGACCTACAACGGTTAAACAATTATTTTCTTTTGCAAATTGTGCTAGTTGGTCTATTTGATCAACTGATATGTTTTGATTATTTTCTGTCCCTCCATTTCCCGGGGCAAAATATATCGTATCAACATGCGGACTCTGTTTGAGCTTCCACCCTAATGCATGCTCTCTTCCACCAGAACCCACCACAAGTACGTTAACCAATGAATTTGTTTTTCAGAATCTAGTATATAATCCAAGATTGATTTTAGAAATATTCATTAACGCATAATTGGGAGTTCTTGTGTTGTCAGACATAGACATAACAAAATCAATATATCTTTTCATACATGGAAGAAAAGATTTAGAGTCCCAAGCAATTAATGCATTGATATCAAAAGGATTTGGAAGAGATAAGATAGTTTCTGCCAAGCCAGACAAGGTAGGCGATATCGGAGATTATATGGCAATGCTTTGGATGCCACCAAACCCAGATCATATCAAGATTCAAAAGATAACAAAGGTTGAACCTGTAAAACCAGAAGGTATGATTGGTCTATGGAAAGGGGTATCAAAAGAAGACCTTCTTACAATACCTCTCAAGCAGGTTTGAATCAAATCATAGTTCTAAGATATCGTCAACTAGCGCACCAACAAAATCATCAAACTCTGAATCTGTAAACTGGATTTTTTCTACCGCCCCTTTTTCTTGGGCAGTTTTTGTAGCCTTAAGGTGATAGCAGATTCCATTTTTTGTCATTTCGTTGTAATAGTAATCTTCACATGAACAAAATGCAAGTTCAGGATCAAGCCAGTATTCTTTTTCTTTCCCAACTACGGTCCAGATATTTCTATTACTTGGAACAAAAAGATGAAATTTTACTCCCCTTGATGAAATGACCTTACCTATATTGTCAACCGTCACAAGAATTTAATGCAAAACGCTACGTATAACTTTTTGATGATAAGAACGAGAATTGTTCCTTCACATCCCGCATTAATACTTGAAGAAAAGGAGCGTCACATGATCATAACTGATCTGCATATCGGATTTGAAGCAAGTATGATTTCAAATGACATATTTGTAAAACCAGAAGATCTGGTATTTAGCATTCACAAGATTTTACAAGAGTTAATCAGATTAGAGTCACCTGATAGCCTCATCTTGTTGGGAGACATAAAAGCAGGAACACGTGCCATATCAAAGATCGAGCGGAGTGCTGTTCCTTCATTTTTTGAAATTGGAAAAATAATCAAAACTCTTGTCATACCTGGTAACCATGATGGAAACCTGCAAAAAATTATTCCATCTTGGGTTACAATGAGTAGTAGTACTGGAATGGTATTAGATGATACATTGCTCACACATGGACATGTGATGCCAACTGAAAACCTCTCACATGTAAATCGAATTATAATGGGGCATGTACATCCTGTTTATTTTCAGGAAGGCTCTGTAATGGATGGTCAGCGTGTCTGGGTTTCAATCAAGACAGATAAAAATCAGTTATTTCCTTCTACCACGGGGGATCTTGAGATAATCATAATTCCTTCATTTAATCGATATCTTTATGCAAGCCAAAAAAGATTTCATAAAAAATCAATCTCTCCCATTTTGAAATCCATAAAAAAATATCATTCTGTCAAAATTGTGACACTTGATGGTTCAATTATTGGTGATGAAACCATGATTACAAACGTACTGTAAAAACTAGATTATCTCATATGGCTCAAGCGATTTTTTTGTAGTTTCATTGCTACGTAACCATTCAAGTGTTTTTGCAAAAGAATCTGCAAGCTCAGTTGTTATTAGTACAGGAATTCCAAGCTCTACTGCTTTTCTTCGTATCTGATATTCATCATATAACATACCAACGTATTTTTCCAAAGTTGATGTGCTTGGTACGTTTATGATAAAATTTATCTTTCTTTGATAAAGCAGGTCTGCAATATTTGGTTTTCGTTCAGGTTCGCTAATTTTGTATACGACTTCAACGTTTCCAATTCTTTTATCAGACAAAAATTCTGCAGTATGCTCTGTTGCCAAGATCTTGTATCCCAGATTTTTCAATAACGCTGCAGTTTGGAGAAGTTTTTCTTTATTTTCAGAACCTCCAGCAGTTATCAGTACGGTGCCTTCTTTTGGAAGCGAATATCCAACAGAGATCAATCCCTTTGACAGTGCATCATAAAAACTCTCACCAAAACATGCTGCCTCTCCAGTTGACTGCATTTCAACTCCCAGAACTACGTCTGCTCCTTCAAGTTGCATAAATGAGAACTGAGGCACCTTTATTCCAAAATTATGGGTTTTTCGCCACCTGTCTGGAGGAATACTAGGAAGTGTTTTTCCAAGAACTGCTTGAGCTGCTAAACTAATCAAGTTCGTTTTAACAAATTTTGAGACAAATGGCATGGAGCGTGATGCTCGTATGTTAAGCTCAATAACGTAAACTCGGTCTTGGTTTATTAGAAATTGTAGATTAAATGGTCCTTTAATATTAAATGCGGTTGCAATTTTTTTAGTATAATCAAGTATTGTTTCTGTAACTTTGGTGCTCAAGCTCCACGGTGGAATACACATCATGGAATCTCCAGAGTGGACTCCGGCACCTTCAATGTGTTCCACTACAGCACCTATTACAACATTTTTTCCATCAGATACACCATCTACTTCGGCTTCATTTGAGTTTAACATGAACTTTGTAATTACGACAGGATAATCAGGAGACACATTTGTTGCCTCGTCAAGATATTTTTTAAGTTGTTCTTCTGACCATACAACTTTCATTGCCGCACCACTTAGAACATATGATGGTCTTACCAAAACAGGATATCCAACTTTAATTGCAAATTTTTTAGCATCAGGTAGGCTTGAAAATGCTTGCCATGGAGGTTGCATAATATGAAGATCGTCAAGTACCTTGCTGAAAGTTGAACGATTTTCTGCTCTGTCTATATCATCATGCGATGTTCCAATTATCTTTATTCCATTTTTTGCAAGCTTTGGTGTAAGATTGTTTGCCGTTTGTCCACCTACTGCAGTAACTATTCCATCTGGTTTTTCAAAATCCGAGATGTCAAGTATTCGTTCTAGTGTAAGCTCTTCAAAGTATAGCCTATCACAGATGTCATAATCAGTTGATACAGTTTCCGGATTGCAATTTATTACAGATACCTCATCTACACCATTTGCCTTGAGACCCCACACCATGTTTACTGTGCCCCAGTCAAATTCTACACTGCTACCTATTCTGTATGGACCTGCCCCCAAAACAGCTATCTTTCTTGGTTTGCTATCAATCTCAAAGTCATTTTCTGTTCCACCATATGTCAGGTACAGGTAATTGGTCTTCGCGGGCCACTCGGCCGAAAGTGTATCTATCCGTTTTACCACTGGAATAATCCCATATTCTTTTCTAATTTTTCGTATTTCAAGATCATCTTTTCCAACAAGACGACCAATTTGCTTGTCTGAGAATCCAATCTCTTTTGCCTTACGTAGAACCTTTAGATCAAGTGGTGTTTTTAGTTGTTTCTCGATATCAACAATATTTTTGATTTTTTCTATAAACCAAGGATCTACTGCTGAAAGTTTGTAGATTCTCTCAACTGATATTTCTTGTTTTATAGCGGCTGCAATATGATACAAAATTTTGTCATCAGGGTTTTGTAACTTGTTTTCAATTTCTTCAATGTCATATTTCTCATCAGGCATCCTGTTCGCGACAAGACCGTCATTTCCAATTTCTAACATGCGTATTGCTTTCTGAAATGATTCTTCAAAGCATCGCCCCACCCCCATTACTTCACCGACAGACTTCATAGTAGGTCCAAGATTACGATTTGCAAGCTCAAACTTGGTAAAATCCCATCGTGGGTGCTTGCATACAATATAGTCAAGTGATGGTTCAAAGCACGCAGTTGTGGTTTTTGTTATATGGTTTACAAGCTCTGGTAGTGTATAACCCATGTTGATTTTGGCTGCCATGTAAGCAATAGGATATCCTGTTGCCTTACTGGCAAGAGCAGATGAACGTGAAAGTCTAGGGTTCATTTCTATTGCAACATACCTATCCGAATTTGGATCTAGTCCAAACTGTATGTTGCACTCTCCAACTATTCCAACATGTTTTGCTGCACGTAATGCAGCAGACCTTAGCATTTGATATTCATGATTATCAAGTGTCTGAGAAGGAGCAACTACAATGTTATCACCAGTATGTACCCGCATTGAAAGTACATTTTCCATGTTACAAATTATTACATTGTTACCATGATAGTCTGCCATAACCTCATATTCGATTTGTTTCCAATTTCCAATGTATTCCTCGATTAGAACTTGACCCACAAGACTTGCATTCAATCCTCTTGATACAATCTCATGTAACTCAATCTCATTATGTGCAACACCGCCACCTTTTCCACCTAGTGTGTATGCTACACGTATGATTACCGGATATCCAAGATCTTGTGCTACTTTTTTTGCTTCCTCAAAATTGTATACCGTTTTACTTTTGAGTACTGGAACATGACATTCAATCATAGAATCTTTGAAGAGTTGTCTGTCTTCAGTTGCTTGAATTCCTTTTATCTGGGTTCCTAGCACCTTGACGCCATATTTCTTTAATACGCCTATTTCGTCAAGCTTTACTCCACAGTTTAGCGCAGTTTGTCCACCAAATCCAAGCATTAAACCGTCTGGTCTTTCAGATTCTATAATGGATTCCACATATTGTGGATTTACTGGGATAGAATACACCTTGTCTGCAAATCTTGTATCAGTCTGAATTGTTGCAATATTTGGATTTACAAGAATGCTATTGATCCCTTCTTCTTTGATGGCTTTGAGGCATTGGCTACCGGAGTAATCGAATTGGCGGTCATTTTAGTGACTTTCGCCTGCTTCTCCGATTTTAATGGCTCCACTACCAAGAACAAGAATCTTTTTCAGCGATTCATTTTTTGGCATTTTCCTCCCCTATGAGTTTCTTGAGTTCTTCAAAAACAAACATACAATCAAAAGGTCCAGGTGAAGCTTCTGGATGAAACTGAACTGCGATTATCTTTTTTTCCTTGTGTCTTATTCCTTCCACAGTTTTGTCATCAGCATTAGTAAACCATAATTTGAAATCAGTTTTCTTTAGAGATTCAGGATCAATGCAATATCCATGATTTTGACTTGTCACATAAACCTGATTTGTATCCAAATCAATACAAGATTTGTTTTGTCCCCTATGACCATACTTGAGTTTGTATGTTTCAGCCCCCCCTGCAAGACCCAGTATTTGTGCACCAAGACATATTCCAAGTGTAGGTATGTTTTTGTCAATTAACGCTTTAGCTGTTTTCATGGTATCACCACATTTTATTGGATCGCCTGGACCATTCGACAATACAACACCACGTGGGTTATATGAAAGAATTTTTTCAATAGAATAATTCCAAGGAACCCTAATCACCTTGTATCCGAGTTTTCGTATATTACGAAGTATTGCGTTTTTTACACCAGTATCTACAACAACAATTGATTCTTGCTCTTTTCCATAAACTTCAGGTTGTTTTGTAGAAACGACATTCATGAATTCTTCATCATTGTATTTTTTTGCAGATGCCAAACTTTTCTTTAATTCATTTTCATCTATTTCTTTATCAGATACTGCAAGTGCTGCCATCATGACACCTTTTGTCCTAAGTTTTGTAGTAAGTGCACGAGTATCAATTCCAGATATGCCTGGAACTTTTTCATTGTGCAACCATTCATCAAGTGTCATTTGTAAACTCCAATGACTGGCAGTAAGTGATAATTCGTGTACTACAAGTCCCCTTGCCTGGATCCTATCTGATTCAGAGTTTTGCTTTATGCCATCTTCATCTTTTACAGATATGTCAGGCACACCATAGTTTCCAACAAGAGGATAGGTAAGCGTCAATATCTGACCACTATATGATGGATCAGTTAGTGCTTCAACATATCCTGCCATACCAGTATTGAATACGGCTTCACCAAAAACTGTAGTAGAATAACCAAATCCCGTTCCGTCAAAAACAGTTCCATCTTCCAAAACAAGCTTACCAAACTTGTTTGCATGTTTGGCTTTCTTTATTGGAATTTCTGAAACCCTCAGCAACTGAATTAAAATGAGAATTTAAGTTTTATGTAGATCTTTGGTTGTTGTTCTGGTTTTGGTTTATAGAGCCTTGAACTGTTCGCTCCATTTGTAATAGGCACGAATCATTTCCATGCTGACACTTGGTTTTCTTCTTGAAATTATTTCCTTAAAATCAGATATCGAAATAGGTCGTGGTTGGGATTTATTTTCTTCTCCTACCACTGGCTCGCTAAAACTTGGAGAATGGAACAAGTCGTTTACTACCATCAATTGAGCTGATTGACAAATATCCTTAATGTCACTTGCGCTATGGCCATCTGCCATCTTTGCAAGTTCTGCAGTCTTTACATTTTCCTCTTTTTTCAGTGGTGCAGTATACAAATCAAACAAGTTTATTCTTGCTTCAAGCGTAGGTAGTGAAACGTAGATTCTTTTCGTAAATCTTCTAAGAAATGGCCAATCAAGACTCCATGGTTTGTTTGTTGCACCAATTACGTATAGTTTAAGATCCTTTCCTTTTCCATTTATTCCATCCATTTCAGTTAAGAATTGGTTTTTTACTCTAATTTCGCCACCTACTTCACTATTGCGATTTCCAAGAAGTGAATCAACCTCATCAATAAACAAAATTACTGGAAGTCCTTCTTTTTCAGCTAGTCCTCGTGCCATCGAAAATAGCTTTGAGACATTCTTTTCTGCTTCTCCTAGCCACTTACTCATCATAGAAGCTGCATCTACGTTTATGAAATATCCATCAATCTCACTTGCAGTAGCTGCTGCCAAAATTGTTTTTCCACATCCTGGTGGTCCATACAACAAAATTCCACGAGGCCATCCAAGTGGGAATAAATCTGGTCTTTTAGCAGGATATACGATTGATTCTCTTAGTGCGTTTTTAGCATCATCTAGTCCTACTACTTCTTCCCAGCTTATGTTGGGTTTTTCTTTCATGATTAAGGAGTCAAGTTCGTTTCTTGTTAGGCTCTGTTTCTGTTCTTCAGGAGTTGCCTTAGAGTCTACCACTGGTTCAACTGGCATGGTATTCATTTGTAGTGCCTTGATGCGGTTCTGATATGCCGCCACACGTTCTTGATATACCCGGTTTAGTTTGTTTTCTGGGTAAAGATTGATTAGTTTTACAAGTGATTCAATTGCCCTTTGATAATTCGATATTGCCATGCCTCGTGCACCTTGAGAATCCAGCTTTATTGCCTCAGCGGCGAACTTGCTGGCACTGTTTTCTAATTCTTGCGGGGCTAGGCTCATAATATCACAGTCTAGATCTCAACTGCGGTTCTTTCAAGGTAATCACTGGTGTTAACTCGTCTAGAAGAATTTGTTAAATTAATTGAACTAGTTTCTGCCTTTTGCTCAACTATCGACACTACTGGACTAGGTGTGTGCTTAAGTGGAAGACCGTAATCATCAAGTCGTGTTTGGACTGTATGACCAAGTTCTAAATTATGTGTAACCTCATCATGAAGATGTTGAATCTGATGAAAAGCAACCTCTGCTGATACTACAAGATCTTCTAGATCATTTTTGAGCGAATTTACAGAATTTGAGGCGTGTAATAGTACACCGATGAATTCTTCTAAAAACAATTTTATGTCTTTTTTATCCTTATACTTGGTAAGAAGATACTCAGAGGCTAAAATTATCTGTCGCAAGTCTTTTAGTTCTTCAACTGATAATGACTCTATGAAGTCATCATGGTCTTTTCCCTTTTGAATAATTTTTTGTTCAATTTTACCCGACAATATTTTTATTTTTGACAAATACGCATTCAGGTTTTCCTGGCTCTCTTGCTTTGAGAAATGTAACATTGTGTTTGCTTACGATAAATCTACATTAGGGAATTGCTTGTTTATTTTAGAGTCAGCAATCAATTTAGCTTCATCAAGTAATCTTCTTGAAATTTCATTGGCCACGCCAAAATCAAGATTCGCGCTTGCCAAGTGTGCAGAATCTATTATGATTCCGCCAATTAATAGGGATAATTCGCCCAGTTGAGAATCTAACTGTGGCATAATTCCAAGCATTCTTGAACGCAGTGTTCTGACAACAGACACGGTGGGTGACAAGACTACTGGTAGGTTGCCCAAACCAACTATAGAATCAAGGCTACGTCTTATCTGTCGTAGCGACTCTATGATGAATGAAATCTCAAATTCGTCTTTGATTTGGTTTTTCAGTATTTCGAGTGATTCATGCGTTTCATCGTTTCTTCTGTATAGTTCTAGGTTTTTTCTATCAAGTTCTTGTCTTTTTTGAACCAAGATGTCAAGTAATATATCCACTATTTCTACCGCGTAGTCTACCCTTGGCTTGAGTGTAGTTGCACGTATTAGATTGGTCTTTGAATCATATTCTATTTTCCATTTAGACTGGCTTATCATCTGAACATTAGATTAATTCTAGATATATCAAATTCGTGTACTTTCGTAACCTGTAACCATAGTAACATTCCTAGTAGATACAGCTTAGTATTTTTTCTAGCCTTTGTTCAATGAATTTAGCTATTCAGTTTACCTTTCAATCAATCAAGTTCTGTCCATGGTCAAAGGTCAGGATTTAGCTGTAAGTCTAGAGGAATTCGGACTCAGCAAATACGAAGCACAGGCCTATGTCACTTTGATTACTAAGGGAACCATATCTGCAAGTGAGCTTGCATATTACTCGAATTTACCACGAACCAAAGTTTATCCCACATTGCTAAAACTTGAAAAAAAGAAGATTGCAATTATTTCAAAAAGTAAGCCAATCATGTGTACCGCAATAGCACCAGAAGATGCCTTTGATGAGTTGATTCAAGAACAGATCAATAGAGTAAATGCCATGAATAGTTTAATTACAAAACTAAAACAGCTTAGCGAAGACAGTAAAAAAGCAAGGGGTTCAGAAGAGAAAAGATACTTTCATCTTGCGCCAAACTATGTATTCAAACAATTACAATCCATGATTGAAGGATCCAAGACATCCATACATGCAATGGTAGATTCATGGGGATTGAACTTGCTTTCACAATGCAAGGATTCCCTAATTCATGCGATGCGGAAAAATATAGATGTCAAGATAGTCATACCATCAAATTTGGTTGGTACTGAAACGTTTCATCAATTACCAGCAGGAATAAAACTAAAGACATCAGATATTTCACAAAATATGGCAATCTTTGATGATTCTGAATTCATTATGATAAACAGTAACAATGGAAAAGGTGCCATATTCTTATCAACGGATGTTCTTGCCACAAATCAAGTGAAGGCATTTGAGCAAATGTGGAAGAGTGGGATCAAGATAAACAATTTGATAGATATGACAAAAAGCGAAGCTCAAGAAACACTGAAGGCAATACAGGTTATAAGCGAAAGCGGTTTGGGTTATGTCTTAAATTCAATGTTGAATTCAAAAAACAAAGGAATTGATCTTATGACATTCCTAAACAAGAATGGCATAGACTTGTCTGCAAAAACACTAGACGAGGTCATATTACTTCTCAATTCCACATTAGACATAACATGCTCTGGAAATCTATACTATGAGTCAAGCTCAAATCATTTTGTAATTGAATCTAAAGTCAACAGTGGACATTCTATACCATGGGCATTACTGCTTGAAGGGTATCTTAATAAAAATGGTATCAAGACAAAAATGATTTATAATGATCACCAGCACAGCGGCGAAAAGATACACATCAAAATAGATTCTAAAGTTAATTTCAATAATTTGTAGTGAAAAATCATCAAAAAACATGGGTAAAACTTTATATTGATTTCATATAGAGTCAACCTTAATGCAAAAAACAGTATTCAAAATAGCTGGCATTGCATCATTAATTGTACTGGCTTCCTCCATATTGGCAATCAATGCACCTGCATATGCAATATGGGGTCACGGAGTATCATATGGACCACAGTATGGAGCAGGACCATACGATTCATACAACAATGGACTAAAAATAAATGGAATATCGTTTGATATTTCAAAGAGTCCAACAACTATACCTGCACAGAAACTTTATGTTGGTATAACAAACATGGTAACCATAAAAATATACCATCATGCAAGTCCACAATTCATCAATCATGTGGCCTTATTCATGAACCTAAAGGGCACACTACCAGCAACATACAAAAGTGATACATCTATTGCATGGGATAGAGATTCAGGCATCACAACAACCGACCCACATGGCATAATAAAAAAAGCAACTGCCGACATAACATACGATAAACAATACATGTACATTACATTTCAAATCACACCAGCAAATACAATGGATACATCCCATCTGATAATTCAATCATGGGATAACAAATTATCGGCAGGCACAGAAGTGGTAATGAATGCAATAAAGATCGGATATTTGCCGGAGTCATTCTCAAGATAGAGAGTAGACCTTCACACTTCATTTTTGTACCTTTATAATATCAAGAACTTTACCTGATTTCTAAATGCATCGATTGCCACCAGAGTTTAACTTAAAAAAAATTGAAGACGATGTGCGAAAAAATCTTGATGCAGACTTAGAAAAAAAGATTTTTGAGTCATCAAATAAAACAAAGAAAATTGCATTCATAGAGGGCCCGCCTACAATGAATGGCATACCACATGCGGGTCATCTTCGAGGAAGAATAATCAAAGATGTATGGTACAGATACACCACACTTCAGGGCTATAAGATAATTTTTAATGCAGGGTGGGATACACAAGGACTTCCTGTTGAATTGCAAGCAGAAAAAGAATTGGGAATAACAGGAAGTAAATCACAAGTCTTGGAATCAGTAGGAATTGAAAAAATTGTTTCCGAATGTAAAAAAATTGTTCACAGATTTAACGAAAAGTGGGTAGAGGTAGACAATCTTCTTGGAATGTCATTTAATCAAAAAAAAGCATACTGGACATACAAAGATGAATACATCGAACGAGAGTGGCAATACCTAAAAAAAGCAAATCAGAGTGGCATACTTTCAGAAGCATACAAAGTAGTAGCTTATTGTCCAAGTTGCCAAACATCACTTAGTCATGCTGAAGTCAATCAAGGATATGAGATGGTTCAAGACCCTTCACTTTACTACAAAGTAAAATTACGTGATGAAGATCTATACTTGATAGTTTGGACAACCATGCCGTTTACGCTTGTAACTGATGCAATGGTAGGAGTTAATCCAGACGAGAATTATGTTCATGTAAAAGTAGGAAATGAGATCTGGCTCATAGGTGAGAAACGCTTAGAGGAATTTATGAAAGAAGTGAGAATAGAAGACTATTCCATCATCAAAACTGTAAAAGGCAATTCATTAGAAATGAAAAAATACATCCATCCTTTATCAGGCGAAATTCCAGGATTGCAAGAAAAGACAATGCTTCCTTCGTTCCACTGTGTAGTAGCAGAAAATTTTGTTGACATTCAAACAGGAAGTGGATTAGTACACTTGTCACCAGCAAATGGTGAAGAAGACTTCGAGATTGCGAATAAGAGATCAGTGCCCATGTTTAATCCAATAGATGACAATGCACAATTTACAGAGAAGGCAGGTGCCTATGCAGGTCTTTTTGTAAGAGATGCAGATGAAAAGATTGTAAGTTCTTTAAAAGAAAAAGGTGCGTTGATAAAGATTGGTAAGATAAAACATCAATATCCGCTATGTTGGAGATCACACCACAAACTTTTATGGTTAGCACGGAGAGGATTCTTCTATTTTCTTGATAGATTAGGAGACAAAGCAATAAAAGCTGCGGAAAATGTAGAATACTTTTTTGAGCCACCTCGCAACAGGTTTCTTGAAATAATAAAAGATAAACATCCTTGGTGCATCTCAAGGGAGAGAATTTGGGGATGCCCGCTTCCCATATGGACTTGCTCAAGTTGTAACAATCGCAGATGGTTTTTTACAAGAAAAGAGATTGTTGATGCGTCCTTAGACTTGCCAGATGGCCCAAACTTTGAGTTACACAGGCCATGGATAGACAAGGTTACTATAAAGTGTGACAAGTGTAGTGCGAAAATGGAAAGAGAACAATTTGTTTTGGATACATGGCACAACAGTGGTGCTGCACCATTTTCTTCGCTAAGTGATTCAGAGTATAAAGAATTCATTCCAGCAATGTTTCTTACGGAGGGAATAGACCAAACACGTGGTTGGGCATATACATTATTGATAGAAAATGTAATCTTCAATGATGCCCCCGTTGCACCATTTAGATCATTTCTGTTTCAAGGACATGTACTTGATAAAAATGGAAACAAGATGAGTAAAAGTCTCGGAAATGTTCTTGATGCAACTGAGCTATTGAACAAGTATCCAGTTGATTTGATTAGGCTTTATTTTATGTGGAAATCGAGTCCGATTGAACCAATTAATTTCAGTACTGATGAACTTGTTGCAAGACCATATCAGATACTAAGTACTTTATATCATCTACACTTGTATTTTAAACAAAACAGTGAGTTTGATAAATTTGAAAAAAAATACACCACACAGTGGGCAAAAGAAAAACTTCTTTTAAAAGAACCAGAGGCATGGATATTATCGAAGCTTCAAAAATTAATTTCAACAGTAAAAGAATTACAAGACAAGTGTAGGTTTCATGAATCAACTCGTGCAATAGATGATTATATTATAAATTCAGTAAGTCAAGTATATATTCCAATAATACGTGAAGAACTTTGGGCAGAAGACGATACACAAAAAGAAAGAAGATACTCCGTTTATGCTACGCTTTCTGCCATTTTGCGAACACTGGATATCTTGCTGCATCCAGTGTGTCCTTTCATAACGCAGTATCTATATAGTAACATATTTGAGGAAACCAAGCACATCCTACTTGATGAATTTCCCAAACCCCAAACCAGCTTGATAAATGACAAGGTGGAAGAATCTTTTGACTTGATGAAAGAAGCCGTATCAGTTTCTGCTGCAGCCAGAATGAAAGGCAAGCTAAAGCGAAGATGGCCTTTGAATCATGCCATAATTTGTCTTGAGCCCAATCAGCGTTCTAAGCTTGAATCATTATCGGATTTACTACTTTCACAACTTAACGTTGAAAAATACGAGATCAAGGAAATTCAAAAATCAGAAGGATTAGAACAAGTTGCGGAATTTCTTAAAGCAGGACTGCCTATTTTGCCAAAAATTGAACTTGATAGAAAAAAAGTTGGTCCGAAAGCAAAGCAAGACATGAACAGGTTACTATCAAAATTTGCTGAAATCGAACCCTCAAAGATTTTAGATGAATTACTTGCAAGTGGATCTTTTACTTTTGATTTTGGTGACAACAAAATAGTATTGGACCGTGATGACTTTGTTGTTGGATTTACAGAGAAAAAGGAATACGCCATGGCAAGTCGTGACTCGCTGGTCGTATTTATCAGCACTGCAAGAAATCGCGAAATGTTGGCACGTGGTCTATTAAGAGATATTGCACGAAGAATACAGGTATTAAGAAAAGAAAAGGGTTATAATCCAACGGATATCCTAAACACAGCACATATTTTAGACCTAGACGAAGAATCGCAGGAAATGATTCAAGAAAAACAAAAAGATTTGGCATTTCTTGTAAGGGTAAAGAAAATAGAGTTTTCTGACACTGCTAAAACCTACAAATATGAAGATGTCGATGGTCAAAAGATTCGAATCTCAGTGGAATAGGGTTTTATCCATTCAATTAAATAATTAAATTGTAGATAATAAGCATGCCAAAACAAATTACCCTTGACGGATGGCTGTTATCTCACTTTTCTGTGCTTTTAAAAAAGGGTTCGTCTCATGTTGGCAAGACCACGACTCCAATCATATTATATCGAAATACTATGGAAGAGGAGGGAGAATCATATCAGGAAACCGTTTGTACATTGGTTGAAGGATATGTGGTAGTTCAGGTAATCACGTCTGGCGGAGGTATAGTACCTAGCTTCCAGCAACAATTCGTATTTACTCTGGACGAGTTCCCCCTATGGTTAATGAAGAAAAGCAAAGATCTGCTTTTAACTTCCATAGACTATCTAGAAGAACAATTCAGGTAAATATCAGACAAACTAGGATCGACAATCAACATAATGTAATTATATTTGAAAATTATTAATAATCAAATCAAGATGTTTTGGAGATAGAACCAAGTGTCTTATGACACCTATCTTGCCATGGTCCTACTCCAAAACTATTTCTAGTCTCATACAAGGTATTTTTAACTCTCTTTATCATAAAAATTCTAATTTGTGATATTTGAAAAATAAAGAGAATTAGAATAGAATTTGAGATCATAACAAATCAGAAATTAGCAAAATTCAACAAACAGATTATAAGACCATAAAAATGACAAACCATCATGCGCCTGCTAGAATATCAAGCAAAGTCGTTATTTGCAGAATATGGCATTCCTATTCCAAAGGGATTAACATCAACCGATATTGAACAGGGTAGAAAAGATGCCAATGCTTTAGGGTTTCCGTTTGTGATAAAAGCTCAGATGGCAGTAGGTGGAAGAGGAAAAGCTGGCGCAATTCAAAAATGTCATAATGCCGATGAATTTGAATTAAAATATCCAGAAATCATGCAAAAAGTAGTCAAGGGCGAAAAGACAAAAGCAATACTTCTTGAAAAAATGGCAGATATTAAAAAAGAATTGTATTTATCTTTATTTTTAAATCGCGGTAAACGATGCTATACTATAATTACTTCCTCAGAAGGAGGTGTGGAAATAGAATCTGTAAAGAGTCAGATAATACGCGAAGTTGGTCTTGGAAACGTAGATGCTAAAACTGCAGAAGAGGTTGGAAAAGAGATTGGCCTGAAAGACAAGTCGTTGGCTCAGTTCGTAGACATATTACAAAAATTATCAAAAGTAACGGTGGAAAAAGAAGCAGAGCTTGCTGAAATTAACCCGCTTGCAATACTAAAGGACGATTCACTTGTAGCACTAGATGGCAAAGTCATAATTGATGATAATTCAATGTTCAGACACGATGAGTTAAGAAAGTTTCAAGAGATTTCAGAATTAGAAGAAAAAGCAGAAAAAAGCGGTTTTTCACTAGTAGAGTTAGATGGAAACATAGCAGTTGTTGGAAATGGTGCAGGATTGGTCATGTCTACACTTGACATGTTATCAGACCATGGAGGAAAACCAGCCTGTTTTTTGGACGTGGGTGGAGGGGCTACTACAGAGACAGTATATGAAGCACTTACACTAATTAGTAAAATGAAAAAAGTAAAAGGCATACTAGTAAATCTTTACGGAGGAATTGTAAAAACAACAACTGTTGCTACTGCCTTTATCAAAGCATATGAAAATAAAGTTATTGACATACCAGTATTTGCAAGAATGTCTGGATCAGAAGCAGACAAATCAAAAGAAATGCTAAAAGGTTCAAGAACTAAAATGTTTGATACAATTGAAGAAGCAATAAATGCTGCAGTGATTGAGGTAAACAAAAATGGTTGATCTTTTTGAATTACTAATTGGAAAAGAAGGAGAAAACGACTATAAGAAAAAACCAGTTATTGTACAAGGTATAACTGGCAAGTTTGGATCATTTCATACACAACAAATGCGTGCATATGGAACCAATATTGTAGCTGGGGTTACACCAGGAAAGGGTGGACAAAAAATTGAAGAAATACCAATCTATGAAAACATGAAAGATGCGGTATCAGCAACAGGTGCAAAAATTTCAATTGTTTTTGTACCTGCAAAGTTTTTTCTTAGTGCTGCAATAGATGCCCTTGAATCAGGCATAAAATTGTTAATTGCAATTCCAGAACACGTACCAGTCAAAGATGCATTAACAGTAGTTGACTTGGCAAAAAAGAAAGATGCCATAGTGATAGGACCAAATACTCCAGGCATAATAATTCCAGGAGTAATCAAGATCGGAATTATGCCTGCATCACCGTTCAAACCGGGAAGAATAGCTGTTCTCTCAAGAAGTGGAACTTTGATGTACGAAGTGTCCCACAATTTATCACTTGCAAATTTTGGTCAAAGCATTTGTTTAGGAATTGGGGGTGACCCCATCAATGGTACTCCCTTAATCGAAGCATTTGAAAGAATCCGCAATGGAACTAATGTTGATGGTGTTGTAGTAGTTGGAGAAATTGGAGGAGATGCGGAAGAGATGCTTGCACAACATATCATTGATACTAAATTTGACAAACCAGTAGTTGCATACATCGCAGGAAGAGCCGCACCAAAAGAGAAACGAATGGGACATGCCGGTGCAATAATTTATGGAAATTATGGCTCTGCAGAATCAAAGGTTTCAATGTATGCCAAGGCTAACGTCCCTGTTGCAAAAAGACCCGCTGAAGTACCCATGTTACTTGCAGGTAAGATGGAAAAAGGTAGAATCAAATAGTAGATAAGAAAAGGAAAGAAAATGCCAATTACAGATCCATTAAAAAAACAAATTGCTCAAAAGGCAAGATTACACTTTAAAGTATGTTTTTCATGTGGCGCAAAGAACCCAATGAGTGCTACAAGATGCAGAAAGTGTCGCAACACATACCTCAGACTTAAAAACAGAACGTTAGGAATAAAGAAGTAACTAGCAGTTCCCACAACAGCCGCAACCATCTGGCATAATTTTTAACCTATTGTTTGTTTCATGTTTTATTTTTTGATAATGTGCAATATTCATGATTCGATCTACTATGGATTGTGATTTAGTTATGGTATTGACCCACTTCTCAATTTCAGAAAGATCATAATTGTCTCCGCTTGATAGAATATTTTTAAACACATCTTTTATTGTGGTCTCATCTTCCGGTTTCAGTTGTGTATCTCTGGTTACTTGTTTTATTTGTCCAAGTAACATTATCGAAGTGCTATTCAAGATATGATTTATAATGCAAAAACAGTATAAAGAATTTATCACATATCAAGATCTTGATATATTAGGAACTGTAACCTTTCCTGGATAGTTGTTTATAATAAATTTCAAAAATTATGAAGAAATCGCGGGTCCAAAAGCAGTACGACTTGCAAAAATAGCATCAAAAGTAGCAAAAAAACATAGATTGGAGATAGTTGTATGTCCACCCCAACATCTCTTGTCAGAAGTTGCTAAAGTACCTGTTACTGTATTCGCACAGCATCTTGATGTTTTGAATCCTGGAAGTACCACAGGATTTGTAATACCTGAGCTTACAAAAAAATCAGGCATTACAGGTTCACTTATAAATCATAGTGAACATAGAATTTCTCCAAAAGAAATTGAAACTCTAATAGTACGTCTAAGAGAGCTTAAGATGAAATCGGTGGTATGTGTAAGAGATGTGAACGAAGTAGAAACATATGTCAAACTAAATCCAGATTACATTGCAATAGAACCTCCTGAGCTAATTGGATCAGGAAAAGCAGTATCAAAAGAAAAACCTGAAATTATTACAAAATCAGTCATGGTAGTAAAAAACGCCAAGAATAAGACACGCCTATTATGCGGAGCAGGAATCGTTTCAGGCAAAGATGTATCACGTGCAATAGAGCTTGGCGCAAAAGGAATACTTGTGGCAAGTGGAATTGTAAAAGCAAGAGATTGGCAAAAAATCATTGAAGAGTTTGCCAATGCATTCAAATGAAATTAATATGTAAAACTGAGTAACATATACAAAGAATGTTATATCAGATATTAATGAATTAAATTCATGACAGTTGACAATGAAATTCTTGAAGAGCTTAAGAAAATACGAGAGGCACTCAGTCCCAAAGTAGAACCAACCAAACCAGCTCCAAAAGGCATGTTAGCAGAATTTAAGGAGTTTATTGGAAAAGCTGGGGTACTAGGACTAGCAATAGGATTCATCATGGGAACGGCCATAGGAAAAGTTGTAACTGCCCTAGTTCAGGATCTCATCATGCCAATACCAGGAGCATTTATTCCCGGCGGAGATTGGCGAAAGGCAATTGTCAACATACCAGTAAGTGGTGGAATAAATTTTGGAATAGGAGATTTTGTCGGAGTAATAATTGATTTTATGATCATCTCAGTAGTTATCTTTTTCATCGCAAAATTCGGTAGAAAAGCAGGAATGAAATAATATTTTGTTGCGTATATTAAAATATACAAAGTGTGATGATTTTACATGTTACCAAGACTAGAATCAATAAAACAAGCTAGGTTAAAGATAGGTCTAACACAACAAAAACTAGCATCACTTACTGGAGTCAGTACATCTATGATAAACCAGATAGAGTCAGGTAGATGCCAGCCAAGTTATGCAACTGCCAGAAAAATTTTTGAAGTATTATGGTCACTTGAAAGCCAATCTTCAACTAAAGCAGGCGATATTTGTAGCAAAGATATTGCTAAACTAAAAACCACAGATTCATTACATGATGCTATAAAAATGATGCAAGACCTATCCATCAGCCAGATTCCAGTATTTGCAGGAAACGAGGTTGTAGGCCTCATCACTGAAGATGGGATTGTAAAACATTTGTTGGATAATGATGAAACAGAAAGAAAAAAGATCAAACTCTTGGAAATCATGGATCCAAGACCTCCTATTGTTGAGTTTAACACACCGGTTAAGACACTTGTCTCATTAGTACGATTCTCAAAGTGTGTATTGATATCAAAAAACAGCAAGATAGTTGGAATAATTACAGCATCGGACACTCTAAAACTAGTAGAATAACCTCTCCTATTTTGAGTGTGAACAAAGCTCCGTTAACACACCATGAAGTGACTTGGGATGAATAAATGTAATTTTTGTCCCTCTTGACCCTGGTCTTACTTCACCCAAGAATTTGACTCCACAAGTTTTCATCCTATCGACCACACCCTCAATTCCGTCGGTTTCAAGTGCTACATGATGTAATCCTTCACCTTTTGTAGCTAAAAATTTCTTAATTGGGCTAGTTTCCTTTGTTGGTTCCATTAGTTCAATTCTAGAATTATTAAGATGTAGTATTGCAACTCGGACACCTTCTGTTTCTACTGTTTCAAATTCAATTTGTTTTATCCCTAAAGCTGTTTGGTATTCCTTTACTGCTTCATCTAAATTGTTTACTGCAATAGCTACATGATCAAGTCTCATTCTAGAATGCCTCCTTTGGTCGATATATGCCAAAAACCTCTCTAAAGGTATTGCTGATTTCACCCAATGTCGCATAGCTTTTTACAGAGTCCAATATGTATGGCATTAGGTTTTCATTCTTGTCAGCAGCTGATTTCAGCTTGGAAAGGGCATCTTCAACTTTTTTGTTATCTCTTGTGCTTCTTAACTCCTCTAGGTTTTGAATCTGCTTGTCTTGGATACTATTATCAATTTTCATAATTTCGGGTTTTTGTTCTGTTGTGTCAGTAAACTTGTTGACCCCAACAATTATTCTTTCATTTTTGTCAATTTCTTGTTTTAATCTATAAGCATTCTGTCTGATTTCAGATTGGAAGAAGCCTCTCTCTATTCCAGCCATAGAACCACCCATCCTGTCAATTTTTTTGAGATATTTATTTACTTGATCCTCAATTTCATCAGTCAAATATTCAACATAATAAGAACCTGCCAAAGGATCGACAGTTTTTGTAATACCGCTCTCATATCCTACAATTTGTTGTGTTCTTAAAGCAATTTTTACAGCAGCCTCGGTTGGAAGAGCTAGCGCTTCATCTTTTGAGTTTGTGTGTAATGACTGGCATCCTCCCAATACTGCTGCCATTGATTGTATTGCAACCCTAATTATGTTATTATCTGGTTGCTGAGCTGTCAAAGATTCACCACTTGTTTGAACATGGAATTTTAGCTGAAGCGATTTTGGATCACGCGCGTGAAATCTCTGTTTTAGTATTTTGGAATATATTCTTCTTGCCGCACGAAATTTTGCAATCTCTTCTAGAAATTCATTTGTGCAGCAAAAGAAAAACGACAGTCTCGGAGCAAATTTGTCAATCTTGAGTCCTCTTTCAACACAGGTCTCAATGTATTCTATTGCATTTGCCATCGTAAAAGCAACTTCTTGAATTGCGTTACACCCAGCCTCTCGCATGTGATATCCGGATATTGATATAGGATACCATTGTGGGACTTTTTTGGAACAATATTCTATCATGTCTCCAATTAATCGCATAGAAGGTCTCGGAGGATAGATGTAGGTATTTCTTGCAATGTATTCTTTGAGTATATCATTTTGTGTTGTTCCTCTTAATTTCTCGCTTGAAACTCCTTGTGAATCACCTGTTGCAATATAAAGTGAAAGCAGTGTTGACGCTGTAGAATTAATTGTCATAGAAGTACTTACTTTATCAAGTGGTATTCCATTAAAACATGTCATCATGTCTTTGAGTGACGTAATTGATACTCCAACTTTTCCAACCTCACCTTCTGCATGACAGTCATCAGCATCATATCCTATCTGAGTTGGCAAGTCAAATGCCATGCTAAGACCAGTTTGTCCTCTTTCGAGCAGATACTTGAATCGCTGGTTTGTTTGATCAGCAGTACCAAAACCAGTATACTGTCTCATAGTCCAAAGCCTATCACGATACATTCCAGGATGTATCCCCCTTGTGAATGGATACTTTCCGGGTTGCTCATTCTTACTGCGAGGTTTTATTTTAGAATCGTAGAATTTTTTCACAGTAATGTTGGAATCAGTCTTTATTTTTTCTGCCATTTACTTTATCTCCTTTGTTATCTTTTCTGCGGCTGTGAAAGGATCCATTTCTTTTGATTGTACTTTTCTTAAGTATGTTGCATACATTTTGCTCTCATCAAGCATTGTACTGACTTTATTTTTGACATTATTTAAAACAATATCTCTTAGTTCTACATCTAGCCTAGATTTCTCACTTTGTTTTTTTGTCTTTTTCTTTATCTCCATTAGTTCATAGAGTTTTTTTGCAAAATCAGATACGCCCTTGCTTGATTTGGCTGATGTCATAAGAATTATTGGGTTTTTTTCCGACATGCCAATAAAATCTCTAACAGAATCAAATAGCTGGTTTGCACCAGGAAGATCTCCTTTGTTTATCAAGTAAATATCACCAATCTCGGTAAGTCCAGCTTTTATTGTCTGGATATTATCACCAGTATTTGGATTAAACACAACAACTGTTACATCCACTATTTTAGATATGTCGATTTCGGTTTGTCCTGCACCTACACTTTCAATTATTATCGGATCAAATCCAGCATATTCTAGTATTCGAATACTATTTCGTAATGCAGACGATATAGCTCCTGTAGCACCCCTTGATGCCATGCTTCGAATATACGTTCCGGAATCAGTAGATTCGATCATGCGAACTCTATCACCCAAGATTGCTCCACCTGTGAGATGACTGGTGGGGTCTATGGCAAGCACAGCTGCATTGCATCCAAGCTTGTTTAGTTCGATGCTAGTTTTGTTAATCAAAGTGCTTTTGCCTGCACCTGCAGGACCGGTTATACCTATTTTGAATGATTTTCCAGACATCTTGAAGATTTTTTTAACTAATGATTTTGCATCAGATTCGTCGTTTTCTATTATTGATATGGCTCGTGCTATTGCCCTCCTGTTTCCTGCCTTTATCTCTTTTACCAAGTCCATATGGAATAATCACGTAGTGGAACCACAATAAAATCTTCTTGTTACACTCCTAAGTTACTTTAGGATTATTCCAACCAACTGTTAAAACCGTTTACTTTGACGATGTTTTATTATTCATTATACGAATTGCTTTTTCAGACATTTTTCCTTTAAGAAGATCAAGTGCATCTATTTCTATAGATGACATATCGTCATTGTCTAAATGTGGATTATCACTCATACATGTACTATGTGGCTCATATAATAGAGTCCTAGCTTGTGCTTATAGCTACAAACTAAAGATGAGTCCGGATCTATAATTCTTATCAAATAAAGGTTTTAAAGACCAAAAAACACTTCCAAGATCGATGTCCCAGAAAGCACAAATAAAACGTGTAAGAATTCTTGTGGCAAAGCTAGGCCTTGACGGTCATGACAGAGGAGCACTAGTATTATGCAGAGCTTTCAGGGATGCAGGAATGGAAGTGATTTATTCTGGACTTTTTGCCACGCCAGAAAGAATAGCCCAGATAGTAGAAGACGAAGATGTGAACGTAGTTGCATTAAGCTTACTAAATGGAGCCCATCTTACCTTGTTTCCAAGAGTGGTCAAGGCATTAAAACAGAAAGGAATTAACGATGTATTAGTAATAGGGGGTGGAGTCATTCCCGAAGATGATAAAACTGAGCTTGAAAAATCAGGTGTGAAAGGAAATTTCGGACCCGGAACACCACTTCCCACTATAGTTGAATTTATTCACAAAAATATCTTGAAAAAGTAAAATTACTCAGTGGAGTCAGACCACATCATTTTGCGCATGATCTTTCCAACTTTTTCTACCTGATGCGCCTCTATTTCTTTCATATATCTATCAAATGCATTCTTACCATTTTTCTTGTAATCACTTATCCATTCTTGGTTAAAGGTTCCGTCTTGAATCATTTTTAGTACCTTTTTCATTTTTTGTTTAACATCTTTATCCATCACCATAGGTCCACGTGTTAGCCCACCATATCTTGCGGTTTCACTTACTCTTCGATACATTCCTGCAATTCCGTATCTTTGGATCATGTCAACTATTAATTTCAATTCGTGCAATACCTCAAAATATGCGATTTCTGGCTGATAACCTGCTTCAACCAGTGTTTCAAATGCGTTCATGATCATAGATGCAGAACCACCACATAGGTCAACTTGTTCGCCAAACCAATCAGTTTCTACTTCTTCTTTAAATGTTGTTTCAATTACACCTGCTCGGGTACTTCCAATTCCTTTTGCTATTGCAAGTGTTCTATCCCATGCTTTTTTTGTAAAATCTTGATAAACTGCAGCTATTGCAGGAGTTCCAAATCCTTGAAGATAGGTTTCACGCACTTTGGAACCAGGTCCTTTTGGTGCTACCATTATTACATCAACATCTTTTGGGGCAGTTATCCATCCCCAATGAATTGCAGCTGCATGAGAAAATGATAATGCCTTACCTGCTTTGAGATTCGGCTCAATCTGCTCTTTGTAGACTTGGGCTTGAACCATATCAGGAATCAAAACATGAACAATGTCTGCTTTTTCAACTGCCTTTGCAATTGGCATAACTTTATGTCCATCATTTGTTGCCTTTTTCCAGCTAGACCCATTTTCTTGCAAACCTACTATTACATTAACTCCAGAATCTTTGAGATTATTTGATTGTGCATCACCTTGAATACCATATCCAATTACTGCAACGGTTTGATTTTTGATAGGATCAATGCTTACGTCAGAATCTTTCCAGCTTTTTGCCATAATTGACCATTAAAATCATCGAAATAAAAACGTACAACACTCGTATATTTTCATACTACCATTTCTTTTCCGCAATTAACACATTTTACTATGGTTTCACTTGCTGGCATTCTATCGAATTTTTTTGAACCACAGTTGGGACATATAGGACAGGCCCTTACTTTTTCCATAGATATATTCGATACATGTGCAATATCAGTTTGTCTTAGAGTTTATTTTATAGTAAAACTTATCCAATACATGACTGGCTCAATCGAGTTTACGGAAGATGAAGATCAAAATCTAGAATCAATATTCAGAATTGGTCTACTTCATGTCAACCGTGGAAAACCACGTGATGCCATATTTTACTTTGACAGGGTGCTTATAGTCGAGCCTGAACATCTCAATGCCTTAATTTACAAAGGAAATGCCTTAGGGAAGCTTGGAAAGTATGAGGAGGCCATATCGATTTACAACAAAGTACTTGCCATAAAACCAGATCATAGTACATGTCTACTAAACAAGGGACTTGCCCTTCATTATTTAAAAAAATACCAAGATGCCATTTCATGTTATAATGTGATTTTGTCTCATGTTCCTGATGATGCAAGCGCATTATATCATAAGGCATGTAGTATGGCTCTTGAAGAAAAAAAAGACGATGCTCTTCAACTGCTTGAAAAAGCCATAATGCTAGATTCGCGATATGTGAAAAGAGCTTCAGGCGATATGGATTTTGTTCACTTGAGAGCAGATCATAGGTTCCAGTCATTAATATCTTGATCCCAATAAAGAGAAATAATAATAAAAAAACATAATTTTATGAAAATAGGAATTATTGGGATTGGACTACTTGGAAAATCCGTGGGAATCCGCATTTTGAATAATGGTCATGAATTAACAGTATACAATAGGACCAGTGAGAAAACGCAATCACTTGTTAATCTTGGAGCAAAATCGGTCTCATCACCAAAAGAAGTAGCTGAAAGATCAGATTTTGTCATTACAGTATTAAAGGATTCACAGATAATTGAGGAAGTAGCTTTTGGAAAAAATGGAGTAATCCATGGGAAACATCCTGGATTACATATAGCAGATATGAGTACAATAAGTCCAATTCATTCAAAAAGAATTTACAAAAAATATCATGAATATGGAATACCCATGATAGATTCTCCAGTGATGGGAGGTCCGCCTCTTGCAGAAAAAGGTGAGCTAGTTGTAATGATAGGAGGGAGTGATGATCTGGTTACAAAATGGAAACCAATCTTTGATTCAATTGCAACAAGGACATACCATATTGGAAACAATGGTGCAGGTCATGCAATGAAGCTTGCCATGAATTTGCAGATTGCTTTACTTGCCATATCATTATCAGAAGGAATTATTCTTGCAAAAAAATCAGATCTTGACCCGTTAGTTTTTCTTGATGTATTAAATTCCACTTACTTCAAAACAGGCATGAGTATAAACAAAGGGCCAAAGATGGCAAAAGGAATCTTTGATCCTACTTTCTACCTAAAGATGATGCAAAAAGATCTGGATGAGATAAGCTTTACAGCAAAAGAGTTTGGCGCCAATCTTCCAATGGCAAAGGTTGCTAACAAGATATACAAAGATGCCATAAAAGAAGGCATGTCGGAACTTGATTATACAGGAATTTTGGCATATTTGGAAAAAATCTCAGACAAGGATTAGATCTCTTCTGGCGGTTTTATTTTTCTAAAATTTAAGAATATACCCACATCATATACAATTTTGAGAGCACCACCTACTACAAAAGGAGCAGAAAGCGATAGCGCATGTATTATCAATCCAGATAGAGATGGACTTACAGATTGAGCTACATTTCTAGATGTGTTTGTTATAGACGCAGCAGCTATCCTCTCATCTTCGTTTACTACGGCAACTATGTAAGACTGTCTTGTTGGTACATCCATTTGAGATAGACCCATTCTTGCAAGATAAATCAAAATTGCAACATAAAACGTTGGTGCAAATGCAAGTAAAATCATCAATACATTAGATGGAATATGTGTAAACACCATAGTATTCACAAGACCGATTTTTGAGGCAAGTTTTGATGCAAAAAGAAACGATAGTCCAGTTAAAACAGCCGCTGTTGCAAAGATATATGATAATGAAGATATGTCTGCTCCAAATTTTGTGTAAAACCAAAATGAAACTATACTTTGGATTACAAATCCACCAGCAAAGGCATCAACTGCAAAAAGTGAAGACATTTTTCTAATTATTTTACGTGATTTGGTTGAAAGAGCGATCGGTTTGGAATTAATACGAGTTTTTTGTGATTCTATATTATGAGAAAGTAGAAAATAGATCACAAGTACTACAACTGAACAAAACGCATATAAAAGAAAAAGATAGCGTATAGAATCAATTTTGTCAAGACCATAACGATTTTCCAATATGGTAGATAGTCCAGACATTAGTACGCCTCCTGCCATTGCAAAAGTGCCTACAGTGTTATAGATAGCAAAAACAGAAGTGCGCTTTTTAATATTGAATACGGTTTGTGGTAGAATCGCTTGTTCTAATGACAAAAATGCTCCTACCTCTGAGCCTGTCACATTTATGGTGCCAATCAATGCGGCTATAATTAATGCAACATAGTTGTTGGTGACAAAGAAAATAATTGCAGATGCAATCATCAGTATTGCATACAAAACTAGCATTTTTTTGCGTCCAAATTTATCAGCATAAGCACCGGAAATTAGATTGAAAATTACACTATCTACTAGAGTGGCAGTGAGAACAAGTCCTATTGCTATTTCATTAAAACCCACCAAGTTTAGATAGATTGCAAGAATAATACTTAGAAATCCGTATGAAAATGTGCGTACAATTCTTGCTCCCAGTATTAGTTTTCCATCACGCGAGATCCAGTCAAAAGCCATTATTTACCAAGTTTTGATTTGAGTTTTTGAATTACTTCCGGCTCCACTTTTTTGAATAGTGGAGATGGTTCACCAATTTTATGACCAGATTTTATTGCAATCTCGGATATAGCACACCAGTTTTTGTCAGTAATTTTTCCGTCCATGTTTAATTGAGACCACATACATTCAGATGAGGACGGAAGGAATGGAAACAGTGCAATAGACAAACTAGAAACAGCATTTACAGAAATAAAGATGCAATTGTTGGAACCATTTGCACTTTTCCAAGGTTCCTTTTTTTGGAAATACTGGTTAAAGTATGCAGAAAATTCAAGTATTTTTTTCAGGGCCTTATCCAACTCATTTTTTTCCATTAATACAGTTAGTTCACCTTTAAAATCTAGAATCTTTTTTTGTGCCTCGTTATCATGTGAATCAAATTCAGTAACTTTAGGTACAATTCCAGAAAGTGATTTATTTGTAAAGCCTAGCGCTCTGTTAACAAAATTTCCGATGTTTCCAATAAGCTCAGAATTTATTCTTGCTGAAAACTCATCCCAGTCAAAATTGAGATCGTCCTGACTATAAGGTGTTATCAATGTAAGATAAAAACGAAGATAATCTGCTGGGAAATTACTCAAAAAGTCTTTTAGTCCAATGTACCAGTTCCTACTTTTTGAAATCTTTTTTGATTGTAGCATAAGGTGACCGCGTGTTGGAATGTAATCAGGAAGTTTGTATTCGTTATTAATTCCAATTCGCATGGCAGGTAAAAAGAGGTAATGATGATAGACAATGTCTTTTCCTATGAAATGATAAATATCTGCAGAATTCCAGAATTGTTTTCCATCAATGTTTTTTTCACTGAGCAGTTTTATAGCAGATGAGATGTACGCAAGGTGGTTATCAAACCAGCCGTAAAAGACCTTGCCTTTTGCCTCTTCAAGTGGTATTGGGACACCCCATGTAATATCACGTGTAATATCCCAATCTACTAGACCATCTTTAATCCAGTTTTGAACATATTTTTTGACATCTTTTTGAAGCCGAGAGTTAGAATCAAGCCACTTGTTTAGTTCGTTGACAAAATTAGTGAGCTTGAAGAAATAATGGTTTGTCTTTTCTTTTATTGGTGGGTTTTTACATATGGCACACTTAGGGTCTTCAATTTCTTGTGGTATTCTACTGCATTTCTCACACAGATCAGAGTATTGATCTTCTGCCTTGCAATATGGACATCTACCGATAACATATCTATCAGGTAAGAACTTCTTATCAGTTTTACAGTAAAATTGTATTATTTCTTTCTCGTAAATGTGCCCATTCACCATTAGTTTTTTGAAGACTTCTTGGACAAATGTAATATTTTCTATTGAGCTGGTTTTATAGAAAAGATCAAAACCAATTCCAAACGCTCTAAAATCATCTAGGTCTCGCTTGTTCCAGAATTTTACATATTCTTCTGGAGATTTTTTTTCTTTTTCGGACTGGATTAAAATTGGAGTACCATAATCATCTGATGCACAGATGTAATATGCTTCAACACCATTTAATTTTAAAAACCTGGTAGTTATGTCAGCTGGAAGATAAGTAGACGCAACGTGTCCTAAATGAATTTCACCGTTAGCATATGGCAAAGCACTTGTAATGATTGCTTTTTTCATTATCTGAGTAAAGTTCGAGTGTGATTTAAGCTATGCCCAACTTTCTGCGTATTTTAATTGTTCTTTGGTTGGTTTGTCAATTGACACATCCATTGCGTTTAATGCGTCTATTGCAATTTGTTGGTCTATCTCAGATGGTACAGTGATTACTCGTTTTCCGATTTTCTTGTGGTTTTTTGCAATGTAAATCATAGAGAGCAGCTGGTTTGAGAATGATTGTGCCATGACTTCAGGAGGGTGACCTTCTGCTGCAACAAGATTTGCAATTCTTCCTTTGCCTATGAGATAAACGCTTTTTCCATTTTTCAGAACGCATTCATCTAGACTAGGTCGCACTTCTCGTACTAGTTTAGATTCAGTTAAAAGAAACTTGGCATCAACTTCTACATCGAAATGTCCTACATTTCCCATGATTGCACCTTCTTTCATTTTTAAGATGTGTTCTTTTCTGATTACACCTGTTTGACCAGTAGCAGTGATAAAAATATCTCCAATTTTTGCAGCTTCGTTCATAGTTAATACTTCGTAACCATCCATGTGTGCTTCAAGTGCTCTAACTGGGTCTACTTCGGTTACATACACTTTAGCTCCTAGTCCATTTGCTCTTGATGCAACACCCCTTCCGACCCAACCATATCCAGCTACTACAACTCGTTTTCCTGCAAAAAGTAAATTCATTGATCTAAGGTATCCATCTATCGTGCTCTGGCCTGTACCATATCGATTATCAAACATATGTTTTGTATATGCGTCATTAACTGCAATTACCGGATATTTGAGTTTCTTTTGTTTTGCAAGTGCTTTTAGTCGAATTACACCAGTTGTAGTTTCCTCAGTCCCACCCAGAATTCTCATAGATGAGAATTTGGAACTTCCATGTACTTTACTATGACAGTCAGAACCATCATCTGTTAAAATGTCAGGTTTATGGCTTAACATTTGTTCAATACACCAGTCATATTCCTCAGGTGTTTGACCTTCCCATGCGTAAATATGAATTCCACTATCTGCTAGAAATGCGGCAATGTCATCTTGAGTGGATAACGGATTTGCTGCACATGCGCTAACATCAGCACCAAGTTCCTTGGCGCCCATTATTAAAACAGATGTTTCTTTTGTAATATGTAAACAAATTCCTAAGCGACGTCCTTTCAAAGGCTGTGAACTCTTTAGTCTCTGTATTGTATTTGTAAGAATCTTCATATGATCTTTGGCCCATTCATGAGAGAGACGTCCTTTTTCTGCTAGACTTGGATCTTTTATCTGACTCATGAATTTTTCTAAAATGTAGCCACTATAAATTAGTATCAGGATAATAATCTAAATATTGGATAGAATTTCTCATGCAGATATGACTTGGAAAAAAGTAGCAGAAAAAAGCGAAATTGCACCTGGAAAGAGTAGAGAGTTCCAAATAGACGGAAAGAAGATAGCGATTTTTAACCAAAATGGATATCATGCGTTAGATTCCATGTGTGTGCACCAAGATGGTTCTCTTGCACCAGGAAAACTAGATGGGGACGTAGTAGAATGCCCACTCCATTTCTGGCATTACAACATAAAGACTGGAGAGCTGCTAGATTACATCAAAGGTGTGAAACTTCAGACATACAAAGTAGAAGCAAGAAATGACGGCATATATCTTGATGTATGATAAGTTTAATTCTTAATCTTAGTTTTAAAAAACATTGAATCCAGAAATCATTTCTGAAATCTTAAAAAAAGATTACAATTCAATTCAAAATAAGGTAGGAAATTTTCTAAAAGAAGAAATAGAAATAAGAAGAGCCCGAGGAGTTGTTTTTGGGTTAAGTGGCGGGATCGATTCTGCTGTAATTGCCTCATTATGTTCTAAATTTATCAAAGAGAAAACACTTGCAATAATTATGCCAAATTCAAAAATCACTCCAAAATCAGATACAGAAGATGCAATAAAGATAGTCGACAGTCTTTCAATCGAGTACAAATTGATAGACATTAGTTTTATTCACAAGGAATATTCAAAATATCTAGAACCAAATCCTTTAGCGTTTGGTAATTTAGGTGCAAGAATAAGAGCCAATATATTGTACTACTATGCAAATGCTAGAAACTATCTGGTACTGGGGTCATCAGATAAGAGCGAGTTTTTGATTGGTTATTTCACAAAATTTGGAGATGGTGCGGCAGATCTTCTTCCAATTGCCTCATTATACAAAAGCCAAGTAAGAGAACTTGCAAAAAATTTAGGAATGCCCCAAAATATAATCTCCAAGCCAAGCGGCCCATATTTATGGGAAGGGCATACTGCTGAAAACGAATTAGAAATAAGTTATGAGGAAGTGGACTCGATACTATATTGCATTACAGAAAAAAACCAAAATACTGATGAGACTTCCAAAATAACACAAATACCAATTTATGATGTGGAAAAAATCTTTCGAATGTACAAACGCAGTGAGCATAAGAGAACCACTGCAAAGATATGTGAAACATAGGTGATTGTATCTTTTGAAAATCTTTGATACTTTATCACAAAAAGAAAAAGAAGTGGTAAAAAACAACATGGTTAGAATATATCTTTGCGGAGTAACAGTATATGATGATAGCCATATAGGGCATGCAAGGACCATAATAGTTTTTGATACGTTGAGAAGATTTTTGGAGTCAGAAGGTACCAAAGTAAAGTTTGTGCAAAATTTCACAGATATTGATGACAAGATAATAAATCGTGCGCGTACTGAGAACACATCTACAGACAAAATAAGCACAAGGTATATCGACAGATATTTTGTAGAATTTGATAAGCTTAACGTAAAACGGGCCGATTCTTATCCAAAGGCAACAGAATACATTGAAAAAATGATTGACCTCATCAAAGGACTGATTGACAAAGAAATAGCATATGTATCAAATAATGGTGTGTATTTTGCAGTGTCAAAATTCAAAGATTATGGGAAACTTTCAAAAAAGAAAATTGATGAATTAATTGCAGGGGCCAGAGTAGAAGTAGATGAAACCAAACACGATCCACTAGATTTCGCATTGTGGAAGTTTGCAAATGACCAGCCAAATTGGGATAGTCCATGGGGAAAAGGAAGACCAGGGTGGCACATAGAGTGTTCTGCAATGAGTTTGGAGGAGCTTGGAAATGATTTTGAGATACACGGAGGCGGGAGAGACCTCATTTTTCCTCATCATGAGAATGAGATAGCCCAATCGGAGGCATTCACTGGTCAAAATTTTGCAAAAATTTGGATGCATGTTGGCATGGTAACAATAGATGGTGTGAAAATGTCAAAATCGCTAGGAAACACCAAAACTGTAGAGTATGTTTTGCAAAAATGGGGACCAAATATAATTAGGCTATTCTGCCTCGCAGGGCATTATTCAAAGCCCATTGATTATTCTGAAGATATGCTCAAAGAAACCATTACAAAATGGCGTCAGGTGGAAAATGCCTATGCAGAAATTTCAAATCCTGAAAAAGATGATACCGTATTATTACAGCACCCAAACATCATGGAGAAAGCGATAAGACCAAGAATTGAGGAAGAGCTGAATAGATTCCATGATGCGTTAAACAATGATTTTAATACATCTTTGGCATTGAATTCGTTTTTTTCAGTTGTTGATGAAATAAATAATTTAGCATCAGCTGAGTATATTGCAAAATCGGTTGCAGGATATTTACTTCCGGTTTTTACAAAAATGATGAATATCCTAGGCCTTAAAATAAGTGAAATTACAAAAGAAGAAAATGATGAAATAGGAAAAATGATAGAACGACGAAAGATATTTCGTGATGAAAAACGTTACCAAGATGCAGATAATATAAGAAAACAATTGCTTGACAAGGGAATTATTTTGATTGATCATAAGAAAAGGACACTATGGATGAAACAAGAGAATATTGGAAACTAGGATTTTTTTGTCTTTGTACTTACAAGGGATACAATATCGCGGTCTCGTAGCTGATAAGTAACAGGAAGTCTTACCCCATATCGTACATCCTTTGCATACAAAAGACCCTTGGTAAGATCAGAATGGATTTCTCTTGCAAGATCTTCAATTGTTGAACCATCTTTCATTAGGATAAGGTCTGGGAGAACTCGCCCTTTGTGATCTGATAATTTGTTAGGATCTGCCACCGGATAGATAGAATTCATTTTAAGTAGTTTGAATACAGTAACATTGATTGCAAATTGCACCCCAGTTCTCATGTATTCACCCAAGATGCCTTTTGTTATGAAATCTAGTGCGTCCAATTGCTTTTTGTTAAGTTTATTTTTTTGGAGTATCTCGAATTGTTCAGAACCTGGAACGTATTTTATCAACCCCTTTTGCTCTGCCTTTCTAAGTGACAGCTCACTGTCTGCACTGGCGGGAATAATTATAGTATCCACATATTTTTCTCGCAACCTGTCAAAGTTTTTATCTGCTCCTGGAACATCAATTTTATTTGCAACGATTAGTGTAGGTTTTGATATTTTACGCAAATGCGCTGCAAATTTTTTGCTGTCATGCATATCAAAGTTATCAAAATGCTTGTCTTCTAGTCCTGTAACTTTTAGTGCTTCTTTTACATGACTTTCCTTTACACCTATTCCTCTAAACACATCAGTTATTGCTACAAGTTGTTCTGTTTCAGCATTTACTAGTTTTGAAATTTTATCCCTATTGCCCTCAAGAAGCTTCAGATACCACATTATGAGCTCTTCCTCAATATCAGAAACGTCTGCAATTGGGTCACCATTTCCTATTTCTGTGATTCTTCCAGCAGCGTCAATACTTCCGGAAACATCCACCACATGTAAAAGGGCATCAGATTGAGTAGCTACTGAGAGGAATTGATTTCCCAGTCCCTTCCCTGCCCATGCATCTTTGATAAGACCTGGTAGGTCAATCAGCTCAATTGGAATAAATCTCCAACCATCAATACATTTGGAATTTTTTGGATTGTCTGCTATACTAAATTCAGTATGTACACATGGCGTAATGGCATTACCAATTGCTTTTTCTGGTTTTTTTGTGGTAAATGGATATGTAGAGACTTCTCCTCCTGCCATTGTTGCGGCATTAAAAAATGTAGTCTTTCCAGTGTTAGTTTTTCCAATTAGGCCAATTTTTATTGGCATGTCTCACTCTGATTATATTTACTATTTATCTCTGCCGTAATTAATCATCATGGATATTACCATCAACTTTTGCGGAAGTGTTTTTTATCTCGTCGGCATGCCAAACCATTTCGTTTATTTCATCTTGTAATAGATTATCATCCCACTTGTCAAGTACAATTCGAAGTATTTGTGAACCATTATACAAGATGCCCCAGTATGGATGATGTTCTGCTGTGGCATAGGCAAGTTCCGATATATCCTCAAGGCCCATTTTTGCAAGGGTTACTGAATCTGTTTTGTCAGTTGAAATACGTACCGTGCCAGAACTTGGATCAGATTGAAATTTAACGTGAATTCCTTGATCTTCGAGTTTTTTTACCAATTCTACAATTTCTTCATGCAGTTTTAAGAAATCATCTGCCATATCTTAGAACAATCTCTGGTGTTCGGCAAGCATGCATCTGTTAAATATCACATCAATGCCTGCCTTTTTTGCAACTTCTTCTGCCTCTTTATTATGAATTCCTTCTTGAAGCCAAACTATCTTTGGTTTGATTTTAACTGCTTCATCTATTACAGGTTGAACTTGATCTGAAGGTCTAAAGATATCCACAATGTCAACCTTAACTGGAATATCAAGTAAAGATGGATAACATTTCTTACCCAGTATTTCGGTAGCAGTAGGATTTACTGGAATTATGTTATAACCTTTTTCATCAAGATATTTAGGAACATAGTGAGCCGCCTTTTCTGGATTTTTAGACATGCCGACCACTGCTATATTTTTCAAAGAATAGATTTGACGTATTTGATCATCGTTGTGAGAATCTTTTTCCATATCGTATTGATGCACAATCTGGCTTAATATCTTATGGAATAACGATTTATAGGGTAACTTACAAGTTAGTCCATGGAAGAAGAAGCATCAGATGTAATTGTATTAAGTGCAATCAGTCAAGGTGCCAAAAAATTTGATAAGATATCTAGAAAAACCAAGATTACTGCCGAGGAGCTGAATAGCTTGCTTGAACGCTTGGAAAACAAAGGTTTGATTACGGTAATTCAGAAAAAAGGGCTTTTTGGACCAAAAAAAGAGATCATACTAACTGATAAAGGCAACAAGGAATTAGAGGAAAGAAAATTTGAATTACAAAAGAATTGGGATCAAATGGTCACCATGTGGAAAAGTGGAGATAAACAAAAACTGCAGCAATATATGGATAACAACAAATCGATACTTCCAGCCATGATGTTTTTGGGAATAATGGATATGATGATGTTTTCTACAATGATGTCATTCATGGGTCTTGCAATGACAAGTTTCATTCCTGATCAGTACATTGGAGATACAGGACATTCAGACATGAGCGGTCATGATGCTGGGCACGATACAGGATATGATTCAAGTCAAGACTACAGTGGAGGAGACTTTCATGGAGACGGTGGTCCTGGCGACATGGGCGGATTTGACGTAAATTTCTAAATCTACAAAATAAGATAAATTAAAAAACAATTTCGGTTTCCGGTTGGGACAACCCGGAAATTGTTGGGATTATTTTACTTGCCTGAAGGCATGTTATTGCCAGTCATATTTCCTGTCATCTGCATTCCAGAGTTACTGCTGCCTTGTAGGGCAAGTTGATGTATTACATCTTCACCATGTTGAGCATTTTTTGAGTGTCCAACCTGGTTTGCGCGTTGTGCATCATTTAGTGCTTGCACCCATTTTGCATGCTCGCCTGGTGCACACAGATGATCGCCGCAGACTTTGCTGTTACCAAATCGGGCAGTGGTATGACTATCATCAAATGTATTCTGAGTCAACGCACTAGCTGGTGGAATAGCAACTACTGCAAACGATGTCAATAGAACAGCAGTTGTGAACAGGAGTAATGCTATCTTTGTAGACATCAATGTGGCTTGCCTGAGCGCATATAAAAGACTTATGAAACAACTGTTCAAAAAATAGGATTAGTTGTGAGCATCAACTGTATAGCTCACTTGAAACGGTGTTGTGTTCGTGGTATGAACCGCTAGAGCATTTCCTGAGAATTCCCATGTCCCCATTTGCATTCCAGAATCTACAAACACCAAGGCATACCAAGTGTTACCATCCATGGTGTATACCAATTGTCCTTTTTTGTCATTTGGATCGATAGGTCCAATCAAAGTGACCAATTGTACAGGCTCTGATGCAGAGTATGTAAGAACTCCATGATATGCTTTGTCGCTAGGTGGAAGTATCAATGCTAGTTGATGACTTTCATGTCCTTGGCCCGGATCTTGTACTGAAGTTAATGTTCCTGATTTTGCAGTATCAGTAGTGGATGATTCCATGTAACTTACTGAATAGCTTACAGTAAATGCATCAGGCTTTGGATAATGTAGTGCAAGCGCATTTCCCGTAAATGAAAAACTCCCAGTTGTTGCATTGACATTAACTAGAGTTAATGCAAATTTTGTTTTACCATCTGTCGTCCATATTGGCTGTCCTTTATCATCGCCTTGGTTTAGTGGTCCAGTAAGTTCAACAATTTGGAGTGGTTTTGATGAAGCCCAAGAAATAACACCAGTATAGATCTTGTCGCTAGGTGGAAGTATCAATGCTAGTTGATGACTTTCATGTCCTTGGCCCGGATCTTGTACTGAAGTTACTGTACTTGCCTTTGTTATCCACGCTGGCATTGATGTTGATTGCGGCATACTTTCTGGGATTGTTGTAGGTGGAGTAGTTGGAGGCATGGTATTTTCAGACATGTTCTGATTCGATGTCTGATTAGTATGTTCAAGAGCAAATCTTTGCTGATCATTTAATGATTGTTGCAATCTTGCAAATTCTCCAGGTCCACACAAATGATCACCGCAAACAGCAGTATTTCCAAATCTTGCTGTAAGATGTTGATCATTTAGAAAGTAATAACTTCTCTTTGTAAGGTCGCTTGTAGCTGGCAACGCGTTAACAGGTAGTGCGTTAGCTGTTATGGATGCTACCAGTATTACAAAAACTAGTGCAGCTGTAACCAGTCTTTTTGACATGGCGTAGATCAAGGTTTCAAATATAAAAGAGTTCTTTAACAAAAGTGATTTCTTAACAATCAAATAGATGATTAGTAGGCATTTAGGCGATGGTTGCAAAAATAGGAACAAAGTCACCACAGATTCAAGTATCAAAATGGGTTCAAGGTCTACCAACCAATATTGATAAAGAAAAAGACAATGTCATACTAGTTGAAGTTTTTCAAGTAAACTGCCCCGGATGTTTTCTATATGGAATACCACAGGCTATTGACATCTATCAAAGATATAGAAAAGATGGAGTTGTTGTCCTTGGTGTTGCCACCGCTTTTGAAGATTTCGATAAAAACACATTAGAGAATTTAGAATTATTACTATCAAAAGGCGAAGTCATTGGAGAGACATTAAAGGTGTTAGGACAGTATGGTCAATTAGTGGATGGAAATAAACTACCATATAAGATTCCATTTCCAGTAGCAATGGATTTGTTAGTCAAAGAAACAGATCAGATATCACAAACAAAAATTGATGAAATAATTGAAACCAATGTGCCTGGTTTTGATTCATACAATACAGCCCAGAAAGATGAAATCATTGAAAGGGTCAAGCATTATCTCAAAAGTAAAGAATATTCAGCACGTACATTTGATGAATTTGGATTACGTGGAACACCTTCTTCAATTCTAATTGATAAAAAAGGAATACTGCGTGATGTAGTTTTTGGTACAAACGATTTTCTTGAAGAAAACATCAAAAAATTGCTAAATGAATAAACAACACATGTACACATCTTTTGATGACATACCTCTTGATAAAATAGTAACTTTACTCAAATCTCACAAAAAGGAATTTTTGTCAGGCCAGCAAATAAGCACTACGCTTGGTCTCAGCAGAACTGCAATTTGGAAATACATAAAGAAGTTGGAATCACTTGGATACAAAATTGAATCAAAAAAAAATTCGGGTTACAGGTTAGTTACCAAATCAGATTTGCTGTTACCATGGGAAATTACAAATGGCTTAAGAACTGAAATCATAGGAAATAAAATCTATTATTTTGACACAATAGATTCTACACAGAATTTTGCTACCGAGCTAACAAAAAAACCACACGAGAATGGTTCCATAGTAATAGCCAGGACACAGACTGCTGGGAGAGGTAGGCTCAATAGAAAATGGGAGTCCCCAAAGGGAGGAATTTGGTTATCGGTTCTGCTAAGATCTGATTTTGACATATCACATGTTTCTTTATTTTCGCTTGCAACATCACTTGCATTAGCGATTGCAATTGAAAAAAAATTCAAAATAAAACCCAAATTAAAATGGCCAAATGATGTAACCATAAATAACAAAAAAGTAGCTGGAATTTTGATTGACGCCTCAATTGAGACCAACAAGATAGATTACCTGATAGCTGGAATTGGAATTAATTTTAAGATTGAACCAAAACAAGTTACAAAAAAGATCACGAGTAAAAACACCGCACGCTATGGTATAACTACACTAATCGAAAAAGATCAGATGTCAGATCCCGCTAATTTCATACAAGAATTCCTATACCAACTTGAAGTAATTCATAAAAAGATGATAACTGGCGCCATCAAGGAAATCAGAAAAGAGTGGATAAAACGTTCTTCAACAATAGGAAAAAATGTCAAAGTAATCACTCCTACTTCTACAATAAGTGGAAAGGCTTTATCGATTGATGAAAACGGATCTTTACTTATCTCCACAAAAAATAAAATTCAACGAGTTGTGGCAGGTGACATTACATACAATAAAAATTGACATTAAGAAATTCAAAGATTATTTGGTTGTAAGATGGACTATGGATATACCAACAAGTATGCCAGTTAGAACTTCCATCCAGTGCGGAACAAGTATTCGCCGTACAAAGTTTTCCCCAGAGAGTGAAATGTCCTTGTGTTTTTTTACATCAATCATGTGGATAAAAAATGTTGCACATTACATAGTCTTTTATCAGCTATAATTATTATAATTCAGCTATTTTGATAACACCAATAGATCGTGTACATAAAGGATTGCCAAGTTTTATAATCGGATATACTCCTTTTTAGACAATGAAGATCTGCTGGGCAAACACTGAAAAATTTGAGGAATCTGATTTGGTTATAATTGGAATTCCAGATGAATCAAAATCACATGCATTACGAAAAGGCACTTCAGAAGCTCCACATAGAATAAGAGAAATATCAATAATACGTGATACCTATAAACATGAAAATTTTGTCTCATTAGGATACCCACTAGGCGGAATTTCCAAAAAAATCTATGATCATGGAAACATATCTAGAAATCAAGTCGGAGATACAATTGACAGAATAGTTTCAAGTTCAAAAATTCCCATATCAATAGGTGGGGATCATTCCATAACTACAGCAATAGTAAAGGCAATTTCCAAGAAAAAAGGTCCTGTGTCCCTAGTTTATTTTGATGCACATCCGGATTTTGTTAGCTCAGTTAGTGACTATTATGGTTCGGTATTTTATGATGTCATGCCTTACATAGACATAAAATCAAGCGTACAGATTGGAATTAGGACTCCAGAAAAAGAGGAAATCGAGAACCTAAAAAAATATGATGTGACAGTAATTACGCCCTATGATATTGCCAATGATGGAATTAAAAAAACAACAGATACAATCATGAATAAAATTGGAAAAAATGTTTACGTATCATTTGACATGGATGCCATAGACCCTGCATATGCTCCAGGAGTATCGGTGCCCGTGCCTCTTGGAATAAATAGTGTAGAAGCAATGATCATACTCAAATCAATTACAAAATACGGCATAGTGGGATTTGACATAATGGAAGTATGTCCAAATTATGACATAAAGGATAGAACATCACATTTGGCATCAAGAATCATATCTGAGGTAGCATCATCAGTTAACTAAATATGCTAATGCTTTTAACTGGGCCGATGTGCCAACAGAATCGATGTTTTCTCATTTCACTTTGAAAGAATCAAATCAAGCTTTACCTACAGTAATTAAAAAATTCAAGCACATAGTAAACATGAAAAATGTAGTAGTAAAGGTACAAAGTGAAATTGAAACTGATCCAAAGTATCAGTCAAACTTCAAAGAATATATTGTTAAAAAACAAGAGTTAAACTCAGCCATTACAAATTTTTACAAGTCAATTGAGGACCTCGAAAGTATGGGAGTAGTGATAAAAAGCATAGACCAAGGCCTGGTAGATTTTCCATCGCTTCGATTTAATGAAGAAATATGGTTATGTTGGAAAGAAGGTGAGACGGAAATAAAATTTTGGCATGGCAAAGACGAGGGATTCACAGGTAGAAAACCTGTTGAAAGCGTAGACTTGGAAAAACTAAGATGATTTTGCCACTACGAATATAACAAAACAATTCCAAGTTTATTATACTATATGTTATCTACATGGCTAAGAGCTGTCAGGATAAGATTTCTTCTAGCTTCAGTGATATCAGTTTGCATAGGCCTTGCAATCAATTGGTGGCAAACTGGTACCACAAACATATCATTTGCCATACTAACAATGCTGGGTGTGATTTGTTTACATGCAAGTGTAGATTTGCTCAATGACTATTGGGACTTCAAGAGACAAATTGACACAGATACCAAAAGAACGCAATTTAGCGGCGGTACGGGAGTTTTGCCTGAAGGGTTACTACAACCAAATCAAGTATATCGGGTTGGAGTAGCTCTACTCATAACGGGTTCAATTATTGGAGCGTTTTTCATTTATGAAAGGGGCATCACAATTGCAGTAATTCTTGGTTTTGCTATCGTATCAATCTACTTTTACTCTACACGAATTGTAGATTCAGGGTTAGGCGAGGTGTTTGTTACTATCAAGGGCGCCATGATAGTACTTGGTACATATTATGTGCAATCTTCACAAATTACAATAGAACCCATAATGGCAGGCATTGTATCCGGAATACTTTCTGCAACAGTGCTCTTTGTCAATTCATTTCCAGATTATGATGCTGACAAGTTACATGGTAGAAAAACTCTAGTCATCATACTTGGAAAGACAAAGGCCTCTGCATATGTTTGGATATTTCCAGCAATCATCTATGGCATAATCACGGTATCAGCAATAATCAACATATTTCCAACAATTACATTACTTACACTTGTAACAATTCCGATGGCCATAAAACATGTTAAAGTATTGAAAAAGAAACATGAGCAAATTGAAGATTTGGTTCCAACAATGAGAGGTTTTGTGTCGTATAGTAGAATAACAGGAGCCATATTTGCTGCCACTTTTGCAATAGATTATTTATTAAAACAAGTTCATTAGAAATAAATCGTACCCGCATTAGATTGAGAGTATGATTTCAGGATATGCAACATCGTCAGGTACCTCAGAGTTTGCTAAACGTCAGACCAATGTAGCAAAAAATCATTTCAAAAAATTCCTTGATCTAACACTTTCGTCTGTAGGAATAGGGACATACCTTGGAAATCCAGATTCTGACACTGATAATTTAGTCAAAGAAGCTATAAAGAAAACCATAGTTTCAGGGGTAAACGTAATTGATACAGCAATTAACTATCGTTCTCAAAAAGCTGAAAGAGCTGTTGGGAATGCAATCAGAGAACTAGTAGAAGCAAAAATTGTAAAAAGAGAAGAGATTTTCATAAGCACAAAAAATGGTTACATTACAAATGATGGGGATTCAAAGGAAGAGTTTTGGGAGAACATACAAAATACTCTGGTAAAATCCGGAGTCATAAAGTCAGAAGACATATCTTCAGGATATCATTGTATGACCATACCATATTTACAAGACCAACTTTCACGCAGTTTGAAAAACCTAGATTTAGACTGTATTGATCTAATGTATATTCATAATGCAGCAGAAGGGCAACTACAGGATATGACAAAAGAAGAGTTTTTGAAAAAATTGCACGACGTATTCCTGTTTTATGAAGAACAAAGAAAATTAGGAACCATTAGATATTACGGAATGGCCACATGGGATTGTTTTAGAGTACCGCCAGAACACAAGCAGTATCTTTCATTATATGAAATTGCAAAAATTTCAAAAAAAGTAGGAGGTGCAGATAATGGATTTAGGTTCATACAATTACCATACAACATGTATCTAGATCAAGCATTAACACAAAAAAATCAATCATTAGAAGGAAACCACTATAGTATTTTGGAAGCATCACAAAAATTAGGAATTGGTGTCTTTACGAGCGTTCCATTAATGCAAGCAAAATTACTAGCACCAAATGTTCTTCCCGAATTTGGTAATTTATCCAAGCCCTCGCATAGAGCAATACAATTTGTAAGATCAACTCCAGGCGTGATTGCACCACTAGTTGGGCAGAAATCACCAGAACATGTGAATGAGAATTTGGCAGTAATGTCCACACCAGTACTTGATGAAAATGAATTTTTTGATTTGATAAAGAAATTATCGGCATAATTGTAAGTTTTAAATACAAATAACAGACGAACCTCAATATGCCAGTAGATCCAGTTTGCGGAATAGAAATGGACGAGAGTCTTGCACTGGTACATGAATACAAAGGCAAAAAGTATTATTTTTGCTGTCATGGATGCAAGAGGATTTTTACAAAAAAACCTGACAAGTGGAAAAAAGACTAGATTGGAAAACTGCCACACATGTGACAGAAGTGAGATTTTTTTGCCATCCCAAAATTACACACAGGGCAGCGTATAGACATGTCATTTAGAGCAAATGGGGCGTTACAGTATTTACGAAATATTTCATAGTAATACAACGACTCTTTAGATAAGATCTTGACCTTTTCTTCTTTTTCATATTTTTTTGCCTTTTCCTCAAATTCTGTTTGTTCTACCATATTATCCAAAAATGATGTCAGACCACTTGTGCCTGAGCCGTCTTGCATGGCAGTTTTTTTTCTCCAAATTATGGATTTTGGTAAATCGTTTTCAAACGCTTTACGAAGAATCCATTTTCCAAATTTTATGCCGTTTTCCTCCTTAACTTTTAGATCAGCCGGGATCTTTTTTGCAAATTTGATCATATCAGCATCTAAAAATGGTGTACATATTGAGATCCCAAGGTGGTTAGATATTGCTTTAGAAGGAAAATGCATGACTTGCCATATTCTTTTGAGATCTTTTTCAAGTTCGTCTGAAGTCATTCTTTGAAAAAAGTTGTATCCTGCAAAAAGCTCATCAGCACCATCACCTGTAATAATTTTCTTACATCCCTGGTTTTTGGCATTCTTTAGGACAAGATATATTACCACATTGTTACGGATTTCGATAGGATTGAAAACTTGGAGGATCCTGATGGTTTCGCCTATTGCTAAAAGCAGATCATTAATTTCTACCTGAAAGACAATCAGTTTGAGGTTGATTGTTTTTGCTGCCAGTTGTGCATACAGTAGATCAGATGAAGGAAAATTTTTTGCTATAATTGAAAATGATTTCATGTTCTTTTTTTGAGTGCAAAATGCAAGAATGGTACTATCCAGCCCACCTGACAAAGATATACAGTCAGCATTACACTTCTGGGCAGATGCAATTAGAAGTGATCTTAATTCATCGAAAATACCTTGCAATCAAATGAACTAATTTAATCTCTCAATTAAGTCATCTTGAAGATGATGATTAGATTTAAATATTTTACACCAACATTTGCGTGTATATGCTTCTTCCTTCTGAAATAGAGACAAAGACACTCATACCTGCCCTAAGGGCCATTTTAGCAAAAAAGCTTATTGAAGAACATAAGATACGTGAGGAAGAAGTATCAAAATTACTGGGCGTGACACAAGCTGCAATAAGTAATTATGTAAGAGGGACACGTGGAGATCCAACTCTCATTAACAAGTTGTTATCTGTCAAAGAAGTATCAGATATGATCAATGATATTTCAAGTAATCTTGCATCAAACATGGCATATACGCCCTCTAGTCTTTCAAAATTCATAGGTTTATGCAACTATATCAAATCGAGTTTATTGATTTGTGACATCCATCATAAACTTGAAACAAATATTGACGAAGCTGTTTGTAAAGAATGTGAAAATATGCTCCTTAAAGGGCCAGGCACTCTCTAGTTTGTTTTTGTTATTGTAATTTTAATTATAGATACAAGAGGACCAAATTTTCCATCAGATGATTCACTGTCAACCACGATATTTACTATCTTTGCGTTTCCTTTCATCATGTTTTCGGTAACAACGTTTGCAACTGCAACAGCAGTCGGTATTGAATCACCATGGGCTTTGAGTGTAACTGTTTTATGTTTTACAAGGTCAGTCAATATATCAAGAGCGCATTCCATTATGGGTTGATTGTGTATTATCACAAGTTTTCCTTCTGCATCAGCACCATGTTCTAATTGCACTTTTTCTATACCACTCAACAAAACCCTACCACCACAAAATATGCATTCTATTAAAGGTTTATCGACGAATCATCCATTAATCAAAAAGATCGATCGGAATATTTTGAAAGTCACCATTTGGTAATACTCTTCGTATAGTAATAGGAATTACACGCTTTTCAAGTTCAGTATAAGCAAGATCAAGTGATGTTGCAACCTCTTTTGGTACTTGAATAAATGGAGGCGCTCCAAGTGATAATTGTAATGCCCTTGCACCAAGTATTCTAGCTTTTTCAAAACGAGTCAGTGTTGGAGGACCTATCATTATTTTTCCTTTTCCAGTAGTTTCAAACTCTACAGGTACATGAACTGGGTCAACCTCAATGATTTCTCTTGCATCAATAATTTTTTGACGTCTTTCTTGTTCTGCAATTTCTTCAGCAGTTAGCTCTTTCTTTCCTTTCTTAGTTGGTCGCTCTTCTTCGACAATGACAGAGGTTTCTGTTGTTTCAGATACTGGTGTTAAAATTGGCTCTTCTTCTTCTTCAACTGGTTGAACCTCTTCAGTTTCTAGTATTTCCTCAGGTTCATCCGACATCAAAAAAGAGGTCAAAGAAACGTTATATATTTCATAATCCTCCCCTTCAAAAATGGACGCTGGATCTGTATCCAAAATAGATTTGGTTTTGACTCTAAAAGGAAAAGCTTCTTTGAGTTTGGAGCTAAAACGACATTTTGCCCCAAAAACGGTTGGAATCATTGTCAGATCACTTCCACTTGAAGGAAATGCACACATGATGGGGACCAGTATTGCGTTCATGGATACAAATCTTAATGCAGGCGGTGAGAAACTAAGAAATCAATTCAAAAAAGGAGACGTCGGATTCTTGGCGTCAAACGGAGCAATTTGTTATTTCTTACAGGATGTTTCACAAGCAAAGCCAATGACATTGATAGGTAAGATTGTAACTAATCTTGACGCACTAAATCAAGTAAAACCGGGAGACATATTTTCAGTTAATCAAGCTTGAACATAGACATGGTGTCCGCTATATCCACCGATTCTTTTTACTAAACCTTGTTTTAGAAGATTTAGTAAATAGGAATTTGCTGTAGACACTTTGACATTTGTTTGTCGAGAAAGTTCTTGGACTGTAAATACCTTTGAACCTTTTATAAAACTCATTGCTTGACCTTCATCAATTATGACAGAAATGTTTGTTTTTTGTTTCTGTTCTTTTTTATCTCCTTTTTTTGATCCTCCCTCTTTTTTTGTCGCTTCTGCTTGCTGGGATTTCTCTGCTTGTGCAGGAGATTTTTTCTTTGCTCCACCCATAATCAAGTATCTTTTTAGCCCATTTATAAACGAACAAAAGTTTGATAAATTCTAAATACTAGATCACGGTGCGCACTGTTATGGGGTTAGATGTAATTGAAGAAAAGAATCTAAACGAAATAATAACATATGCTCTAGATTAT
>JAJPGX010000011.1 GCA_021325595.1 Nitrososphaerota archaeon | reverse complement strand
GTACTGTATACGTGCAATCTTGGTGCAAGGTTAGATTCAGTTTTACTCCAGTAGATTCGCGTTATTATGCAGGTGGGAGAACCGATCCTTTGGTTATTCTCTCAGATATAGAAAAAAAGCTACCTTCTCACATCAAAAGACTGCAATATAGCAAAGACAAGGATTCACCAAAAGTACTTGTGGAATATTCTATCGGTTATGACAACTTGGACCTTCCACAACAAAAAGAGGATTCTTTTGCAAGATTCATGGCCAAAGACCCATACGAAGAGTTACTTGAAGGTGACATTGAACTGGTGGGAGAACTCATAAAAAAAACATATGGCGTATCAAAGGATGAAAATGATGAGATTGAACACAAAATAATTTCAGAAGATATTAATTTAATCAAGGCTTAGGCTCTGATGAAAAATAACACAACCTTAAAAAAATATATTTTTGAGTTAAACCGAAAATCTGTAATACTATCAAGCAAACATAGGCTGGTACTATCCCTTAGGGAGAAGCTTCGGGACAAAAAACGCAATTATACGGAATACTCACAGATTCTAGGTTATTTGCAGGAACAGGAAAGAAAGGAACGCCAAATCGAAAAACAGTGGTATGGTATAAAGAAGAAAATTATGGATCTAGAAAAACAATGAGAGTATACCGTATCCTATGATTTTTCCAATATTACATCCTGTACAGTTTCATTTATGACGGCTTCAGCTATGTCGCTTGAATATTCCGCTGTCCTTCTAATATCTTCTAAGACAAACTTGATTACACTTGTATATTTTTTTGATTCTTCCAAGCTATCTGTAAACTCTCGTTCTTTTTCTGCTATTCTTCTAGCATTGGATGCCACTGTATCAGCTAAAACATAATCTCGCTTGTTTAATGCTAAGATGGAATCTTCAAACACCTTCAGAGATTCCTCGCTTAGTCTACTGATTTTCTGTAATAAGGATGGTTCAAGTGTAGATTTTAGAAATTTTACTCTAGTAGCTATTGATACAGCATGATCTGCTATTCGTTCTATGGATTTTACTACCGTTCTATAGCTTATGCAGTCAGATGGTTTTTTGAGTCCAATGTCTCTTAGAATTTTTTCATGTTCTACCGCAAGAGTAAGATTTCTAAGTATGTATAGACTAAACCTATCCACCTCATCATCCATATGTGTAATCTCCTCGCCCAATTCAGCATCTATCTCTTTTAATGCATCTATTGCTTGTCGATGCATTGTGGTGGTAAGCAAAAACATTCTTTTCAATGCGTCACTAATTGATAACTCTGGAAGACTAGTTAAAACCTGAATTGTGAGTGATTCTGATGTAGATTCCACAATTTCTGTTCCTATCATATTCCTTCTTACTAGATCACGAATTGCCTGTTTTTGTTCTAACTGTATACGTGCTCCTTTTGTATTTATCTCTATGAGTTGATATCCTGCAAGATACATTGCAATTATTTTTCTTTGAATTGATTCTGTAGTATCTTTTTGTGAAATTGTAGTTTTAGATCTTGCTAATTTTGGGGCTGGCAAGTTTTGTGTAGGTAGTATTGAAAGAGACTTGTTGACATTTTTGATTATTGATACGGGATCACCTGTTTTTAGGTTTAGTTCATCAATCCATTTCTTAGGAAGCGAGAGTACATATGTAGATCCGCCAACTAGCTGTAGTTTCCTTACTTCTTTATCATTTAGTATCTCTGTCAACTAGTTTTCTATACTAAATATAATTAAAGGAGTTGTGTACTCATTCTATGTATTTCTATATAGTACTATATTGAGATATGAAACTTAAGAAATCATGGTCGAACTTCAGATATTTACTATAAAATTAGATAACATATCTAATGAGCATATTGAATATCAAGAAATCTTCTGGTAAGACTGACAAAATATTCAAGATTGCAGCTTTAGCCTCTGCAACATACGTGCTTGTAATAATTGCCATGATAATAGTTAATCTTACTAGCGGATCGGCTTCAGTCTGGCAAAAGGAAGGTCTGAATTTTCTTACAGGTTCAGATTGGAATGCTGTTGAAGGCAGGGAATCATATGGGGCTGCGCCATACATTATGGGAACCTTTGTCACAGCAGGAATTGCAATGGCAATTGGATTACCTATTAGTTTTGGTATAGCCATGTTTCTTTCTGAGCTTGCCCCGAAAATATTGAGAACGCCCATATCATTTTTAGTAGAGCTTCTTGCTGCAGTCCCAAGCGTTATCTATGGTTTGTGGGGCTTGTTTGTTTTTAGGGATTACATCCAGAGTTGGATAGAGATGCCTCTGCACAATCTTTTTGGGGATAATGTGATAATTTTTTCTGGCACTCCCTTTGGACTGGACATTCTTACTGCCAGTATAGTTCTTGCCATAATGATAATTCCTACGGTATCTTCAATTTCAAGAGAAATCATGTTGGCAGTTCCAAACAGCCAGCGTGAGGCAGCATACATGCTTGGAGCTACAAAATGGGAGGTATTTAGAATGGCAGTTTTGCCATATTCCAAGTCAGGATTGATTGGTGCAACAATACTTGGTCTTGGAAGAGCTATTGGAGAAACAATGGCAGTTACCATGTTGATTGGAAATTCAACCGGAAGTGCTGCATTTCCACAATCATTATTCCAACCTGGCCAAACAATGGCAAGCATTATGGCAAATGAATTTGCAGAAGCATCGCAGGGAGGACTACATTTGGCAGCCTTGATAGGAATTGGATTAATTTTATTCCTTGTAGCATTTGGCATAAACATAGTAGCACATCTGCTTGTTGCTAGAATGGTAAAATCACACGAGGGAGCAGTTCTAGCATGATAACAATAGAACAGAGAGCAGAATTTAGAAAACACTTTAGGTATAATATTGGTCGCAGATTAATTGTAGACAAAATAATCAAAATTACGGTGCTTGGGTGTGTAGCACTTGCAGTTGTTCCATTAGCAAGTATAATGTATGAAGTATTTACAAATGGCGTCGCCGCACTAAGTGTTGATTTCTTAACTCAAGTACCTGGTGCAGTTGGAAGTGATGAAATTGGTGGAATAGGTCCTGCCATTCAAGGTACTTTGGCATTAATTGGACTTTCTTGTTTGATTGGAGTTCCGATTGGAATTTTGGGTGGAATATTCCTTTCAGAATATGGAAATAACAAGTATGGTAGAACGGTTAGATTTTTCAATGACGTTCTGGCAGAATTTCCAACCATAGTCATTGGTGTATTTACATTTGTTATTATTGTTATAACAATTGGAAGCTTTTCAGTTTGGGCAGGATCGTTTGCACTCTCAATCATAATGTTGCCTATAATCATGCGTACTACTGAGGAGTCTCTAAAATTAGTACCCGTAACTTATCGTGAAGCAGGTTATGCGTTGGGTATAAAAAGATCCGTTGTTGTTACCAGAATAGTTCTTACTGCTGCAAAAAGTGGATTGGTCACAGGAATAATGCTTGCCGTTGCAAGAATTTCTGGGGAGACTGCCCCGCTAATATTTACAATTCTTGGTAGTAGCCAATTCATGACTGGATTGGATGGACCTATAGATGCATTACCGCTTAGAATTTGGAGACTATCATCACTACCATATGATAGCGCACAAACTCAAGGATGGGGGGCAGCATTTATTTTGATAATGATGATATTTGCCATAAACATAGGTGTACGATATGTATTTTTGAGAAAGCGTGGAACTTCGATGCTAAAATTCAAGATGTTTGGAGGAGTGCGATGATGATGGAAACTATGAAGACTCCTGTTGCTAATGTGTCATCTGTAGACAAAGGTAGGTACAAACTTGTTGCAGAAAATATTATTGCAAGTTATGATGATATAGTTGCAGTAAAAAATATCTCAATGAAATTCAAAGATAAAGCTGTAACTGCTCTTATAGGTCCATCTGGGTGTGGTAAAACAACATTTTTGAGATGTCTTAACAGAATGCATGAACTTACCAAGAATGCCAAAGTGACAGGAAAAGTATTGCTTGATGGCGAAGATCTTTATTCTAATGCAGTTGATCCTATAATCAATAGGCGAAAAATTGGAATGGTGTTTCAAAAACCCAATCCGTTTCCTACAATGTCTATCTATGATAATGTAGCGGCTGGCCTAAAACTAAATGGAATCAATAAGAAAAATGTAATTGACGAAATAGTAGAAGGCTGTCTGAAAATGGTTTACCTCTGGGATGAAGTTAAAAATGATCTGAAAAAACCTGGCATGAGTCTTTCTGGGGGACAACAGCAACGTTTGTGTATTGCAAGAGCTCTGGCAATTCAACCTGAAGTATTATTGATGGATGAACCAGCATCCGCACTTGATCCCATCGCAACTCAAAAAATTGAAGAAATGATAACTGAATTAAAAAAAGAATATGCCATAATTATAGTTACACATAACATGCAACAAGCAACAAGGGTATCTGACTATACCGGATTCATGTATCTTGGAGATCTGGTAGAATTTGGGGAAACTAAACAAATTTTTGAGAATCCAAGAAATGAAATAACTGCAAAATATGTTCAAGGGCAGTTTGGCTAAACCATGACTCGTCTCATAGATCCGCACCTAGCACATCTCTCAGAATTGATGAAACAAATGTGTGATCTGTCTCTTGCTAGCACGAATCTTGCAATAGATTCGTTTCTTGGAGGACAGAGTGCTGTAAAAGAAGTACGAGAACTTTCAAACCAAGTAATGGATCTATATGATAAAGTGGGGGAACTAACATTTGAGATGATTCTAAGATATCAACCAGTAGCAAGTGATTTTAGACTTATTCGTTCATCTCTTGAAATCTCTTATGGATTTACTAGGTTTGGTAGATATGCATATGATATAACCCTCGTCAGAGATATGTTAGGTGATCTATCTGAATGCAAAAATGAAGTCGTTTATACTCTTTCTGGAGAGATAAAGCACATGATAAAACTGGCAGTAGAATGTTTTGCAACCCTTGACTTGCAAAAAGCAAATGAATTAAGAACAGACGAAGATCTTGTAGACAAGTATTACAATAAACACCTTCCTGCGCTTATCACATCAAAAAATGTTAAGTGTGCCCTTGCTGACGCATTGGTTCTCCGTTATATGGAAAGAATGGCAGATCATGCTGCATTCATAGGCGATTCTGTAAATTATATTGTGACTGGTTCTAGAAAGTATAGATAAGTTCTTTATGATACGTAATTATGTACTTTAATAATCGTCTGATAATTGTTATTACCCAAAATTTCTGTTTAAATCAAAAAGTCTTCATATGCTTATGTAGTTTACAGCTATTTACATGATCTATTCACATGATATGTAAATAAGAAAATTAAAATCAAAACCTCAATGACGAAAAAATACATCATAGGATTTGCATTAATGCTTATCCTACTAGTACCAACAACATCACTGAATGCAAATGCTACGTCCTCACCCAAGGAACCGGGTAATGATGATAAATATGCGTTTAACGGGGCTGGATCAACCTTTGCATTTCCAATAATAGATACATGGAGAGTAGAGTACAACAAACTTTATCCTGGAATCACATTGAACTATCAATCAATTGGTAGTGGTGCTGGAATTAAACTCTTCAAGGCAAAAACAGTTGATTTTGGTGCCACAGATGCTCCATTACAACCTAGTGACTTGAAAACTCAGCCAAAACATACTCTGCACATACCAGAATCTATTGGTGCAATAGTTCTAACTTACAACCTACCTGAATATCAGAAGAATGGACTAAAACTTACAGGACAGGTAATTGCCGACATTTATCTGGGAAAGATTTCAAGATGGAATGACCCTGCAATAGCAAAATTAAATCCAGGAGTAAAGCTATCTGGCAATACAATTATTCTAGTACATCGTTCTGATGGTTCCGGTACCACATTTGCCTTTACAGACTATCTTTCTAAAGTCAGTAACGACTGGAAAAGCAAAGTAGGACAAGGTACGGCTGTACCATGGCCAGCAGGAATGGGTGGAGCAGGAAATGCAGGAATAGCCGCTATTGTCAAGAAAGTGCCCTATTCTATAGGGTATGTTGAGTTGGCATACGCAAAGACAAACAAGTTACAATCTGGTATACCAATGACATACGCATATGTTCAAGATCATGACAAAAATGCATTTCTAGATGCTACGGTGGATACTATAGCAGCAGCCGCAAAAGGAGCACTAAGTAGCTTACCTGCATCAGATGGTGATTGGAGCAAAGTGTCTATTAACAATGCACCAGGATCCAATGCCTATCCAATTGCAACTTTTACCTATCTATTGGTAAACGCTGATTTGGATCAAGTAAAGGGAATGGATCAACAAAAAGCACTAGATTTGGTTCATATGTTATATTGGTTTGTCACAGATGATGGTCAAAAGTTTGCATCAAAACTATTGTATGTGCCATTACCTGATGGCGTACAAGAGTTAGACAAGAAGGGACTGTCTGAGATAAAATTCAAAGGGCAACAACTCTGGTCATATCCATAAAAACCAACCTTTCATTTTATTTTTATTCTTATTTCAAACTATAACGTAAGTTTTTTCCTTATTGAATATGGTAACTAAAACCACTATGTAGTAATATTGAATCTATTTGCAATCAATTAATGATGTGTTTTTTCGATTAATTCATGTGATGAATATTGCCAGATGAATGCTGTAGGGTCTGCGGTGGGCAATTACTAAAATGGTTGTGGTGTATTAGTTGTCGAAAATCCATCCAAAAGATCTGTAAGAACTGTATTACTTTTACCTCAATACAATTTCATACAAATTGTGATTATTTATATTATGAACAAGCAAAGATCCTCAAATCTTTCAGTGTAGCGTCATAAGCATATCAAGCTCGCATACAAAAAGATCGTTTTAAATGAGGAATCAGTATGATTTTTTAAAATTTTGTTGATTCTATAGTTGATCACCTGATCTCTATATAGATTGCATAGATTACAACTAATTACAAGATTCGTATGTGCCATATGTAAATAGAAAAAAATTATCAGGGTAATCAATGACGAAAAAAATACTTAGCACTACATTGATGTTGTTATTGCTTGTTCCATTAGCAATAAACGCAAATGCACAACAAGCAACTCAACTTAATGGGGCAGGCTCTACATTTATCTTTCCATTAATGGACAAATGGAGAGTAGAGTACAACAAACTTCATCCAGACATCCAACTCAACTATCAATCAATTGGTAGTGGTGCAGGAATAAATTTGGCAAAACAACACACAGTTGACTTTGCTGCTTCCGATGCTCCATTATCACAATCAGATGCGGCAGCCTTGCCTGGAACACTAACAATTCCTGAATCTATAGGTGGCATAACAATTTCCTATAATATTCCTGGGGTTGATGGTGGACTCAAATTAACAGGTCCAGTAATTGCTGACATCTTCATGGGAACCATAACAAAATGGAACGATCCTGTTATTACACAACTAAATCCAGGAGTTAATCTACCAGATCAGTCCATTGTTATTGCACATCGTTCTGATGGTTCTGGTACAACCTATGCCTTTACAGACTATCTTTCTAAAGTAAGCGATAATTGGAAATCAAAGATAGGAATAGGTAAAACTGTGCCATGGCCAGTGGGAATTGGCGGTAATGGAAACGCCGGTGTAGCATCTGTAGTAAAGACTACTCAATACAGCATTGGATATGTTGAACTTGCATATGCATTACAGAATAATTTCACATATGCAGCTGTCCAAAATGCTGATGGTACAAACTTTGTAATGCCAACACTTGAGACAGTATCTGCAGATGCTTCAGGAGCTGTATCCAATCTTCCAAAAGCTGATGGCGATTGGAGTAAAGTTTCTATAGCAAACCAACCTGGACATGATTCGTACCCAATTTCTACACTTACTTACATTCTGATCAACAAAGATCTAAGTACTGTAAATGGTATGACATTGGATAAAGCAAAAGCACTAGTTGACATGATCAAATGGATGATAACTGACGGCCAGCAATATTCTGAACCACTATTGTATCCTCCATTGCCTGATTCAATAAAGACATTAGATCAGCAAGGACTTGCACAAATCACATTCAATGGTGCTGCGGTTCCAGAATTTGGTCCAATTGTAGAATCTGCACTAGTAATAGCCGTAATGTCTGTTATAGTGCTATCCTCAAAAAGTAGATTGGTATCTCTAGTAAGACGCTAGAATCCATCTTTTTCTATTTTTATGTAATAACGTGTTCGTTTTTCCTTTATGCAGGTTATCTCTATTTCTAACTAATTACAACATTTGAAAACCAATTTGGAACCTGTAGTTACCATAATATATCATAGCATACATAGAACGACATATTCTATACTGTGAAGCCTTTTCATTTACAAAATGAATTATTCATCATGGAAGTAAAAATGCTTGAATGTACTAAACTTGAGACAGTGTCGTAATATACTAAACGCAGATGAACACATTGAAAGTGTTGCATTTTTGAACAAAAAAGGCAAACCAGTAGAAATAACCAGTAAAACATCGATGTTTTTCCAGGATTTGACAGAACAACAAAAAGAGATGCTGTTTATGGAGTGTATTTTACAGCATTCCATGAATACAGAATATGACAACGAATTGGGCAAGACAAAATATTCTATAATAGAAAGAGAAGATGTCTTATTGTTTTCCTTTCCAATACGTGAATTTGTTGTGATGGTAATATCAAAACTGCCAATGAATCCATTTGTTCTTAAAAATAAGATCCTGCAATCTTGCGTATGAAATCATATCTTAATGTGTTTTTCAAGGTGGGATCTATCATTTACTTATACCAAATTTTACAACGTAGAATGAAATACAAAAGTTTTGTATCCAGATCATTCTGTAATAGCACATAATGGACGTCTTATACAGAACAACGTAGTAACTGAATTAATATTTTTAATTTTATTTATTTTCCAAATTATAATTCGTCGTAGATCCTCTCTTGAATCTGCTTCTATTTTTATTAAGATATCATAATTTCCAACAGTCAAACAAATATGTTTTATCTCAGGTATTGTACGTAGTTTTTCCACTATCGTCTTTTCTGCTCCGCTATCACACTTTATTAGAACATGAACAGTTTCAATTTTATGATTAAACGAAGTTTCTTTTTGCTTCAATATGTCTTTTCTATATTGTCAATATCTAAGAATTGGGTAAGTGGTTTCTATTTTGTTATATAAAAAATAATTTAATTATATTGACAACAAAAAACATCTGTTCGTATAGGTATCATGTATGTCTATGTATTAAACAATGGATCTATAGTAAATACTTAGATAAAAAAAAGCAGACAACAAATATTGGTCTACTGAGTGTGCAATACACGTCCTACCGAATACCTCATGTAGACCACTCCCCCACAATTACACTTTTATCATAATTATTTAACAACTTGTATTACGGATAGTCTATCAAGAAGGTTTTTCAGGATTGCAACCAATAAAGCATATGGGAATATCTAAAAAATTACTCATTCAAAGGTTTGAAAAAAATACAAAAAATACTAACAAGATTCTCTCTAAATATATTACAAATCCAACTGATGATAATATTCATGATATGCGAGTGGCAATGAGGCGATTAAATGTGGTCTCTACCATTCTTCCAAAGAAAATAAGGAAGAATTCAAGCTTTTCTCAATATTTGGAACAATCTTGGAAGTTGTTTAAGGATAATACTGAAATTCGAGATTGCGATATTCTTCTTGAAAAATTGGGAGATTATCAGCATGAGCCCCTAGACCAAATAATTTCTCTAATTGAAAAGAAAAGAAAGTCTGGACTAGAAAAGTGCCATAATGATGCTATGAAGTTAAAAAAACTGAAACTTTCTACTCTTCAAAATAATAAAGTATCAAAATCAAAAATTCAAGAAAAATTTTCAAAACTGGTACAAAAGAGATATTATAAAATTAACAAATTGTTTCCTATTGTTCTTCAATCATATAAGAATGTGGAGGAACTACATTTGCTTAGAAAAGAAATAAAAAAGCTTAGATATTTATTTGAACTTTTACCAAACTCCAAAATTAAAAAACTAGTAAATGAACTAAAAAACCTTCAAACCATATTGGGTGACATTCATGATTCTGATATGATGATATCTTTTCTACGTGAAATCAAAACAAATGACGTATCTATAATTTTACATAATGAAGAAGAGAGAAGATCTGAAAACTATGAAAAATTTGTAACCTTGGTTAAAACCCAACACATCTATCCACCAAGATTGCAAATGGATAAATCGATTATTGATTAGTGTTAAGAAACTTTGTAATCCGTTTTACAAGATCTGAATTAATTTCTGATATGCTTCTATTGCCATTAATTGGAATCAAGTTGTATTTTTTCTGCATTCTTTGAAATTCTCTTGAAATCATCGTCTGATATTTTATGAAGGAATGAAACATGTCATCTGAAAGTCCTAAATCTACTCCTGATTCATAATAATCCAAAAAAGAATTCTTTTGAAATACTCTATGAACTAGTATTTGTGGGTCCACGTCTAGATAAAATACCAGATCTGGTTTTATTGCGAAACCATACAGATTGTGTGCCCAATTCCTATTTAGGCCTCTTATTACACTTCTTGCTATGAGTGTATAGATATACCTGTCCGCAAGAACAATATATCCTGCCTGGAGAGCAGGAATTATCTTGTATTCAAATTGGTCTGCAAAATCTGCTGCATAAAATAACGCCAACGTTTTTCTTCCTAACGTATGCTCGCTTTTTGCTTCAAGTAATCCTTTTCCCACAAGCTCAGATCTTCGTAGTCCCGTATTTAGTACTGCATGCCCACCTGCTTCCAACTTTGATGTTATTTGTTCAATCTGGGTACTTCTTCCTGATGCGTCAGGACCTTCTATGACAATTAACCTGCCCTTGATTTCTACATCCTGCAGATTTTTAATACCGTGACCATAAAATTCAACTTTTCTAGATTGGGATGTTTTGTGATTTGTTTTCATAAATTTATTTACCAACTTTTTTGCGAAGATTTGGAATCGTACTTAATACTTTATCTCTTACTGTTTTTTGTTGCTTTTCAATACTCTGAGTTGCATCAATTACTGTAAAATGTTCTTTCTCTGCTAGATCATCATACTGATCAATAATTCTACTCTGAAATATGCGATAGCTTTCATAGTCGTCATTGCTCAGGTTTAGATCCATACCTGCTTCATAATACTTTAACTTTGGACGACCAATCAGAATTCTGTCTACTGCGGTATCAACAGGAACTTTAAAGTAAAAAGTAATGTCTGGTTTTAATGCAAATCCATATACGCCCTTTACCCATTCTGGATTACATCCTCTAACTATGTCTCTGGCATATGCAGTAAAGATGTATCTATCAGCAAGAACGATGTATCCAGCACGTAAAAGCGGTAGTATGTTTCGTTCATATCTGTCGGCAAAATCTGTAGCATGTAAAAGACTAAAAGTGGTTGGTGTGAGCAGGCCTTTTTTCTTTCCCTTTGATGTAACTTCTTTTACCATCTCAGATGAATTCCATTCTGATTTGAAGACATCAATGCCAGCATGGCGTAACCATTTTTCAAGTAAATGAATCTGAGTAGACTTGCCAGAACCATCTATACCTTCTACAACAATTAATTTACCATCCGTTAGATTCTGTCTACTCACTTCATTTGACCACTATTTCTGTACTCGACAAGCCCTTATTGATGATGCCTACCATATTTCACACTCATTTTAACACATAGACATACATAATTAAAAAAAATGAACATGAACTATATAGTTCATCATATGTCTATGGTTTTACATAATTTATTATGAAACATCAAATATCAAACAACCTTCTTAACATTATCAGGATTTGAAATAATGCGGGTAGGATTGTTAGTAAATGGATTTATTCATACTTAGACACGGTGAAGCGGGAAAACACTCTACATCACTTGATGACTATAAGAGATCACTTACTAATTTAGGTAGGAAAGAAATGGAAAAAATCGGTCAATCCTTGAAGAAATTTGGCATAGAATTTGATCATGTATTTACGAGCTCATTACCACGATCTATTGAAACAACCGAAATCATTTTGAAATATGTAAAATCCAAGAAAAACGATAAACTCGATGAACTGCGTCCTGAGGGAAACAAATTACTTTTGTATCAAAAACTATCTAAATTAAAACGAGATTCAACTGTTCTTCTAGTTGGGCATGAGCCGTATCTATCAGATATGATAAGTGAAACAATATCGGGAACTCTGAATTGTAAAATAGATCTGAAAAAAGCAGGATTGGCAAGAATCAATGTAATATCTTTTTCTCCAAAGATGACAGGTGAATTGAGATGGTTACTAACACCCAAGCTTTTGAAGAAAATGACTTAGTACCTAATTGGTGAAGAAAAATAGATTTCATAGAGATTAATACATTGAATACTCAGGAAAGAACGAATAATGTGAAGATCGCAGTAATAGATCTTGGATATAACTCCATTAAACTGGTTAATTATGAAGTTAAGGGCGATAACACTTTTGAACCATACGAGGAAATTGGAATTAAAGTAAAACTTGGAGAAGGCCTAGATGAACATGGTTATCTCAACAGTAAAGCCATTTGGAGAACACTTGAAGCTCTAAAGTTATTCCGAGATATGCTTAATGTGCAAGGAATTAAATATATTCTACCAATAGCAACAAGTGCAGTACGAGAAGCACAAAATAAAGAAGAATTTTTAGAGCAAATCAAAAAGCTTACAGGATTTAGATTCAAAATTGTATCTGAAAAGGAAGAAGCGCTCTATTCCTACTATGGAGCAATGACATTAATCAATAATCCTGATGTGTTATTTTTTGATATTGGAGGGGGAAGCTTGGAAATTGTACGCATTGAAAAATTTAAAATTAAAAAAATCATCTCATTACCAATGGGCGCACTACGCCTGACCGAAAAATATTGTAAAAAAACCGGCTCTATGAATGAAAAAGATTATAGAAATATGAAAAAATATATACGAAAAACACTTCCGGGTAGGAAACAACTTGGGGTCTCACATAATACTCTATTACTGGGGGTAGGGGGAACAGTAAGGGCTCTTGCAAAATATCATCAAAATATGACAGCGTATCCTCTAGAGAAGATAGGAAATTATGTAATTGATAAGAAATCAATTGAATTCATGAGTACCCGATTCAAAGAAATGTCTAACTCGGATATGAAAAAGATTGATTTTATTGGTTCTAATAGAATAGAAACTATGAAGGCCGGTTCATGTGTTATTGATGCTATAATGGAAAAAATGAACTTTGATCAAATTCAAGTGAGTAATCGTGGAGTACGAGAAGGTGCCCTTTTGTTCTACTTACAAAATCCAAAAATTTCTGAAACTGAAATTGGAAAACTCTATCAATCTATAGAGTCTAGAAAAAAATCTAACTTGTCAGATGACGTGCATCATTTTGTTACAGAAATAATATCCACAAACCTGTTTGACAAAAAAATAAAAGAGATACTTGAACAATCTCTCAGATATGTAACAAGTAAAACATCACTTGCAAATCCGTTAAACTGGTTTTATTCTATAATGGATGAAGATAAACCGCTGTCTCACAAAGATCATCTTATGTTAGCATTAGCATTAATTCGTACAAGAAATGTTAGGACTGCTGAATCTCTAATATCTAGATATGATTCGATTCTTGACTCTAATGATAAAAAATCTATTCGAAAAATTTCAGCATGTATCACGTTATTCAAATTTTTATACCACACTAAAATTGATTTCAGACTGAAAAGATTAGATTCTAATAGGATACTTTTGGATATTGCCCAAACAAAAAATATTATTCCAAAAACCCTTCTTAAAGATGTAATTCATTATTTTGAATCAACATTTGGTGTGCATATCTCATATTCCGTGGCCCACAGGATTCGGGTTTAATTTATTCAGTCTGTTTCTTTTGTTATTTTGTATTTAATTGAAGAAACAAAAATCATTTCCTAATCTGATCATTTAATAAATTCATAGATCAATTATATTATTGTTCATTGTTTTATTTTCATAAATTAAATTAAATCAATTATAGAAGTGGGCCTCAAGTCTAATATCCTTGATTTGTGATATGCCATATAGGAAGAGCTAATGTAGGCGTTGTACATAGTTATCCTATGTTAGGCTTCCTTTCTTTTTATCATGATTTGGATAAAAAAATAACCTGCAATGTATTAGTTCAAGTTTTAAGATGTGTTCTGAGAATTTTGAGATTATTCATACAATCATCTACATTCAGATATGTAATTGCCAACCGTGCCTGTATTTTTAACAAATTGCTTTTAGATTCTTGATTTTCTGACAAATACACAAGATGAATCTTCAAAGTTGGCAGATATGTGATTCTGAAAATATTAGCTAAATTCGCGTTTTCAGTGATCAGCGGATCATCTTTTATCAATTTAGGCATAAGTGCTGATAGTGTTTCAGTTGAATTTTTCAAAACAAGTAACTCTTTTCTAATTTGTTCGTAACTACAACCTTTTTTTTCAAATTCATATAATTTATCATACGAATTGAGAATTTTATTTATGCTCTCTACAATCTCTCTAGTTAGTAATTTGGTCATACATATTCCACCTTCAATTTGCAAGGTTGGTAATCTCCATTAGTTCTCGTTTGAAAATGATAGAAATAAATTTACTATTCTGTTGGACCACCTATTCCATTCATTGGGATAATGAATTTTTAGTAATCTGATTACGATTTCCACACTTATCGCAAATTGATATCTTCTGTATTTACCATCCCTAAATTCTAATACTATCCCAAGTTCAACTAAACGCCGTAAATGCCATCTAGCTGAAGCAGTTGAAAGCTTGATATTTTTTACTATGTCTTTCTGAGATGGGTTCTTTTTTTCTAGAATGAACATAAGAATTTGTCTGGATGTTTCTTGATGTAACATTTTGATTACATTTCTTTCAGTTTCATCTAGCGCACCAGTAGTAAAAAAATATCTAAAAAGATCATGTTTTTCTGAAACAATTTTGCCAGTTTTTTCCAAAGATTCTAAATGATATCTTAACGTTCCTAACGCGATTCCCAAGTCTGCATTAATCTTGCGTAGATGTGTACCTGGATGGGAATCCAAATAACGTAGTATTTTTGATGAATTATCATCATTTGGTGGTACAAGTATAGTTGCCATCTCCAAAACCCTATTATAGAAAACAAATTTTTTTGATGATAAGAATGATCTATGTATAATTCATAAATTATGTAATACTATGAAATAAGATCTAAATTTATGAATTACACCTCTAGCAAATCCTATAGCACAAATCTATCGACATGCAATATCAATACTAAATAATTCAAATGTAAAATAATGCCCATTATTTTTATAATTTGGACATTTGTGTCATACCGCTTATTAGTTAAAAAAAATCCGTGCATTCTAATAACATGAATAACAACATACTACGAAAAGTAACTAGTCTATCACTATTAACAATACTTTTGACCAGTACTGCTGCTTTTGTATTGCCAAACGCAATGCCACAAGCACACGCTGCGTCAAATCCGAACTTGTTTGTCTCTGCAGAAAATTCAAAGTGGAATAATTACTTTGGTGGTCCTCAGGTAATCCAAGTAGTCGTATCTGATCCTGATATAAACAGATTAGATCAGAAGTACGGTGAACCTGTTGTAACTGTCAACGGTAAAAGACTGAGAATGGCACAGGCAACAGACGGTAACTGGTATGCATACTTTGCAGATAGAGGCCAAGCCGAAACTGCAAGTAACACTGCACCACTAAACGGCACTGGATTAAACTTTGGTGGCTTTTGTGGTACAGGAACAATTGGTGGAATCAACTGGGGTGCAGAAACTAAAGGATTCACAATCAATACAGGTGGTGATGGAGGTAGAAGTCTATCACTTACAGGATCAAAAATTCCTATAGGTGGACTCTCTAACGCATGTACAGGTACCGTAGCAGCAGCTACTGGTCCAGTACAACATGTAGTAAGAGAGAACAAGACTCTTAACACCAACACCCTCGGATTTGCTGCGTCACCTCAGCTAGTAGCTGTATGGCCAGTAATTCAGTTAGAAGACTTTGGTTCCACTGCCATTCCATCTACTGTAACTATCGACTATCAAAAATCAGGTGGTGATCAAATAGTCGCATTGACATTTGACAGAATCCCACAAAGTCTGATATCAACGTCAGTTGATAGGTCTGCATATCCACAGAATAGCCAGGTATTTCTTTCAATAAATGACCCACAACTTAACGTAGACCCAACAGAGGAAGACTCTTGGACATGGGGTACAAATGCAAACAATAACACATTGTTCTATCAAGCATTTAACAGAAATGGTGGTAAAGATGCAGACGGTACTGCTGGAATGCAGGACCTGACAGGCAACTTGACCTCCTTAATGTTTGATCATAATGGAAAGTTGACAATCAACACAGCAGCCTCATCAAGTACAAGAGTAATTGATTTCCAAAAGAACGGTAAGATTACTTATGCTGGAGTTTCTCCATTGCGGGGTGATCCAAAATTAGTAAGTACCGCTTCCATAGGTCCAGGTTCACAACCACTAACTCTAATTGAGAGCGGTGGTGTAAATACTGGTACTTTTGCAATCAATGATGGCTCAAAAGTGTCACAGATTGTAACTGTTGATAATCCAAACATCAGAGGCCAATCTGCAAGCTTGAGATACAATGATATCTCACAAAGCATTGTAGGTGGATTCTCATTTGCATCTATCACAATGTCTGCCACTAACAATACATGGGCATCAGGTCAAAGAATACCAGTAACATTAACAGATGGCGATGCTAACAAAAATGGCAAAATTACTGAACACCTGAATCTCTATGATCCAGCAGTAAAGAGACTGACCACAATGAAGATTGGAACTCCATTCTCATTATCAAGTGGCACTCCATCAGCTCCAAGCGAGACTGCAGCACTCTTTAGCGGTCCAATTGTATTACACAAGGACGCCGTTAAGAATGACGGTGTGTTCAATGCAACAACCTTTACTGGTGTGCACAACGCAACCGCAGCAAACTTGGCAGAAGATGAGTCATTTAGCTTCAGACCAATCTTTAATTTCACAAACTCCACCGGACTAAATCCAGTTAACATTAGCAACGGTACAATTGTAGTGGTCGACCTGAAGACAACTATGAAGACACTGAAACAGACAATCAACAATCCAGTTGGTGCTGGTTCTGCTTCAAAGTTCAAGGGCTTTGATTTCATAAACTATGATCTCAGAAGCTTCTCAGGTCTGACGAGTGTAACCGGCGCATCGATCTCTAAGATCAACATTTACCTAGTTAACAGCTCAGCCACATCAGTGCTGAATGCTAACAGTAACTTGACCCAGAACGGCGCAGGCAGCAACCCGTCATTTATCTCCATTGCAAACACTACCTCACTCCAAGGCTTTGTGAACCTTAACGGTACACAGACTGCCAACGGAGGAAATGCTAGTCCAACTAACTTGAAGGTGTTAAACAACATCTTCTCTGTTAAAGACACAGACCACATTGGTTTGGCATTCCAGTTTATCACATCTGGAGCCAGCTCAATGACTCTGGCTGGAAAAGGACAACCGATGGTAGCTGACTTCTTCTCAATTGGTATCAAGGGCGATGGTTTGACAAACGACCAAAGAATCAACAACGGCATCTACAGATGGGAACTTGAGGAGACCGGTGACAACACTGGCACCTTCACTGGAACCAATCAGTATGTAATGCTCAACCAGTTGAACATCTTTGATCCAAACACATACTCTACCTTGAGAACAGTCAACCATGACGTCTTCTTTGCAGCAATTCAAGATATGCTCCAATCCGAGGCAAGAGCCCCACAGGCAACATACCTTGACCTAGGACAGGACGGTGTGAATACACAGGTATCAGCACAGACTGATATCCCAACACACACTGGTGTCATATCATTTGATTCCAAGACATACAAGATTGCGG
>JAJPGX010000014.1 GCA_021325595.1 Nitrososphaerota archaeon | reverse complement strand
TATTCACCAGTTGATGTAATGAAAACTTCAGCTTGGTTTACTGGATAATGATCAATGACCTGCACTTGTTCTATGTTTGCATCAAGTGCAATGATTTTTGAAGCCACAACTTGAAATAGCGAATCCTATAAAAATACACAATGGTTGAATAAGGTTTTGTCAACTTGATGGCTCATTAAAGAAATTTCATGATAATTCCTAAATAGAAATATTTTGCAGTAAAGATCCAGTTCTTGAAAGTCAGATATTCTCAATCATCTCGTACAACAAGAGAGAACTTACCTTTCAAACCATTCGTACGATTATATTTTCATAATTTCTGATACTCTTTTCAAAACTTCGGTAGAAACACTGTCAAAAGAAGGAGGCTCTTGTGGTAATAGAGGTTTCAAGTCTTGAACCCATTCTTTTTTCATTTCCAGTATGCTCTCATTAAATTTCTCTAGATTAAATTTGTCACCATATAGACTAATTTTAGTTTGAACTAGCTGAGGATTCAGCGATATTCGTTTACCAAAGAGGTAATTCAAGTCGTAAAGATGTCGAGGAGCACCTGAGTAAATCACCGCTCGAACTTTTTCCGCCATTATTTCTTCTATTGCCATGGATGGAATACTAAAATTCGATAGTTCTTCATAGTTGTGTAACACTTTTAGATTGCGCGTCTTGTTTTGTACACTCTCTCGCAAACTCAAATCTATTCGTACATTATTAGGATAGTTGTTAAACCCGTTATATTTTACAATAAACTTTTTACTATTTCCTACCGTTGTTTCTTTCTTAATATCAGTAACAGAAAAGTCCAGTTCATGTTTTTTAGCATCAAGTAATGCCAATATGTCGTCTGAAATGTCTTCTGAACAGGTAAAATCCAGGTCTTCTGAAAATCTAAAATCTTTAAAATGAACTTTTTTTATTGCTGTACCTCCCTTGAACACCATTTTATCCAACTTTGAAAGTTGTACAATAAGAGAAAGTACACTTGTAACTGCATAGTCTTTCTCTATAGTTCCAATTGGTACATTTTCTTTTGATGCAAGTACTCGTATCTTTTCATCATTCACTAGTAATCCATCCACCCTAACAGTTGATTCTTTGTTCTGTTGATAATCAATCCATATTCTTTAGAATAATCTATTCTTTTTTTCAATGTGTTAGGATCAAGAAAGTGATAACCCTTAAAAGATTCTTTTTGTAACTTTGATGTAACATTTTGTTTAATTTCCAAAAGATCCAAGAGATAACCTAGTCTTCTTAATACGACGCTTAATCCTATTTGTTTGGACATTTCAAAAACAGTATCCCAATTTATCTCGTCTCTAACATTCCACATTGCCTTTGCAACTTCAGGTATTCCTCCACAGTATTCAGGATGCGTTAGACCATCTACAATTGTTTTTTCTTTAGAAGAAATATTGAAAAATTCTGTTTTACCTGCTTTTTCTTTAATGAATCCAAAGAATTTTTTCTTTGATAGGGTTATAAATTCAAATTTTTGATTTCCAAATTCTAGGTTACGTTTTCTTTTTGTGGTTGCCACAAAAACTGTATACGGTATTTGTTCTGTCATTCCCCAATAATTCATGGCAGTCAAAAATCCCACATAGTAGACATCAATTAGGTAAGGCACAATTATCCAAGGATATTCAGACCAATGTCCCTTAATGCCTGCTCTTGCAGGGACTAGAAGATACTTGCTGCGTTGGATTCTTTTGATCCTATTCTTATGGACTAGGTTATTCAGAATATGCCACACTGATGAATCAGTGGTCTCCAAGATGGCTTTTGCGTCATCTATGGTAAATACAGATAATCCTTTTTCCTCTAGCGTCAATAGAAGCTTTAATTCTACAGGACCTAAGCTTAGATTTTGTGTCACGAAACTTCCTCCACGTGGAAGTATTGTTACATGGAGTATATATGTTTTATACTATATGTCACGAAACTTCCTCAATGAGGAAGTATTACAACATAAAGTATACAAATTGCGGTCAATTTCTCCACTTGAGAGCATCACCCCCCCATGAACTTTCCTAGAAGTCGATGTGCTTGACTGCCTTCTTTACAGCCATGAATCATTGGATACAGAAATAACATGCTATCAGGTCGACAGATTCTATAACCATCTGGATTTACAGCTCCACAAATCGTACATTTTGAGGAATCATCCTTGCCTCAGAAGCAAGTGTAGTTCCTCAAAATATAAAATCATTAGGATGTATAATTACGTAACAACAAATTCTTTGTTTGAACGCCATGCCATCATGTGTGTAATCCCAAAAACCAGAGCAATGATACCTGCAGAGGATACGTCAAGTCTAAGGGAAACAATAGACCCTGAGAAAATAATGACAATTTCAAATAAAATTTGAAGTACCAGTGATTGTTTAGGGGTAAATCTACGGGAAAATAATCGTACCATTACATTTGTCTCATATTTTATAAATTCGTTGAATCGAACTGTGCTTTGTACATCCAATAAAAAGAATGTCAGCCAAAATGTAAAAAATGAAAGAGATATCCACCAAGGAAATGAAATGCCAACTCCAAGTAATATCAGTGGGGCAAATCGGAACAAGGTGCTATCTTTTTTTTAATTCTAGCTTGATTCCACCTATGGCAAGAACTATGGCTGCAATTATGCCTCCGATAAGCTGACCTGCCCCAAAGGTGCGCTTCAATAGATCTGGTGGAATTAACGCAGTGGCATCAGACGCATTTACCTTGCCTGATGTTATATCTACACCAGCTATGTAACTGAGCAATGTTGGTGCAATCAGTATCAGTACAAGACCTCCAATGCCAGCTATCATCATTTTTGAATACTTGTTGCCCATGTTAACTTCTTCGCCGGCAGCGTGGTCTAACATGTTATCATAAAATGATGAATTATTTAAGCCAAATTTTCTTGATGTGTTTTCACTTCAATGGTTTCTAAAAATACTGGTTCCACTTGTTCATCTACACAAACTGTGATGTTTTTTTTGCCTGGCGTTTTTGGTATGATTATAGTTTCCAATTCCCCGTTGATATCAGTAGTCAGTGCATCCAAGTAAGTTCCATCAAGATACACTTTGGATTTCTTATTGGCAAGAACCTTTCCAGTTGGACCTACAAGTTTAACCTTGAATCTATATGGTCTTGAAAGATCTGACACGGTAATGGTTCTAATCTCATTTTCTTGTGAATCCTCAATTAAGGAACCAGCAAGGCCAAGTTTTTTACTTGAACTTGACAACTTTTTGCTCTTTACCTTCTGTTTCTTTTTGTCTCTAGTACCATAATGTCTTCCCATGAAAAATAAAACCATGGAGATTATCATTTGCTCTGATGAGGTAACTTTTGGTTTTGTTAATGCCAAAAATGCTCCAATACCTTCAGGAATTACAGCAAATATGCTGTGTGAACTTGAAAATATCAAATAAGATATCATTGAGGCAAGACCCAAAATGAAAAATTGCCTCATAGAAATTCTCCCAATCATAGGAAAAGACAATACTGGTTCGTTTAATGCACTTACATCTTCAAACCACAGGATCTCTAGATTTCTCAATAATACATGAAAAAAAATAAAATAAAAGGGATTTTGTTATGGTGCAAACAACGATCCGGTCTTTGATGTCACCGACCCATCATCTGATATGGCTTTTAGAATCATGGGTAATTGCGATCCAGATATAGGATTGGCTGGAATCGGAATTACTTTACCAGAATAGCTTGCAGTCTGGCCTGGTATTAGAGGCAAAGGAGCAAGAGCATATGGTGTGGAATCTTGTACTTGCACAGTCAAGCTGGTCAGTTTTTTGTTGCCATCGTTTTTGACATCAACAGTAAGATAGTATGTCCCATTGAAGGTCTTTGTAAATTCACTGTGAGCAATACTGACTGACGTGCGTTGTGTCAACGATTGCACTCCTCCAGTAACAGAGAACGCAACAACTCCCACAATTGCAATTACGACTCCAACAATCAATGCTATTTCCATAGATTGTGACATTGCTTTTCTTTTTTGCAGTTTTATCATCAACGGTCAAATGCCATATTGTTTTTAAACCAGAACCCAGAGCCTTTGGATTTCATCTTTTTAATCATATCGTGTTATAATGTGTGAATTACAATCATGCAATAGTTGCACTTGTTGCAATAATCTGGCTATCATTGGCGTTCAATAATCTAATTTTCTTTGGGATTTCAACAGTAGGATTAGTATTCATGATAGTAAAACACACCTCAACAAAAAAGTTTGAATGGAAAAAACTCGTTGAGAAATTTTACAAACTCTATTTGCTTCAAAAATTAAACACGCCAAATACCAGAAAACCATCTGCCAGAATAATTCCTTTGTCAATCAACCTGCCAATTTTTATCTCAAAACCAATACTTGACATGCCAATATTTCAAAAATTACAGAAAAAACTTGGCAGTCAGATTGAAAGCGAGATTCGAATGTCAGGCAAGCCTGCAAACTCACTTAACATGATAGAAAGGAGCATGTCATTTTCTGTCTTGTTTGTCATCATCATACTTCCAGTTGCTATTGCATTAGGGATCTTTGTAACTCCATTATTTTTTGCCCTCATCATACTACCAATGGGAATCATGTTTTATCCAAGAATGG
>JAJPGX010000002.1 GCA_021325595.1 Nitrososphaerota archaeon | reverse complement strand
TACACATGTGTACCAAAGATCAATGTATCTGCAACTAGAGCATATTCCCCAAATCTTATTGTAGTTCCTTTAGTTGATGTCAAATTAACGAGAGGTTCAGTTCAAAAGCTTTTGGGAATTATTCCAAAGGAAATAGACTCTACAACAATCGGAATGGGTCTTGGAATTCAAGATAAAGAGGCACTAAAAATACTGATAAAATCTCTATTAGATAGATCTGTTATGATATCGCTTGACGCAAGTACGCTTATTCCTGAAATTTTATCTGAAATACAGGACAAAAACTGTGTTGTAACTCCTCATGCTGGTGAATTTAAGAGATTGTTTGGAGAATTGCCCACTGATAATATTAAACAGAGAACGGTAATGGTTGAAAAATATGCCAATAAAAACAAGGTAACAGTGTTACTGAAAGGCCCAACTGACATTGTTTCTAACGGCTCGCAAACATATCTCAACCCAAAAAATATCGCAGCCATGACTGTAGGCGGAACTGGTGATGTACTATCGGGAATAACGGCCGCCATGCTTGCTAAAAATAAAAATCCATTGGAGGCAGCCTCTGCTGCAGTCTATATTAATGGCAGATCTGGATATCTTGCTCAAAAAAAACATGGGCTGCATATTGTTGCCACTGATCTTTTAGAATTCATTTCTCAGGTAATGAAACCATTTGATAAAGTGAAAAACTAATGCAAGAAAAATATGTAGAAAAGAATTTTTCTCAACTTATATTAGAATTACAACAACTTATACGCCAACCAAGTGTTTCCGCTAAAAACATGGGGATTGAAGAGTGCGCAGGTTTGGTATCAAAAATAATGCGTAAATCTGGTATGCGCACTGAGACATTGCGCCTAAAAAAAGGAATAGCTCCAGTAATATTTGGTGAGATCAAGTCAAAATCAAACCCACACAAAACATTGCTTTTTTACAACCACTATGATGTCCAGCCTGAAGAACCATTGGAGTTGTGGGATGAGAAACCATTTAGTGGAAAAATAAAAGGAAACAAAATCTTTGGGAGGGGATCATCTGATGATAAAGGGGAACTAATCACAAGAATAAAGGCAGTAGAATCCTTTCTAAAAACTACTGGTGACGTACCATGTAATATTAAATTCTTGATAGAAGGTGAAGAAGAAATTGGCAGCATCCATATTGATAACTATCTAAAAAAATATAAGAAAAAATTTTCTTGTGATGCAGTAATATGGGAATTTGGTTATGTTGATGAGAAAAATAGACCAATTATCAGTCTTGGTATGAAAGGATTGTTATATGTAGAACTATCAGTAAGCGAATCAATTAGAGATGTACATTCTAGTTTGGCGGTATTGATAGAAAACCCAGTTTGGAGACTTGTGCAAGCACTTCAAACATTACGTGATAAAAATGGCAAGATACTCATAAAAGACTGGTACAAAGAAGTTGATGACTTTACAGATGAAGATTTTAAAATTATAGACTTGGAACCATTTGATGAAAAATCATTCAAAGCAGAATATGGCATTAAAAGATTTGTTGGAAACAAAAAAGGTGTTGCAATAAAAAAGGCGCTGGTTGGTGATCCAACATGTAATATTACTGGTATGTCCTCTGGCTATGAAGGCCCAGGCGCAAAAACTGTATTGCCATCAAAAGCCATTGTCAAAATTGATTTTAGACTTGTTCCTAGAATGAATCCACTTAAACAGCTAGCGCGACTTAAAAACCACCTTAAAGAAAAAGGGTACTCGGATATTGCAGTAAATATGATTTATGGTGAGGCCGCATCAAGAACTAAAATAACGGATCCTTTTGTTGGCATAGTAAAAGAAGCAGCTGATGAATCATTTGGGGAATCTATCTTGAATATATCATCAGCAGGTACAGGTCCAATGTATTCATTTTCCAAGGTATTGAATGCTCCCTGCATCGCGATAGGAAGTACTTACATTTACTCTAGAATTCATTCCCCAAACGAGTTCGCAAGAATTGATCTACTAAGAAAAACAACAAAATGCATGTGTAAGATAATCCGAAAATTCGCATCTCAATAAAAAACACTCGTTATATTATGATCTTCGTTGATTTGAATAATTCAGTAGAGAAAGGCCTTTATTGTGCTCATTTTGCAGTTCAATCATGGCGTACATGTACATGCCAGGAGCTACCGCAGTGGGTATTACATATGATGGCGGAGTAGTAATGGCAAGTGAGAGGCGAATCGCTTATGGTAATTTTGTAGTAAGCAAGACTACCAAAAAGACTTTCAAAATAACTGATTTTGTTGGTGCTTGCTGTGCAGGTATGGTTGCTGACATGCAGGTGTTGGCCATGCAAATGAGAGCCTTAACAAAAATTCGAAAGATGGAACTAAAAAGGGAGATTCCGCCAAACTCTGTAGCAAAAATGATGTCATCTTTAATGTATGAAAGAAGATACTATCCGCTATTAACACAGGTAATAGTTGGCGGGGTAGATGGTGACGCTACTATCTATACGTTAGATCCTCTGGGATCTGTTTTACCTGATGACTACGCAGCTGTTGGTACAGGTGCAGAAATGGCACTTGGTGTACTTGATCAAGAATTCAAACCTAAGATGAAAGAAAAAGAAGCAGTAGCACTAGCTGTAAAGTCAATTAAGTCTGCAATCATGAGAGACAATGCAAGTGGCGATGGAATAGATGTTCTCGTTGTTGACAAAAACGGAATAAGAGAATTTACTGAAAACTAAATATTTTTTATCAGTTTTGATGCTTCCCAATATTTATCTGATATGTAGTGAAGAGTCTTTACTATTTCTCCTTTTGTGATGTTTTGCATTTCACTACTTGATACCAAACTCTTTCCAACTGCCAAATATTTGTTATGGGTTTCTTCAACCACGCAAACAATATCGTCTTTTTTAAACTTGGTATAGTTTTTTATCCCAGGTCTCATGACATTTGCGCCATTACATACAAACTTTATTGCGCCCGCATCGACTATTACTTTTGGAAATTTGTTGAGCAGTTCTATTTCAGATAAAAATGGTACATAAATATCACCATTTTTTAGTATGGTAAAATTTTCACCAGCGATAAGAGACACATTATCTTCAAGTTCATACAATGTCAATGTCTTTGTTTTTGGAATTTCAATATGCCATTGTAAAGTAACTTTGTTGATTATCTCCCAACTTTCACTTTTTGAGATGCTATGTGATTTCAATTCTAAACATTTCCTGTTTTATATCAAGCAAGTCTCTCAAAATAGAGCTAGCCGTTTCCATTCCACCGGCTCCTTTACCAATTATTGTCTGTTGACCTGAATGTTCTGAATTGAAAGTAATTGCATTTAACGTTCCATTCACACACAAAGGATCATCTAAGAGAATTTCTTTTGGAGCGACTTCCAACTCTTTATTGCATGAAGCAATAAGCTTTACTGCGCTGTCATGAGATTTTGCCTTTTTAATATCTGATGTAGTGACATCTCTAATTCCAATTATCTTTACATCCTTTAGAGTCACTTTCATGTCCATTATCCAATTTGCTAGTATGACAAGTTTTGCAGCTGCATCCAATCCGTCTATATCAAGTGACTCATCAGTTTCCACATATCCTTTTTTCTTTGCATCTGAAAGTGCCTCCTTGAATGTTAGACCTGTGGACATGTTTGTTAGGATGTAATTTGTTGTTCCATTTAGAATTCCTTGGAATGAAAGTATTCGTTCTCCACGTAAGCTATTTTTTGCATAATCAAGTATTGGTGTACCTCCACCTACTGTTCCACCGAATTTTAGTTGTACTTGATTATAAGTGGCTAATTCAATTAATGACGGAAATGCAAGTGCCAATGGGCCCTTGTTTACTGTTATTACATGGAGACCATTTCTCATCGCAGTTACAATGTGTGACATTCCAGGTTCTGCATCCTTGTAATTACTAGGAGTTGTCTCAATGAGTACTTCGGCTTCCATGCCCTTTATCATTTCTAACCCATTTGCGTTTCTTTCCTTGTTGTGATATTTGCGAATGTCACCATACTTTTTCTTTACTTCTAGCAATCTATTCAGATCCAAACCAGCAGATGAAGCAGCGGAACCTTTGGAATCAAACACCCCTACTATTCTAGGTTTTAATCCGTGTTTTGCATAAAGATCCTCTGATCTAGAAAGAAGAAGTTTTGCAAAACTCTGTCCAACTACTCCAAATCCTGACAATATTATGCGCAACATCCAAGAGACGTATTTTGGTATTAATTAACATTGACGATTATCAGATTGCTTTATTAACGGAATTCCGACTGATGATATCGTGAAAATAAAATACCTGTATGCTGGAATTGCAGCCGCTGCTGCAATCGTAGCTATTCTTGTATTTTTCATACAATTCAATAATGTTCCACATGAACAACAAACCAATCCAGCAATCTACCTGGATTTTTCGTATGAAGAGGCTAATTCTAATCTAAAATCCACTTTGGAGTCACAACACATCAATATGAGCCATCCATTAAGATTTAGTAGTCAAGCTGATATTGCCCAGTATTGTAATTTTCTTTCAGACCCCAAGAAACAAGCATTAGTACAATATTGCACTTCGTCTGAACTACGAGATTCTGTTGGATTTCTTGGTGACATAAACATGGTTGGTTCACCTGAGACACCAGGACTTGTAATAGCCGCATTACAGTCAAATCCCATGCTTGGTAATTATGATGAAGTTAAAACTGTGTTTGGTGATGTAATCAATGAAACTATTTGTCAGTGTTGGGATAAGGAAAAACCTGGTGGATATGCTACACTTTCTGACATGTTAGATGCCCTACGCGATTTTCATATTAATGGCAAAAAACCAGACAGTACTACGCATTCGGTTCCTTTGGAAAATAAACACTTTGAGATTGAATTGACAACTAATCAGAACGGGTATCTTTGGAAACTTTTGGTAGCTAGGTAATTACTCTATATTTTGGTGTAGGATGCTTGACGTAAGTACTTTATCTCTAGGGATCTTTCTACGTGATTATGTTGCTTGAATATTTTTGGTTAGTGCCTCTTGGTTTTGTAGCGGGTATGATTGGTTCGATGATTGGATTGGGTGGAGGATTTGTTATGGTTCCAGTGCTTACATTTTTTGGATATGCTCCAACTCTTGCCGCAAGCGATAGCCTTTTTGCTGCATTTAGTAATGCTATTGCATCTTCTGCGTCATATGCAAGACAGAAAAGGATTGTTTATTCACTTGGTATAAAACTAGCTCTTATCTCAATACCTGGAACCGTGCTTGGGGCATACGTATCAGATGAGATCTCATCTGCATTATTCAAATTACTATTTGCCTTTGTTCTGGTTGGTTCTGGAATTTACATTTACATGCGCAGAAACATGGGGACAAAGGAATATCGTCTGAGTAAACAGGTTATGCTACTTTCAGTAGGAGCCAGCTTTTTTGCAGGGATTATATCCAGTTTATTTGGTATTGGTGGCGGTACAGTATTTGTTCCACTGATGGTTATTGCAATTGGTCTCTCGATGAAATTAGCTGCCCCCACTTCCCAGTTTATTCTAATGTTTGCAGCAGCATCAGGAATGATAGTTCATACCGTGCTTGGGCATTCCAACTTTTACGAGGCAGGATTATTATCTATAGGGGCCTTTATAGGGGGTATAGCAGGAAGCAGACTTTCTACACATGTATCTGAGAAAAAACTAAGAATATTTGTTACAATAATTCTTGCTTTGACAGCCGGTAAGCTGGCTATTGATGCGTTGTGGGTTCCTTCTTAATTTGGTAGAGATTTTTTTTTGATATCAAAATTGTTTCTCCATTTTCGTTTGTCCCCTCAAAATCAACTGCAAGTAAACCAAATTCTTCATTAATTTCTTTTTTATCTGATAACTTAAATTTTATTTTAAATTTTTCATCTGCAAGTAATGGCTTTAGAAATCTTGTCTGGCGATTGTTCCATTGGGGATCTCCATCTATGCCGTAAAAGATCAAAAGGTTGCCTTGTATCTCTTTTAATCTTGTAAACTCGCCTTCCATTTTTGATAATATTGCTCTACCTGACACCATGATTTTTTCTTGTTTGAAAAATTGTTTGTTTTCATATATGATGTTCTTAATTCCAGAAAAGGCAAGATAGTTACTAAGCTCTTTTGTCGAGATGCTACACTCAGAATAAAATTCGTCTCCAACGTTTAATTCTGAAAATTTCTTCATTATGATCTTATTTCATCTGGGTAATAAATGATCTCAGTATTGTTTAGCGCCTTACCTGATGCAAAGTAATTTACTGCATTAAATATTTTGGAGTTGTCTGGCTCTGTTCCATCTATACTTCCTGGTAAAATCAAATGCATTCTTATTTTTGATTTTAGAACATCACTTAATTCCTGATTTACTGTGGTAGTAAATGGTCTTAGGGCTCCTCTAAATACTTCAACTTGCGCTCTGTCTTTACCAGTCACCTTGTTTCCATAAGGCAAATCAGGACCAATTATTATTATGGTGCCTTCTTTTCCTTTGAAAAGAGGCGGATTTTTTTGTCCATCTGGAACAAACCTGTTTAACGATTCTTGTAGTACAAGAGCTGGCGTGTTAATGAATTTGTCAATCAAGTTATCCCATCCTTTTCTTGACAGTTCTATTAATTTAGAAACTGTAGGGACCTTTCCAGTAACATATACAACAACATTAATTGGGCCTATTTTTTGTGTTGCAGTATTTAGCATTCTCTTGATGTTTTCTTGGTTTGTAAAGTCCATTACATGAGAATGAAATTTGGAGAGTTTTTCTTCAGCGCTCTTTATACTGGATTTTGAAATTAAGATAATGGTTTTTCCTCCACGGTTTTCTATATTTTGTGCAAGAAACTCTACTCTTGAAACATCTGAATCTTCAGTAGCATCCACTGCGAAAAGAATCACTTTTGATTTGTAATCTGCTTGTGTCTCTGGAACTGTTGCAGCTATGTGGGGTTTTACGGGATAAAATACTCTGTCTCCGGGTATTACCTTTCCATTTAATATTTTTGCAATCTCGTCATCAGATAACGCCATTACTGTTTCTGCCACTTGTTGCTGTGTAAGGAACTGTTCATCTGCGATCATCTTACTTGTGTTATTTTGTATTTTTTCTGCAATTTGTTGTACTTTTGTTAATAATGCATTAATCATATCACCTAGTTTCTGAATCTCAGCCTCAGATGAAATTGATTTAATTTTTGCAAGCTTGATGGCTGCATTTCTTACTCCTTCCTTGACGATTTTTTCATCTTCACCCATCAATGGAAGTATGTCTAGATTGACAATCTCAACTTCATTTGGTGTCAGATTTTCAAAACCACTTACTCTCATAAATTCTGCAGCTGCTTTTGGATATACTGTTTTGTATATTCTATCTGAATGGACTGGGCCTGGATTTGTAGCAATGGAGATTATTCCTTTGTCTGTCAGCTCCCATGACATTGCTTCTGCTAGCCTATTTTTTGCACCTTGAGAGGCAGTGTATGGGCTTCTGAATCTGTACGGTCTTTGTTCGTATGGTCTTTCTTCTGTAAAAAATGTAGATATTGTTACAATTTTTCCTCCAGCTTTCATGGCTTTTATTGCTTGTACTGAAGTCCAAAATGTACCAGTGAGATGAATTCCAACAGTACTTTTGAATTCAGTCATGGGGGAATTTACAAAACAAGTAACAGGTCCTGATACTCCTGCATTATTTACTACAATGTCAACTGATCCATGTGTTTTTTTAAGATCATCAAACATCTTTGAAACTCCTTCCTCATCACTCACATCAACACCTGGGTAGATCTTTACAAACGAGCCGCTTTTTATCTCGGATATGACCTGCTCTATCTCTTTGGCAGCTTCTTCTAACGGCTCTTTCCTTCTGCCAAGTATGACTATATTTGCACCATTTTCTGCAAACTTCATTGCTATTGCTTTACCTATTCCGGTTCCACTACCTGTGACTACTACTATCTTATTTTGAAATTTTAGCATTAATAGACTCAAGGGTGACGCAGTATTATTTATTCGATTATGCCCCTATTTGGTCTACGCCAATATTTATTTGAGGGCGGATTCAAACCCACGCATGCACGATTCCGAGCCAGAAACTATTGTTCAAAAAACCAAGAGGGAAGAATTTCGTGAAATGCTTCAGGATATTGGTATACAATCAGAAGTTGAAACAATTAATACTGAGAAAGTTGAAAAAGATGATTATTATTCAAAATACTTTACACATACTCCATCCATGGTAACAAACTTGGGATGTCTTAAGATTAAAGATACTAGCATAGATCTAGTACAGATAATTCAAAAGGGTTGAAAATGAGTCAAGATACTAATACTATACCATGGGGAGCACAAGATAGGTTCCAAGCCCACTTTATTGTATCAGTCTCAGATCGGGGTGAAGGCAGTGAATTTCTGGCTAAAACCGAACTCAAAACAAAGGGGCATTTTGCATTAAAACAAGTATCTGATGTTCAATGGATAGGTGGAAAACTAGCAGATTATCTTACATCTGATAATGAATTGAAAAACATGATAATCAATTTACCATACGAAGATGCTCACATTTGGGTAGAACCAACAAAAAATGGAATCCGAATCCACGGAAAATGGAAAAGTAGTTATGAATTTGGTGTGTCAAAAGAACTGTTTGCAGTATATGACAAGATTGCACATCACATAAAAAACAATCTATACTAGGCTCTCCACCAATCTAGTGCTAGACAATCGATTTTGTTTACTTTTGGAATTGCTAGAATGAATTGTTTTCTAACTGTAGTAGCTAATCTACCAGCTAGCACTACGCTTGTTGAAGATATGGTATCAGCAGAAGTATATACCTGAACAAGATATGGCGCATGATCTATCCCAGGTCCTTTTTGATAAACGGCAAAATCGCAACCAAATTTGATTCCGGGGTTAACTATGTATCCTTTGTCCCTAAAATCTTTGTATACTTGATATTTTTTATCAAAATTATGATGCTCCCTTCTGCAGATTTCTAACATCTCCTTTTGTGTGATGTTTTTTTTCATATACTGGATCTTTATCTTCGATTTTTCTAAAAGATAGTACCCTTCAATTAAATCTAAAATCAATGGAACGTTTATCTCATCAGGTTTCGGTTTTGTTATTCCTATGGGTTTTCCATAGTACCCATTAACAAAAAGACTCTTTGCGTCGGTGGTATTCCAAACTATTATTCTATTTTCAACTAGTTCGCCTTTCAATTCTATCTCTATCTAATATTGATTTGATTTTAGTGTTTATGATTGCTGTTAAAAAAGGAAAATTTTGGAATTATAGGCTCAGGGCAAGTAAGATGAATGAATCAGATACCTGTAAGCATTTATCTGACATTTCTTCTATTCCCTCGACGACATCTTTGAGAAGCAACAGCTCCTTTGTGGTTGTTATCTCCTCTAGGACTTTTATGGTTAGTTCTCTGTATTTTTCATCTACTAGCCGTTCCATTTTTTGTGCTTCATGTGATAAATCAATTGCAACAGTGGCATTTCCACCCAATGCTCTTACTATTTCATTTAGTTTGTAGATTTGGTCTACTGCTTGTTCGATTAATTCTGATAAGTCTTTTTCGATTTTTTCTTTTTTTAATGTGGCTGCCTTTATGTTTGATAACTTGAAGGCAATACCTGTGATATATCCTGCTATCTCATCCATGGTATATGCAGTATTGAGAAGATTTTCTCTATTCATCATTAGGCCTCCAACATCTGCAATTTCTCTAGTTATTTTTCTACGAAGTGCTTCTACCTCATCTTCGGTATTTTTGATTCTCTCAAGAACCTGTTTGATTTCAGACTTGTCTGCTTTGATGATTAGTGATGGAAGTGTTGAAAGATCTCGCACAGCATTTAGAATTCTGTTTATTTCATCTTGCAAAACAGCAAGAGCCTTTCTTTTGGCTTGAACTTCTAGTTCGCCGCTATACATCCTAGGCGTCTACTTGATGGTAGGGCTAATAATCCTTACGTAATAACGGCAATCCTACATGTTCTTGAAATTTGGCCGTTTTTCGTCTTGTATGACTCTCTTTTGATTATTGTAAAGGATTACAATCTCATCTATGGAAGTTGCATTTTCCGAAGTTTTTTCAAATCTTATTCTGCCAGTAAATTTTGGAAATCTCAATGCAAGCCCGCTTCCTTTCCTGATTTTATCTTGCGCCACCTTGTGAATTGGACTTAAAGTTATTTCTGATGCTACTATCTCAATTACTACTTCTGGCTCAAACCATACATCTGCTTCCAAGCCACTCTGAATTCTTGGATCCTTTTTGATTGTGATTTTATCTGATAGTATTTGATAAAACTGGTCCAAGTTTTCATCTGTAAATCCAGTTCCAACTTTACACAAGCTAGGAAACGTATCGGTTTTCCTATCATATGCTGATAATAACAAAGCTCCATATCTTCCAGTACGTCTGCCTTTCCCATAGAAAGCCCCTACTATTACAAGATCAAGACTATCACCAAGTTCATTTCTGTATTCTCTTTTAAGCTTTAGCCAGTTACTTCCTCTAGCACCTGCTCTGTATGTTCCATCTAATTGTTTTAGCATGAGTCCCTCGCATCCTGAATTTATTGCATTTTCCAAAATATCTTCTACTTCATCATCTGTATGTGTTATAGTCATGGGTATGACTTTTGCAAAAGAATCTTCTTTTACGATTTTTTCTAAAATTTTTCTTCGCTCTTTGTACGGTGAATCAAGGCAGCTTTTTCCATTGATATATAATACATCGAAAAAATTAACTGTGACGGGGTATTCTTGAACTGCCTTTGCTATCTTGTATTTTCTCCTTCTGTGCATTAGCTCTTGGAATGGAAGAAATTCTCCAGTGTCTTCATTTATTGCAACTATCTCTGCTTCCAAGATAACTTTTTTTGTATCCAAAGATTTGGAAATATTTTCAACTATGTCTGGATAGTAATTTGTGATATTTTCAAGACTTCGTGAATATAAAATAATTTTATTATCTTGTACATGTATTTGAACTCTTTCACCATCCAATTTGTATTCTGCAGCAATTTCTTTACCCATCTTTTCATGAGCTTCTTGCGGGCTCTTTACTCTTTCAGCTAACATGGGTCGTATTGGACTAAACATTTCCACTTGGAAGTCTTTCAATGATTCTGTACCGTTATTTGCAACCGCCTCTGCCACTTTTCCAAGATCACTGCAAACATTGTACGCGTGTTCTAAAACTGGTCTATTCTCCTTAGAACCTGTAAACGCAATTGCTAGTGCATCAAGTATTGTATAGTCAGCTATTCCAAGCCTAAGATTTGATGTTATGATTTTAACAATAAAACCAGCTTCGATTGGAGTGGCATCATTTAGTAAACTGAATATGTACTTCATTTTCATATCCTGTGATCTTGTCCCTCTCAATTCGGATATTTTGTATAATGTGTCATACACTCTTTCCACAGTTATATCTTGACTCAAAAATGTAGTCTGTGTCTTTTTTTCAAGAATTTGTGCTGTAGCTTGACCAAAATCACCTATATCTTTGTATTTGTTTTCAATTTTGGCTACAGAAATTCCAGATGATTTTGATAATGCTTTAATCGCAATTTTTTCTGCAATTCCTATCTCTACTCCCTCATGATCTGGTCTTAATTTTCCCTGTAGGAGATACACCACTTTGGATATTATGTCAGGTGGCGTTAGCTTGAACAAGTCTACTAGATACTGCGTTAATTCTAATCTTTTTGTAGTATTTTCCATGTACTTTAGTGTATCAGCTACTAAGGAAAATTTCATCTGTTCCTGTTTACAAATTGTAGAATAAAAGGTTGAGTTATTTTTTATGTATGTGTGCTTGAATTTTCAAATGTATTTCTTGACTATGTTCTAGAATTGTATTGTGAAAGTCTAATATCTCCTCTGAATCTAAAAATCTGTTGTTACGTCTCAAGAATCCATCAAAGAATACTCCACTGATGTAACCTATGTACAGCCCGTATGCAAAATCTGTTAGGCTTGATGATATGGGCAAAGTTCTTTCTGTTAATACCATGCTTGGATAATCTAGAGCATATGTTATTATTTCGTTTAGATTCTTTTCTTCAATTACATCTAACCCCATAACAGTGCGCACCGTGATCTAGTATTTAGAATTTATCAAACTTT
>JAJPGX010000020.1 GCA_021325595.1 Nitrososphaerota archaeon | reverse complement strand
GTTGATATAACAGTACAATTGTATAGTTTTGCAATTTGAATCCCAAAAGTTCCTACACCAGAACCTCCACCCATGATAAGAACTACCTGACCAGGACGAATCTTTGCTCTGCCTACTAACATATGCCATGAAGTAAGTAATGTCATTGAAGCTGCAGCAGCTTCATCATAGCTTACACCATCTGGAATCTTGGCTACGTTTACCTCTGGCAAATGAGTAATTTCAGAATATGCACCCCACAGAGGACCTGTTTGAAATCCCCAAATGGATCTTTTTACACAATCATATTCACGACCATCAGTACACGCCTGACATACTCTGCACGACATGTTTGAATGCGAAACAACCTTGTCTCCAACCTTGAAGTTTGTAACATCTTCTCCTACTGCAATAACTTCACCTGCCGCATCAGAGCCTGAAATATGTGGTAGTGGGACAGGAACCGGAGATCCTCTCATCCCCCAGATATCATTATAGTTTAATGCAGCTGCTTTTACCTTGAAAACAACTTCATTTGGTTTTGGTTTTGGATCAGGTACTTCTTTTACTTGTAAAATTGATTTGTAATCATCATTTGGTGCATATTTATCATAAACTACTGCCTTCATATTTTGATTCGAACAATTTACCCCTAATATAGTTTCGCCAGAATTACCTTCGGTTTATTTTAAAGTCTCTTTTTGGTTGCTGTGCAGAAAGCAGAATTTGTTTTAGTTGCTCATCAGATATCTGTGAATTTAATCTTCCTTGAGAAGCTAGTCCTAAAAGATAGTTTTCTACCAAAGCTGCCAGATCAGGTTTTACCATCCTTACATTATTTAAACGCAGTCTTGCTTCAGGAGAAAGTAAAGTTCTTAGTGCATGATCTTTTAAGGCTGCAACTTCGGCATCATTTGGTTTTCTTTCATCTGAAGAATTATCTGAGCTCATAGTACCATTAGGAATATTTCTTTAGGCTAGGGTTTTTTGCAATTAATTCATTTAAGATCTCAGTTGAGAGTCGATCAATTTTCTTCATGCCTTCATGAGATATTGTCCTTCCTTTTCCTTCAACTTTATCTAAATAACCTAATTTTTCCAAATTATGAATTGCAGTTCTGATAATTGCACCACCTGCATCTCTGTGATGAGCCCCGCCATAACCCACTGCTTTTGTTCCTCCATACATTGAACGTAAATCATTTACACCAATTGGACCATGTAGATAGATTTTTCTTAAGAGGGATGCACATCTTGTATAATACCAATCATTTTGATGTGGAGGTTTTTCTGCATGAGAACCAGTCTTGACAAATGGTATCCAACTTGGTGGTGTTATATCCTCACTTTTCAGTGTCTCTGTCAATCTGTTAATCAATGCATCTGCTGGTACATCATAGGCTTTTGCCATTAAAACCAAAATTCAAAGTTCGTCTTATAAATCATTGACCTTTTGTAAGTTGTTTTTTTATTATCTTTCGGTACGTATGATTACAAAAACTACATGTTATTCTTATTGATTTAACATTACTTCGTCCTATTCTGATTCTTGCAGTATAACCAGGAACTATGAATTTTTTACATTTTTTACAAAAATTCATTCTCAATTCATACGGCATCCTTATTCTGTGTTTGGTACTGAGTTTTTTTGCAAGATTTGCTTGTCTTTGAGCAAGTTCAGGATCTTTTTGTGAGTTTGAAAGTGCATTCTGAATTAATATATACATTCTTTCTAATACTAGATCTCGTAAGCCACTTTTCATGTTGATTAAATAATACCATCCCTTAAAATACAATCTTGCTTTCGCTTGTGATCGCAGAATCAGCCTTGGAACTTGTTCCAAAGAAACTACAGAGACATAATTCAGTTGTTGCATCAGCAAATAGAGTCAATAAAAAGCCCTCTGAGGTCTTACTGGATGTGTCTTGGCATTTTGCTGCTATGAAGAGACTAGAAAATGAGATAAAGCGAGGTAGACCTGATCTAGTTCACTTTTCACTTCTTGAGGCATGTAGCATACCGCTATACTTTGAAAATAAGCTAAATGTCTTTGTTCATACCATCAATGATAAGGTGATATTTGTAGGTCAAAATGTCAGACTGCCAAAATCATATCATAGATTTTCAGGTCTCATTGAAAAGTTATTTTTGACTGGAAAGATAGAAGAGAATGGAAAAAAGTTACTTGAAATAAAAGATATGGAATTTGGCGAATTGATAAAAAAAATCAATCCAAAAAAAACTGTTGGATTTTCAACAGACGGTGAAAAAAATTCCTATCAAAAAATAGCTCAAGAAGTGGATCAAGATTCATGTATTGTAATTGGTGGATTTTCAAAAGGTCATTTTTCTGATAAAATTACTAAATATTGTGATAGAATAGTTTCAGTTGATAAAAATTCACTCGAGTCACATACTGTTATTGCTCGTATTTTGTATGAATATGAAAAAAGAATTATTATGTAGGTCTAAGATTGGCAGAGTGAGCGGTCGTAGTATAGTTTGGTTAGTACACTGGCCTTCCAAGCCCGTTACCCGGGTTCAAATCC
>JAJPGX010000015.1 GCA_021325595.1 Nitrososphaerota archaeon | reverse complement strand
TTGGGGTCCGACCCGGTCCCATACCGAACCCGGAAGTCAAACCCAATGTCGCTACTGTGTTACTAAGGTGCGAGAGCCCTTGGGAAGCAGTAGTGCTGGCGCCTTTATTCTAAAGCAACTGAGTTTGGAGATGCTTTCCAAACGGCTTCAACTGTGATCTCTTTATCTACACCGCGTTTTTGAGCGTCTTCTGGAAAGCCGTCCACATATTCGAATACTAGATCTCTGATTACTTTGTCTATATTAGTAACAGAGCTTACATCTGTGAAAAGCGAAGGTATCTCATTGCATCCCACAAGGTAACCGTTTGCGTTTGGTGTTATAGTAAAGGTAAGTTTTTGCATTTTGAGATTTTTTACCATTCACAAGTATATCAACACCAAAGCCTAAAAAGATCGTGATCATTTGAGTAGATTGATGAATAACTGTGCAATATGTGGAGAGAAATTCTCTGATGATATTAGATTCCTAAATCATATGATGGAAAAACACGGTTTTAGGAATCCAACTAACGACACTCCAGATAGAAACAGTAGAGGATACTAGGGTTCTAAGACTTCAGGTATATCTTTTCACTATTTGAAAGAAGGCTTTTGACTCTCATAAAAAATGCCTTAGGAGTCTTACAATCACACACATATGGAGAATGGTTTTCCTGAGAAAAGTTATTTGTACTTCCTGTGAGAATTCCATGAATTAGAGGTAATATGGCCGCCCTTCCCCCATATGCGATATATTTTGTTACAAACCAAAACATATTTGTTGAATCATAATCTTTTTCAAATATTTGCGATTTTATTTTCATACCTATGTCTGAATAGTGACCCACAATCAAGAATTTGTTTCTAGAAAGCATTTTCACCACAGCTGCAAACTTGGAACATAGATAACAATGGTCGTCAAAAATCATGACTGGAATGCTTGCTGGATTCATGTTCTTTTATGGATGGTTTTAGATTAAAATTTTGTGAAATAACTTTTTATTTACTGTAAATACGCTATCAATCATGAATTTGAATTCAGATTCTAATTATAAAATTCAAATTTTGGAACGGGTATGGGCCTAAACTATTATCATATATTCAAAAGAGTAAAAGAAGCAAGAAAACTTGTCATAAAAGGTATTACAGCAGCAGGTTCTGGACATCCGGGAGGATCCTTTTCAATGGCAGAAATTATGGGATGCCTTTTTTACAAATTTCTAAAATATGATCCAAAAAATCCGCTATGGCCTGATAGAGATAGATTGGTATTATCAAAAGGTCATGCCTCACCTGGATTATTTTCTAATCTGGCAGTAGCTGGATATTTTGAGAAATCTGAAATTGAAACCTTGAGAAAACTTGGCAGTAAATTACAGGGTCACCCAGATTTCAAATGCCCTGGTGTGGAATTTTGTGGTGGCTCACTTGGTTTGGGATTATCATTCTCTCTGGGTATGGCACTAGCAGCAAGAATTGATAAAAAAAATCACCATATTTACACCATTATTGGTGATGGTGAATCAAATGAAGGGCAGGTATGGGAAGCTGCAATGGCAGCTTCAAAATACAAAGTTGATAGTCTCACCGTATTTTTAGATAGAAATTTCATTCAACAAGATGACTATACTGAAAGAGTAATGCCATTAGATGAAGAACTTGTTGGAGATGATATATCTGAAATGTGGAAAAATGCAGCACGATGGAAAGTTGGAGACAAATGGCGAGCATTCGGATGGAACGTATTAGAAATTGATGGTCATAGAATTGAGCAAATTGTAAAAGCTATCAACACTGCACTTCAGGTAAAAGGAACTCCATCAATTATTGTTGCTCGTACAATAAAGGGAAAATCAGTAGAACATATGGAAGACAACCCCAAATGGCATGGTGTAGCACCTAACCCGCAAATTTCTCCAATAATTGATCTTGAACTTGATTGTCAATTTTTGATTTCTCCATCAATAATTGCGGGAGATATGACAAATTTGGAAAATGAAGTAAAGAGAGCGGCCCATGGCAGATCTGATTTCATTCACCTCGATGTAATGGACGGGATGTTTGTACCAAACAAAACATTTGATTATGAAAAGATTAAACAATTACGACCACTGACCACCATTCCATTTGATACTCATCTCATGATAAATGATCCAGTAAAATATGTAAAAAATTATGTAGATGCAGGATGTGACATAATTACAGTTCACGCTGAGGTTTGTGATGAATCAAGCTTTGGTGAAATTCATGATGTTCTTCATTCAAATGACGTAAGTGTTGGTCTTGCAATTAATCCAGATACAGAACTGCCTGTCTGGTCTGAAAAATTCATTCCTACGCTTGATCAATTGATAATAATGTCTGTAATTCCAGGCAAGTCAGGACAAAAATATATTGAAGCTACTCACGAGAAAACGCAAAGAATTTACAAATTCCTACAAGATAAAAAATTTGAGGGCTTGATAGAAGCTGACGGTGGGGTTGACCTGACAAACATAGAATCATGTTTCCTTGATGGTGCGCGAGTATTTGTTGGAGGGAGTGCAATAATTGGACAAAAAGATGTACGTATCATGATATGTGAATTTAGAAAGAAACTAATGCATGCACGTAGAAAACTCTTGATTCAAAAAGCACACAGTCTGGGCGGTAACGACCTTGTAAATAAATGGATAGATCTTCATGAGGTTGGAAAGAAAAAGACCGAATTATTACAAATAGCAAAGGAGGCTGGATTCGTATGACTGAATTTGCAGATATGAGGACTGTATATGGAGAAACTTTGATCAAAATAGGAGAAGAAAACCCAGACGTTGTAGTTGTGGGGGCAGATACAACTGATTCTCTTAAGACAAAACCTTTTGGGAAAAAATTCCCAAATAGATTTTTCAATGTAGGTATTGCAGAAGCCAATCTGATCACAATAGCCGCAGGTCTTGCTAATGAAGGAAAGATACCATTTGCAAGTACCTACGCAGCATTCTTACCTGGACGATGTGTTGATCAAATTCGTAATGCTATAGCATATCCATCACGTAATGGAAAAAATGGCCTTAATGTGAAAATGGTAGTATCACATGGAGGATTAAGCGTGGGAGCAGATGGAGGTTCACATCAACAAATTGAAGATATTGCCATAATGCGAGTTATTCCCAACGTCAAAGTGTTTATTCCATCTGATACTATATCTGTTGAAAATCTTACTAGAATATTTGTCCAATCTTATGGGCCGTTTTTTATGAGATTAGCAAGATCAAAAACACCAATAGTTCATTCAAAGGATCAGAAATTTGAAATTGGAAAAGGCATAGTATTACGAGATGGTTCAGATTGTACAATTGCTGCCTGTGGAATAACCGTTCAGATGGCACTTGAAGCAGCAGATTCTCTAAAACAAGAGGGAGTCTCGTGTAGAGTAATAGATATGTTTTCAGTCAAACCAATAGATTCTGATTTGCTTGAAAAAGCAGCACGTGAGACCGGAGGTATAGTCACCTGTGAAGAACATAATATCATGGCCGGATTTGGATCAGCTGTCTCAGAGTCTATTTCTGAGACATACCCAGTTCCAATCAGGCGTATTGGGGTACGTGATCGTTTTGGGGAATCTGCAAGAGACAGTGAGATTCCTCTCTTGTTAGAAAAACACGGTATTACATCAATTCATATATCTAATGCTGTTAAAGAAATCAGGAGTAAAACAAGATGAAAATATTTCTTGATACTGCCAATCTTTCTTCAATAAAGATGTACAATGATATGGGTCTTGTTGATGGTATAACTACAAATCCATCTCTTTTAGCAAAAGAGGGAGGTGACCCTCAAAAAGCTATGGAAGAAATTGTTAGTATTATCAAGGGTGACGTAAGTCTAGAAGTACTTAGTATGGAAACAAATGGTATGCTAGAGGAAGGGAGGAGATTAAGGAAATATGGAAATAATGTTGTTGTAAAGTGCCCATTAACACCAGAAGGACTAAAAGCATGTAAAATTCTAACATCAGAAGGAATACCAGTAAATGTAACATTGTGTTTTTCTGTCAACCAAGCAATACTTGCTGCAAAAGCTGGTGCCAAATATGTTAGTCCCTTTATTGGAAGATTAGATGATAATGGACAGGACGGAATGAGTCTAATACGAGATATTCGCCAAGTTTTTCAGAATTATAAATTTAGTACACAAATTCTAGTTGCAAGTGTTAGACATCCAATGCATGTAGTTGATGCTGCAAAAATCGGGGCTGACGTGGTTACCCTTCCACCTGATGTATTGGGAAAAATGCTAAAGCATCCATTAACAGATGTTGGTTTAAAGAATTTCCTAGCAGACTGGGAAAAACTCAAAAAAGAAAATCCAAGTATCAAGATCTAATATTGGTATAATACTAGTGCTTTCCTACCCACTGGTATCGATATTCCTCTTCAAATAGATCTGACTTGATATCCTTTCTAGATGGACCTGACTGTATTTTTGCGTCAAAAAATCCAAGACTACCTTTGTATGGGATTGGAATTCTTAGCGACTGGGGGTTTCTAAGTAAAAAACCATATCTGTGATGAAAATAACTTTTGTCTGCAAAATGCTTGTCAGAATCATTTCTTATCTCCTTTAGGGAATGGTAATATTTCACATCATAAATCTCCACTTTTCCTATTATGACGCCTTTTTGTAAATTAGACTCGTCAATCTTGAGTCTCTTACACACATCTCTTCGTATCTTGATAGGAGCATGTACAAGAAACTCACCCCTAAATTTTGTATTCCAAGTTCTTAATTCGATTATCTTTTTACCACTAATTATCAAATCAGCAAATGGTTGTGATACTGAGAGACACTTCATCTTAACCAGTATCTAACACATTTAAGACTCGTTTTGGAATATCATTTAATCTACTAACTGCCAAGCTACGTTCATAGCCTAATCGTTTTAGATTATTTGCAATTATTATGGCATCTCCTGTATCGGGACCCACTCCAATTGAAACCATTTTGATTCCTAGTGATTTAAAATCATGCATAATAGAACGTACTGCATCAGGATCTGATGGTTCGCCATCAGTCAGTGTCAAAAATATATCTGGTTTTTTTGATCTAAGTGTAGGTAATAACAAGCTATATACCTCTGCCAATGGGGTGCTTCCATTTGCTTTGATTTGTGCTAATCTTTTAGCTGACGTATTATTCCACTTTAGATTTTCAGGTTTTATCAACCAACAAACAACTTGTTTTTGTTCTGTGTTAAAGGCATAAACTGAAAACTTTACCTTCAAAAATTCAAGGACTTCACAAAGAGCCAAAGTTGCTTTTTTATATTGTATTTCTTGTTCTGCAATACTTGATGAATGATCAAGTAATATCATGATTTTAGCTTTAATGGCGATTTTCTTATCGGTAATAAATGGTCTATGTCCTTCCATATAGGCCTCTTCATCAAATTCATCTCCGGAAACTACATGTTGTTCTTTCCAACCTGATTTCCATTCCTTGAACTTTGCTTTCAAATTATTAATTAAATCTGTATCATAGATCTTTGTTTCATCCACGTTTGTTGCATTAGGAATACTTATTCCAACAACCTCACTTGTCAGACCCTTGTTTTCACTCTTCTTTGCTTCCTGAAGTAACACTTTGAACTCTTCGAAGACTTGTTTGCCTTCTGATATCTCTTTTGAATCTACCTGTCCAAAATCTTTCTCTCGATATTTTGCTACTTTGTTTAATGTTTTCATAAATTCATGTTCAGAAAGTGCAATTCCTGTACTTATCTTCGGTATTGAGATGGGTATGGTAAGGAGTGGATCAATCTCAAGAATCTTAATTATTTCTGATACCTTTTTTTCAATCCATTCAGTGCCGTATTTTTTTTCAATTGCTTCTCTAACAAATTCTTCGGCAACCTTACTAGCTTTCTGAACCTTATCAAACGCATTTGGAGAAAGTTCTCCTTTAATGTCTCCAAGCAAGAAATACTGTGCAAATCCTTCCACAATTCGTGTATTTCCATAAAGTGTATTCAGTAAGGGCCTGTAGAGCCAAGAAACTCCATAGTTGAATATGATTTCACTATCCATTCCTTGCCAAAGCGTTCTGCCTATGGTCTCAATTCTTCTCGTTTCAAGAGTATTCAAAATGAATCCAAACGCATGATCATTACTTAAAATCTTACTTGAATGTCTTAATCTCATTGATTCATACCACAACGCGGTTCTAAACTGTCTATATTTTTGAAAATCTGTTCCTTGATATTTTTCTAACGAAAACATCAAAACCTTATTTTCACGTATTTTTGTCTGCACTTCCTTTATGTCTGAAATGCTTACTGTGACAGATTCTTTTCCAGACCATCTTCTAACAAGAAATGTAGCTATTTCAAGTAAAGTATCTGTTCTAAGACGTAATGATTGCATCAATTACCAAACATCGAGGTTACAATGTCATTTACTTTTTGATATTCAACATTTCCCCATTGGGAATAGACATTAGCAAATACAATATCTGCAGCCTGTCTTGGTTTCATACCTGAATCAAGAATTTTACCAAAAGCTATTGTCTCCCTAAGACTAGGAGAATAATACAGCTCTTCTACTGCAGCAGCTTGTCGTAAAATGTTTGCTAACTTTATCCCTTGTATGATTTCTTTTTCATGAGGTCCTGAAACATATTTTTTGACTATCTCCACTTCAATTTCTTCTGGAGGATAGTCTAATCTAATCCTAACTGGAAATCTACTTAACAGCTGAGGTGGAAGTTCTTTTGTTCCTACATGTGATAATGGATTTATTGTTGCAACAACAAACCATCCTTTGGAAGCTTCAATTAATTCACCACCTGATTCTTTCAGAACAATTTGTCTTCGATCATCTAACGCCTCATCTAATCGAAGTAAAACATCTGCCTCGGCAGAATTTATCTCATCAAGATAAAGCATTCCGCCTTCTTTCATTGATCTAACTAAAACTCCTTCTTCAAATCCAATTGCTCCACTTTCTAATGTCTTAGATCCTACCAAATGACTTTCGCGAGTTCGTAGACTAAAATTAATCGATTCGAGCTTTATGCCCTTTTTGGAAGCAAATTCCCTGACAAGAGTAGTCTTACCAGTGCCCTTGGGACCTATTATGAGAACAAACAAGCCAGAATTGTAGGCCTTTTCTAAAACTTCATAGGAATTATTCCAGTCTATGTATAGTGATTCCGCTAACACATTTTGTTAAGATGTCCTACCTAATTTAAAAATGTCTTAATTTTTTACCTGTGAGGTTCAAATCAGACTAATCTTAATTTTGACTTTCTAATCTAGCATATGATTCATCCAAAGTCTTGTGTAGCTTCTTATGCCACTCATCATATCCCTGTGGGGTCTTGGGAAAATTATAGTAGTGATCTGTTAATGTCTTGTTTTGTTGTGCAGTAAATCGTAATCCATCAGCTAATTTTTTGTTAAGAGCTCCTCTTATCATCATTCCAAGTTTTCCCACAGTGCCAAAATCTGGATGTTCTCCCCTGCTAATTGCTTCTACATCCATTTTTGATAAAAAGTGTTTCATGCCATAATTGATCTGATCGTTAGTTAGAGTCTGTAGTAACCGCCTAAAGATTTCAAGTCCTGCTGTCTTGTAGCCGTAATCGTTGATAAAATCTACATTATACTGCCACAATCCAGCTTCACTTGTATCATTGGATTCTATTGCATGTACAGCGTTTTTTCCAATAATTGTTGCTGCAACTATTGCAGGTCCAATTCCTCCGGCATCAAGTGGTTTTGGCATCCATGCTGAATCTCCAACAAGCATGTATCCATTAGCTACAAGGCAATCATTTTGTCTTCTTACTGAAACTTGCCAGTTACCAGTAACATTATGTGAATCACTTGGATCATCAGACAGTCTTGGATTCTTCATAGCCTTGTTCATCTTTACATAATCATTGATGAGCTTTGTCACATCATCATTTTTTCTTAATCTCTGATTTCTCTTCTGTAATTCCTTTTGTTGAACCCCTAGACCTATGTTTACTTTGCTTTCTCCTTTTGGAAATACCCATCCATATCCACCTGGAGCGATGTCTTGATCAAGATGTATGATGCAATAATCTGGATCAAATTCTGTCTTATTCTCTATCCCCTTCTCAAATTTCATTATGTGTCGTCCCGTGGATTCTAAATCATCACGATCAATTTTCTTTTCAATCTTGCTTTTTATGGAAAGTCCATTTCTTAACATCGATGTTACACCAGTTGCGTCAATTACCAATCTTGCAGTTTTTTTGAAAGGCTCATTTGTTATGAGATTTGTACCTTCCACACCCACCACTTTGTCATTATCATATAGTAGATTCCTTAGGGCAACAGAATACTGCATATTTATGCCCATCTTTTTTGCATCTTGGAGCTGTCGTTTTGGAAGTTCTTGTCTGTTTAGCATAAAGCCATCTCCGTCGAATGGAATTGATGTTTCTCTATCTGGTGAAAACGCCATTACGCCTTTTACTGGATGCTCAATTTCTGGATTTCCCCATGATATCTTGATTCGTTCTGTCATGTAATCGACAGTATTCTTACCAACTGCATCTCCACAAATCCAACCATTGATGGTCTTTTTGCCCAATGTTGGTTCTGGATTTCTATCTATTACAAGAATTGATAATTTTTGATTAGAGTAAAATGCTGTAGACTGTGCAGATATCATTCCTGCCAAACCTCCTCCAGCTACTATGATATCATAATCTGTTTTCACAGCGAAAAACGATGATCTCCTCTATTTAAAAGAACCGTATTAAACTGGATCACAGGTATTTTGGGTCGGTTCGTCGCGGCTTCCTCACAGCTTATGCTCAGACTGGAGCGGCAAAAATATTACCTCATTCCCTCATCAATTAGGTTTTCAAATATTATTAAACTATGCTTAAACGATGTTGGTTTTGCTAGGATTGCAACAAATTTACATACGTCTTTGCGATCTCGTCTTTTTTGTAAATTGGTATTTTAATTTTTATTTTTATTGCATTGGTTTGCTGCATGCTTACCTCTTTTCGCACTATCTCATTTTTACCAATTCTTAAAAACAAAGAAGAATCTTCAAAATACATTTCAATGTTGTTAATCAAATCATTTAGTTGCGCTTTTGGTATTCGTGACACCAAATCATCAATAAACTTCACAGCTCTTTTTTTTGTAAGTCTGTTCTTTACAAGTAAAATTGGATTTCCATAATGACCAAGAATTTTTTCTGTTAAAAACTCATTTTCTTCAAGTTGGAACAATTCCACTAATGGCTCCAAGACTTTCTTAGTATCCTCCGTAGCATGAAAAATAATCTCTGTAGTTACTTCCACCTGATTTGACATTTAATCTAAAATAGTGTGTTGAGAATTAAATCTATTTGGCCTGTAATAAAGCAATTTCTGCTTCTGCCGTTCTGATAAGTTTGGCCTTTTCAATTCCAACATGTCTTACATGGATAATTTTCTTAATTGCTGCGTGTATATCAGAATTTATCTTACCAAATGCAGTTGCTTGAATAAACTGGTCTATTGTCATTTCTGGAATTGTTTTCTGCATGACGTCTCTTGCAATTAATCTTAATGCATGTTTTCTTGATGTGTTTAATTTCTTATTAGTAAGTGCAATTATCTTTATTCTAAACAAATATCCATCTTTGGTCTTGAATTCTGAGATGAAATTAATTAATGAAGAACCACGTCTCACTAAACTTCTCAAGAATTCCTTGGCATACTCATATCTCTTAAAGACACAAGTTGCAGTTTCTCCTTCTACTTTGTTGACTTGAAAATACAACTTGAATTGGTGTTGTGATGGGTCGCCCTTTACTATATCAAATAAGGTTACCTCAATAACTCTGCCTATTGCACTTTGGTCGTCTGTAATCGGAATGTATGCAATAGGCACATTATTGAATGCAGAGGGAGCAAGAACTGTAACCCATTTCTTCTCTCTCCACTTGTCTTTGACTCTAGCCGTCTTCTTACCTGCCAACTATGATCGACCTTTTTAGCCAAAATATAAGTTGTACGACATTTTAGATCAAATTCGTACCAAGATACTTTTGTAAAACCTGTGGAACTGATATATGACCATCTTTTGTCTGAAAATTTTCAATCATTGCAACCATCGTCCTTGTTGTAGCAACTAACGTACTGTTTAATGTGTGGAGATATTGCGGCTGTTCATCTGTTCTGTCTCTGAATCTTACTTTTAGTCTTCTTGTCTGGAAATCAAGACAATTAGAACATGACACAATCTCTCTGTAACTGTTCTGTCCTGCCATCCATGCTTCAAGATCATATGTCTTTGCAGATACTTTGCCTAGATCTCCACTTGAAAGCAACATGATTCTATACGGTAATCCTATTTTTTGATAAAATTCTTCCACTATGGCAAGCATGCTTTCATGTTCTTTCCATGAATCTTCAGGTCTTGAGAAAATGAATTGCTCAACTTTCTCAAATTGATGCACTCTGAATATTCCTTTTTGATCTCTTCCATGTGCACCAGCTTCTTTTCTAAAACAGGGACTTACTCCTGCATACCTTAGTGGTAATAATTTTCCTTCAATAATTTCATCAGAATGCATAGAGGCAATTGCATGCTCACTTGTTCCAATTAAATAAAGGTCTTCATCTTCTATTTTGTATATTACGTCTTCAAAATCCTGTGCAATGATGGAACCCTCCATGGCACTTCGTTTAATCAAATATGGTGTTTGCACTGGAATATAATTTTTTTCTGTAAGAAAATCGAGGGCATATTGTATAAGTGATTGGTTCAGTCTGACCAGTTGATTTTTTAGATAATAAAATCTTGCACCAGCCACCTTCGCAGCCCTTTCCAAGTCTACCAATCCTAAACTTTGTGTAAGATCAATATGATCATGAACTTTGAAATCAAAAGTTGGTATGGACCCCCATTTTTTTATTTCTTTATTTGATGTCTTATCCTTGCCTATTGGTACTGATTCGTGTATCATGTTGGGTAAAGTGAGAGAAAGTTTTGTATGCTCCTCCTCTGTCTTGATCTGGATTTCTTCTAATTTTTTGAGTTGTTCAGAGACACTTTGCATGTTTGTGATAAGACTTGATGCATCTTCTCCCATCTTTTTTTTCTTGGATATTTCAAGGGAAATATCATTTCTCTTTTTTCTAAACTCATCAGTTTTTGCAATTAATTCTCTTCTTTCTTTATCCAATTTTATTAATTGATCAAGTGGAAAATCAAGAGCTCTTGCCTCCAACATTTTTTTTATCTTATTAGGATTTTCTCGTAAAAGTTTTGGGTCAAGCATTACTCTATCACTCTAAGTATGATCTGTGTTTGTTCAAGAACCTCATCAATAGTAGAAATTACTGTTTGTATATTTCCTTTACCATCAAATGTAAAAACTAGCGAATATTTATCATTCTCTATTTTAAAGGAAAGGTTTTCCGGAAAATCTACGTTATCAGGCTCCAAAGAATTCCTTATTGTTTCAATTTTTTTCTCTGTGAGATTATTTAGAAACACTAGCACTTTGCATTCTAGAGACATTTTGTTCTAAATAGTCTAAAAACTCATCTAACTTGTCTTTTGTGATTCTGGCTCCAGCAGCAGCATCATGACCGCCTCCAACACCAGAAACTCTCGCCGCGCATTCTCGCATTAATAATCCCAGATTTACGTCTGATCTGCATCCGGTCGACTTTCTTGATGAAAACTTGATTGTACCCTCTTCCCCATTTGTTCTCAAAATTATTAGCTTTCCTGTATTTTTTTGTGAACCGCCTAGCAGTGAAGATACTGCACCTGTCATGTTTTCTGGTACTAGGCCTTCTCCATTCACTAGTAGGTATGTCCCATTATCAGTTATTCTCCATCTCTCACTTGAAAGAGTATTCATGTAAGTTCTAAGAAATGCCCTATATTCAACAAGAATATCCTCTCCTTCCTGCAACATCTTGGTTCTATCTCCCATACAAATTGCAATTCCTACACCAGCTTTTCTGATTCTGCCACATGAATTTAGCATAGTTGAAAATTCTCTTGCATCACGCAAGAAACTGCGTTTATCCTCCCCTGAAAGTGTATACGTGTATCCTACTAATTCATCTATTACATCACTTGCATTTTTGTTAGAGATGAATTTTGAGATTGTTTGAAGAAGTGTTCTTTTTTCATCTTCCGTAAGCTCTGCGGGGACTCGCCATCTACTTCCATCCTTTAATCTTATTCCAGACGAATTAAGGAGTGAAAGACACGCATCTCTATTCCAGGTTAAACCCTCTATGAAAGGATGTGAGGTGAATGCAAGGGCATCTGGTAAAGGTCTTGTCTCTCTACCAACCAATAATACATCTAAATCAATTTCTACCTGATTATTTTTCTTTGCAGTGGATGCAATTTCGAGATTAATTCCTGTAAAAGATTTTTTCTCTCCCTGATCTTGTCTGTCACCTAATGCCGCTACTACTGCAATCCATGCAAGATCGGTATTTTCTTTGTGTAAAGCCTTTGAAACTAAATATGCCATCCCGCCTGCCGACACATCTTTTCCACCATCAATATCATATTTCCACGCGTTGATGACTCTTTCATTATCAAACTCTTCTTGTGGAATTTGATGATGATCAACAACTATCCAATCATCACCTAGAGAATTATCAAGATCTTTCGCAAATCCTCCTCCAAGATCTGTAATGATATGAAATTGTCTTGAGTCATTTTTTAGCTTATTAACAAGATTATTACTAAATTCATTTACAGTTCGTACTGTACATTTAGCTTCTGATCTAATCAAAGATTTTGTAACAATACTACCTGATGTTATCCCATCGCAATCAAGATGTGTAATTACCGAAATACTTTTTCCAGTTTTGATACAATCTGAAACTCTATCATGAAAATAAGATAATGCCTGATCCAGTTTCGTCATTACTCAAGTTGAGCTATGACTGCCTTATATTTCCAAGTTTTGGGTATGCGGCCGATCTTTTTGTAGTGTGTAGATAACCTGTGAACTTTTGCCTCTAAAAGCTCAAGTGATCTGACGTTTCTTCTATCTGACTTGTTTGCCTTTAGATGTTTTTGTAAACCAAGTGCTTTTACCACTAAATTATTCAAATCTTCTGGCATTTCTGGCTTGACTCCCTTTTCTTCAAGTATCTCAGTTACGGATTTTTTGACCATCTGTTTTGTTAAGGGTATAGCATGTTGATCGCGAAGCTTTATTCCTATTTCACTTGAACTCAAGCCATCTTTAGAATATTTTACTATGAGTTCCTCGATTTCAGAAGGACTCTGTTTTACCCATGTAGGTGTATTTGGAGTAACTGGCCTTACCGAATGTGATTTGCCATGTCTATGTGAATGAAGTCGTCCCACGAGCCGATTGTTATTTGAGCAAACATAAATGTTACTTGGGAGATCGCATCTGATACTTTACATAAAAGTTAAATATCTACAGGCGTCATCCACAAGTAGGTACTAATATGAAAAAACCAATAATTATTGGAACCGTACTTTTGGCTCTCTTCGTGGCCTCATCATTTGCCCCGCTAGCTGCAGCACAATATGCAGGTGTGGGCGGTGGTGGTACAACTACACTTGAAGAGCAGTTAAAACTGGCGCGTGCAAGAATTGCAGCTGTACAAAACAATCCACACGCTGGTTCTGGTACGCCATATCTTGATGCAAACGGTGTCATCGGTGCAACAATCATCGCAGGAGCAGTATTCGGCGGAATCTTTGTTGCATTCGTAGTAAGGGCCAAACAAGCTGAAAAAGCAAAGAGAGCTCGTTAATTCTTCTCTTTTTCTTATTTTATTCCATATCTACTCTGATCTACGTTTTTCGTTACACGCAGAAATGTATATATCGCACCTAATTCGTTTTGAATAATGATGAGCGCGTTATTCGCTATGCTCGTAGGTATGCTGTCCAACTTTGCAGGTCAGATAGGTCCAAACTACGACCCGCTATTTTACGACGTGATGGTATACATATTTGCAACCATCATGTTTGCAGTATTCCTTCTCGGAGTAATTGCATTCTGGCTCAGAGTACACGGTCTTGGTGGAGACACTAGAGAAAGATGGGTTTCCGAACTCGAGAAACACTTTGAGAGAGAAGGCATTGGTCTGATACCAGATAACGGAAAGTACTGGTAAACTCCAAACCCTTTTTCCTTATTTTTAATTTTGATACTATCGAGGTAAATCTAAAGACTAGTTCTTTGGAGGTGTAAAGCTAGGCGCACCTTCATTCTTGGATACAAATTCAGCTTTGTAATGTACGCCGTCCTGTACTACAGTATGAATAAAGTCAGTTGATTCTATTCCGTTTGCATAGATTCTTGATTTTGTTTCATCCATATCACGGATAGGAAAGTTTGCCATCCATAGGAATTGGCCTACTTCAAACGGGTACTTCTTTACCCAGGCTCCATGAATAGTTCCATCATCTGAGAAAATCATGGATCTTTCACAATCTTTTGGAACGTCTGTAGTGGTGGGAGCTGGTTTTACCCACGGTTTGCCATCGACTTGAACTTCTAATGTTGCAGACACTTGGTATTGAATATCTAATCCATTAAGGCACTTGTGATATAGAGGATCTTTATCCTTTACCTGTGCAATGATTGTTGTACTTAATAGTACAACGGCTACGCCTACAGCAGCTGATATTGCAAGAAATCTGAGTGCCTTTTTACGTTTTGTAGGATCTCCCATCCCAGGCCAGAACATGATTTTGCTGTATATGGCGAGCTATATAGTTGATATCTTTCAATAATATGTGAAAATAGAAAATATGTAAAAGAAATTTAAATTGAAGCGTCGCCGTGTTTCTTTGTTCCTACATCTATAGCATCTTCTACATTGTAGACGAATATCTTACCTTCACCTGCCATTCCGGTACTTGCATGAGAGGTTATCGTATCAACCACCTTGTTTACCATGTTGTCTGCTACAACAACCATGATGCAAGAGTTGACATTATATGCCGATTCAAATCGACCGCCCCTTCCGGATGAAACAACTGGTCTTGCCCTGCTTCCTCTACCTTTTACAGTAAAATAACTGAAGCCTGAGGCACCAGAGTCTAACAATGCTTCAAACACGTTCTCCAATCTTTCTTCTGGGATTACTGCTTCTATTTTTTTCATAGTTGGATCCATTGCACCTATGAAATGCTTTTATTAAAATCATTGTTTAAAATATTATAAAATAAGAAATATTATCATAAATTCTTTTTTTTAGGATAAAATACCTTTTATAGATGAAAAACTCCCTTTTCAAAAGAATGACAGAATCCAAAGCTAGCTACAAAAAAGCAAAGATTGTTGGAAAAGTTCAAGAAAAAATTAAGGAAGGAATTGAAAACTATCGTTCAGCAACTGATACCCCAGCTAGGGTAGATGTGTATGATGTGATTGAGCAAGTTTTTGCTGCAATTAATCCTACAATAGCTGACGAGGGAAAAATCTCTGTAGACGAGCTAAGCGGTTGTCTAAGGAACGCATACCTTGACCGTAAGGATCCATCAGAAAGTACACACAAACAGATGGTGTCAAAGATAATGGAAAAGAGTGCGCTGAGTATAATGGAAAAACCATTAGAAGGTCAACTCGATGCAGGCTCTAACGTAAAAATTGTCGGTAGAGCTGACAGAGTTGAAGACGAAACAGTGATGCTCTTTAGAAGTTCAGAAACATTGCCAGAAATGCCACATCCAGAGCATTTCATACAACTGAATTCATATCTATACATGTTTGACAAACCCGAAGGTGTGATCATTTACTTTGACAAAGAAGGAAATGAGATGGAATTCATTGTTCCAAAAAGTGAAAAGCTACTACACGAAACAAAACGAAGAGCAAAAATTCTCAATACACTGTTGAAAAACAATATTGCACCAGCCATTGAACCATCTGAAAGATGTATGAGTTGCCCTCACAACGAAAAATGTTACTATCCAAACGAAGACAAACAAAAGTGGGGTTTCTGGGCTCGTGGCAAGTGGCGTGAACTAAAACCAAAAACATCCTTGCTATAACCACACACTTTTTTAATTTTAATTTCTATTTTGTTAACATCAGTTGTATTTACTTTAATGATTCACTCTCATCCTGATTCAGATATACTCTTGTTTTGAATGGTTTTTCTGAATCTTTATGGAAATAAAATATTTTAATTCCATGTTCAAATGGTTTCATCTCTATTTTGTCTGATTCTTGAATGGTGTTGTCCTCTCTTCGTAGATATTGATATAGTTCCTCTTTACTCATTTTCATTATCTCTTCTATTCGTTTTCGATTTGACACAACTTGAAAAACCATTGGGCATTAATATCTTAATTGTGGTGTTTTTCCAAGTTTAATTATTAAATATAATACATGCAATGTGGAATTGAATGTCTGAATCTAAGATTGAGTGGTATCATGATTTTATAGGTATGGGTTACCATGTATATGATGTTCGCCCAACCGTCTATCTCTTATTTGATGATCGAAAAAAACTTGTAAACACATGGAGCGAAATTATCAAATATTGGCCAGATGATGAAATAAAAATAAGGTTTTTTGAAGAAGATCCTAACTATGAACTTGTTTTGTATAGCCCATCGCGTATATTAATGACAACCTGGGTTTTTTTAAAATCTCTAAAAATTTCTGAACACTATTTACAATTTAAAGAGGAATACAATGGATCTGCATTACTAAAGCTAGCATTGTACCAACCAAAGAAAGATGGTAAATATGAATTGGAAATATTCAAGTATAAAAAAAAGATAACTGATGTAAAATTTCTACAAGGTCAAGATCATGATGACGATATTATTTCATCACAAGCTAGAAAAATATTACAACAAAATACTCGGCAAAATCCGTGATTTTTAAATATTTATAGTTTTATCATTGATTTGATTAAACCAAGCCATAACGTCCAATCTAAATTTTTGAATACTAGTGGTTGACGTTGAGGATAACTTGCAACGGTTTTAGCAATTCCAAAATCACATTTCCTTGTTTTTCCATCTTCTGTATAGGTTACCCTTAGAAAACTTACTTTACGTGATATTGTTATTTCCACATCTCTTATTGATTCAAGGGGTATCACCCAAGATGATTTTGAATTCTCAGAGATATCTTCATCTAGATCATCTTCTGTGTAATTGGAAATTTTAGCAATTTTTGCTTTATCGTCTTCAAAATATTTTCCTTTTTCTTTTGGAGTAATATACAAGAAACGAGGTGTGAAAATTAAATTCCTGTCTGTTAACGCTAAAACTCCTTCTTTATTTTTGTGAAAAAAGCCTCTAAATCCTAATGCAATTCCCCAGACCTGAGGCAATGAAGCCACAATATGTTCTCCTTCTTCTAAATTCTTTCTCATTGATATAATTCGCCGCAAGTGATTAAATCAATCTATCTGATGCTGTTATTACAAAAAGATGGTTAAGGAAATTTTTCTTCTAGAGGTTGTGATGGCCTTCGTACTTCATGCCATAGGTACCCCATGTCTTTCCTTTCTTTTCTAAGTTCTTTCTATGGGCTCTTTCTCCAAAATAAATTGCAACTGTCATTGCTAGAGCTACGCCTGTTGCAATGAAAATGTTTATTCCTGCTTCTGCCATATATCAGGTGTCATTTAGCTTGTATAATAATTTTTTTTAGAATTTTTTATAATTTTATGATATCGAGATTTTTTGTTTACAGATCAAAGATCTATTATAATATCATAAAAAAATAATTTTAGGATAAAATACCTTTTATAGATGCGAAGCACTTGTACGAAAAGATGCTGGAAACAATTTCTCAAACGCCATTGCAGATAGTAAAGAAACACAAATGGCCGGTAGTTTTTGTACTAGCGGGATTATTGGTAGGGTTATCTGGATTTACAGCAATTCAAGATGCCCAGGCACAATTTGGTGACCTAAACAAACTTCCTGCAGACAAGGACGTATCTGAAATCCATTGTACACAAGTAATGACAGACGTCAACAAGAGTGGTCCATGTATTGATACGGGAGATACCACATTCATGTACGCAGCAGCAGTCTTCGTCATGATCATGACTCCCGGCGGTGTAGGATTTTTGTATGGAGGTCTTACACGAAGAAAACACGCTCTAACTGTTATACTACAAGCATTCTTGACATATGCAATTGTTAGTATTCAGTGGGTGGTCTTTGGATACTCTATTATGTTTGGTCCATCTGCCGATTCAGTTGGATTTATCGGAACCTTTGAGTGGACAGGTCTAAACAACGTGTCACACATAGCACCGGCTGATGTGTATGCTGTAACCATTCCTCATATCGCCTTTGTGATGTTCCAGCTCATGTTCGCTGCAATCACTCCATCACTAGCTATAGCTGGTTATGCTGATAGGTTGAAGATGAGTGCATTCTTAATACATATTGTACTCTGGACCACATTCATCTATGATGTTGTAGGTCATGCAAACTGGTCCCTTGGAAGTCAAGGAACTGCGTTAGGTTGGTTAGCAAACATGGGTGCGGAAGACTTTGCGGGTGGAACTGTAATTCATATCACATCAGGATTTGCAGGATTAGCGACTGCGATGTTCTTAGGAAGGAGAATAGGATATGGTAAAGCACCATTTGAGCCACATTCAATTCCGCTTGTAATGCTAGGCGCAATACTACTATGGTTTGGTTGGTTTGGTTTCAACCCAGGAAGTGCTGGTTCAGCAGGTTTCCTTGAAACACAAGCATTCCAGAATACAAACATCGCAACTGCGGTTGCAGCAATGTGGTGGATGTTCTTAAGCTGGGCACATACAGGAAAAACTAGTGCTATTGGAGCTGCAAACGGTGCGGTAGCTGGACTTGTAGCAATTACACCAGCTTCTGGTTTCATCGGAACATGGGCATCAATAATAGTAGGATTTGCATGTGCAACAATATGCTTCTACTGTGTACTTATCAAGAACAGAGCAAGAATAGATGATGCTTTGGATACTTGGGGTGTGCACGGAATGGGAGGAGTTGTAGGTGCTCTTCTAACAGGTGCATTCAGTGAAACTAGGATCAATCCATTTGGACACGACGGTCTCTTCTTTGGAAATCCAATGCAAGAAGCAATCAATGCTGCAGGTGCAGGATTTGGTGCAGCTTGGTCATTTGGTATAACATACATTATCTGGAGAATACAAGATGCGATTTGGCCAGGTGGTGTTAGAGTTACACCAAAAGAAGAAGAAATAGGACTTGACTTGTCGCAAGTAGGCGAAAGAGCATACTCTCAATTTGCAGAGTAGTTTAATCCCCTCTCTTTTTCATTTTTATGTTGACAGCAAATTAGTATTTTGTATAATTTAAGAAACGGTAAATAGTATGTGGATCTGAGACTTAGGAATGGTAGATAGATGGGCAGTATTTGTAGTGTTACAATTTGTTAGTGCAATAATTGGTTTTCTCTTTGGACTTTATGTAAAAAGTTGGCTCTTCATCATGGTTGGATTTTTTTTCTTTGCAGTTGGTGCTTTTAGTGCAACTCGTTGGGGATTTGATAAGTGGCGTAGCAAACAAAAACCGCGAAAACGTGAAAAAAAATAATGAATGTTTTTTCAAAATCGTACTTTTATATCGATCATGGATTGCAAGACCTGTAGATATTCTTGTCAACAGAAAAACCACGACTAAATAGAAAAAAACGTCTAGCTATCTATGCTGGTATTACTGTAATAGGGATAATTATAGCATTTTACAACACACAAATCGCTTTTCCATACAAGCATACAGTAACTTGGGACTTTGATTCATATCAAAACGGAACATCGCCACAAGGATTTGCTTCAATGTCAACTGATAAGACGCCCTCTTGGGTAGTACAAACTGTTTCGGACTCACCATCAAAACCTAACGTACTAGTAAAATTACCCATCATTGATAATGTTACTAATACTCATCTGCAAATACTTCCTAACTCACCTAGTACCGATAATGCAAACATAACGATGAAATTCAAAATCGTATCAGGTGAAAAAGCAAGATCAGTCGGCATGATCGTTAGATTTATCGATGACCAACATTATTTTGTTTTAATGGCAGATTCCATGGCAAACAGATTATCTTTATGCAAGCAAACACCGGAATTTCTTATCTGTAGCTACGATAAACAGATCTCCATTGCGCCTGGAGAGTGGCATTCTCTGAAAGCTATAGTTTCATCACAAGGAATTGCCGCTACGCTTGACAATCATCTTCTAATTCGAGCAAATGATCATAATTACGTATCAGGTCAAATGGGATTATGGACCAAAGCAGACACTGAAGCCTATTTTGATGACTTTAAAATACAATATTGATTTTCTAGAAATTAAAATCAGTCAGATTAACAAGCAGGGATTAAATTGGATTTAGGTCAAAACAAGTAGAAAACCTGATTAAGTTAGCATCTAAGAAATTGTAATTTGATTAATGCAACAGCTACGAGTCAGCCTATCGCTGAACTTGGGAAATACGATATTACCATAGGAGTGCTAGTTGGCATAGGAGCAACGTTTGGTAGTTATTGGCTTACCGAGTTTCTAAAGAATAGAAGATTTAAGAATAATGTGAAACGATTAGTTAAAAATGAATTAATATTTTACCGCAAATTCCTTGAAGATATAATTACTAAAGGTGTCATACATCCTAACGATAAAACTCTAGTTTGTATTCCTTATGGTTCAGATATGGCAGGCAGATTGAGAGAAATGATGCCAGACATGTATGGGAATAGACACAATCCAAATAATTATCCTAAATTGACAGTCGAAACAAAAGCAATAGCATTTGATAATAATTTATTTTATGTAGAACAGACCTATAATCAAATTTTAACTTTTAACGAAGTACGAGGAGAAACAATCAATGGTGTTGGTCACTATGTATACAGTAAGATTGGAATTGAAAAACTGATAGAACAAATCAAAAAAACAGAGAAAACTCTCTAAACCCCGATTTTGCACAGAGATAATTATTCAATATCAAACCTCATTAAATTTCCAGAAGTGAATTTCAGAATACTTGAATAATAGACTTGCACAAGAACTCTGGGTTGAAATGACATGGATACACAAGATAACACAAAAAAATTTCTCAGGACTCAGATGATACTTGCAATTATACCTACTTTTGTGACTCAATTAATCGCATTCTATAGAATTCACAAATTAATACAAGGCATTTTTCTTGAAGTTGCTATTTTTTTAATTGACTTGGTCATCCAAATGAGCATATCATGGCCCTATGGTATGATTTTATCATTGCCAATTACAATTGGAATTCCTGTCTATTATGTTCGAAAGTGGACTTTGGAATTTATTGAAACAAAAAAAGGAATGTCCTGACTTTGCAGTATGTGATTTAGAAAATGAAAAGAGAGGGGGTGATTTTTTAAATCACTTGCCAAGGTCTTGTTGCAAAAGTAATTGCATATCCTACTCCAATTACAATTGATTGATACATCACGTTTGTATATGGAATTGGCTTTACAATTGGATTGCCTGTTACCACGACTGTTTGTCCTGGACCTAGACCTGGGCCGATGCTTGCTACGTTAAGCTGTGTGTGCATGTGGTATACTGATGGTTCTAATGCTCTGATTGTTAGTTTGTATGGAATCACTGAGTTTGCTGGTATATCGATTACGTTACCAGGTGGATCCCTTGCTACAATCTCCCATCTGTTACCAGCGTTTGGAGAGTCACCATACACGGTGTACCATCCTCTCAAGTCTCTGTTGACGAGACTTACGAATTTACCAGACACCGTCAGTGTATCGCCTGTCTGAACAGATTGTTTTGACCAAGTCTCATCATCTATCCTAACGAAACGACTCTGAAGTTGCGCCTGAACACCGTGGGCTTCTGCTTGTTGGAACATTTGTGCAAATGATGGTCCAACTGCTCCAAGTGCAACGATTACACCTATCGCAGCTACAATAAACTTCTTATCGACCATATCGCTTAACTATTCCAACTGATAAACTACAACGATATATGTTTTACCCTTTGTGGGATTAGATCTTGTTAAAACATGAGTGGATCACTGTTGAACATCAATGTTGAACATATGGAGTAATTTTTTCCCTATGATATTTAATACATGATATATGAGAATTAATTACAGAAGTTATGATTTTCTTTTATTAATATGTAAATTTTTTATTAAATAATATGTTTTTCAAAACTCATGGTTTAAATATTTAAAACTCGTTCGTCAATACATGGCACAAATGCCGGCACTTATTCCAAAAGAAGTTGAGATCCAGAGATTGAAAAAGATCTGGCTAATCATCATCGCATTGGGATCAATCGCTGCATCAGTAGAGGTCGATAACTTCGTAGATGGATCACTACACCAAACATCAATCAGAGATAGTGCCTTCACACCAGCACACTGGTGGCTTTACAGTCACTTTATAGCACTCCCATTAGGTTGGGCTTCAGTTGCTATCTATGACAGAAAGGTACCAATTCTGAGAGGTCCAAACAATTCAATGAACACCGGTCTTAAGATGACCATCCTTGGTTATCTAGCAACCATGTTCACAATTGGTGTCAATGAAATGTGGCACTTTTGGTATGTAGAGGAGATCTTCGCAGTTCCAAACCACTGGATGTTTAACATGGGTGTCGTCGTTGCTTTCATGGGTGCACTTGCCTATGTAGTAAGAGTATATGCACGACTTGTCGAACTTGGAGCAGAAACACCAGGTGAGAATCCATACGTTGCAGAAATGTACAAGATGGCTCTAGAAGGCAAATTGTACAGTAGATCAATCCCATAGACGCGCACTAGCGCATCTTTTTCTTATTTTTCTTCGATCAATCTGACGGAAATCGTATCTCATCTCAAGAAAAGATTTAAAAGCATACATCTATGTTATAAAACCAAATGACCTTACCAAAAGGATTCGGTACAGGTGGCGGAGCTTCTAGTTCCGATGTTTCCAAGATGATAGGTAGACGTGCTGAAAACATGATAGGAATCATCACAGGTGCATTTATTGCACTCTGGGTAGGAACATGGGCAGGAGTTGCCGTTGCAGTGGTATACTATCCATGGGCATATCCACCGCCAAGCGCACACTTTGCTTTAACTGTACTTACAATCATTGAGGCTATCGGCTACTTGTTTAGTGTCAAAGTAGTAACCGAAGGCACTGATAAAGCAAAGACATACAACGGTCTAGTGGCTGGTGTGATCGCAGCAATCGCTGTTGCAACAATTGTGACTGATAGCTTCTTCTTCGGATAGAAACCCCCTTTTCATCTTTTCTTTTATTGATTTGACCTTTACCATATGGTATTCATTAAGTACTGATCTCGTACATCATAAAATTTTATATACATCACTTTCTCCATAGAAGCCAATGGTCTGGCTAAGACGATGTACTCACTACTTGTTTATAGTAGTGGTCGCAGTCAACTCAACCTTGTTGACAATCAACGCAGGAGACTACATATTCTACACAGACTGGGCATGGACATCGTTTGTGATATTCACTTTATCACAATCATTAATGCTCGCAGTCGGTGCAGCATATTACCTAACGTTCACTGGTGTTCCAGGAACAGCAACATACTATGCGCTGATAATGACAGTGTATACATGGATTGCAAAAGGTGCGTGGTTCTCTCTAGGATATCCATATAGCTTCATCGTAGTACCAATGTGGATCCCATCTGCAATATTGATGGACTTGGTATATTGGGCAACAAAGAAGAACAAACACTCTTTGATCCTAATGGGCGGTGTGCTTTGTGGAATGTCAATGGGATTGTTCAACATGATCAACTTGATCACAATTGATGATCCGCTTGAGATGGCTTTCAAATACCCAAGAACTACATTGCCTCCATACATGACTCCGATAGAACCTCAAGTAGGAAAGTTCTACGATAGTCCGGTCGCATTAGGTTCAGGCGCCTCTGCAGTTTTGACAGTAACAATGACTGCATTAGGTTGCAAACTAACAACATGGACCTACAGATGGATGGCAGCTTGGAGTAAGTGGGATTAAAAACCCCTTTCCTTTTACTTTCTTTATTCTATCACGAGTAAGCTACCTTGAGTGCCTACTTGATTAAAAAAAGCTATACAATGTGTGATCTTTTGTTGCCATATTGCACAAAATAAGATTATGACATTATTCTTTATTGAAGCAACAATATCAGATATTGTCAGTTGTACCAAAACCATTTGTCAAATGGGCTGGCGGAAAAAGACAACTACTACCAATAATTGAAAAGCATATTCCTGATGAATTCAATAGATATTTTGAACCATTTCTAGGTGGCGGAGCTGTATTTTTCCATTTAGTGATACAAAAAAAACAAGTAAAGTGGTTTGTTTCAGATCTTAACTCAGAACTAGTTTTATCCTATATCACAATTAGAGATAAAATAAAAGAACTCATCGAATCACTAGAATCACATTCTACAAGTTACTTCAAAAATCCTAGTGTCTATTATTATAAGGTAAGAGATACCAATCCAAAAAATCAAGTTGATAAGGTATCTAGATTGTTATTTCTCAATAAAACTTGTTTTAATGGTCTTTATCGAGTAAATAGCAAAGGAAAATTCAATGTACCATTAGGCAAATATGTCAATCCAAACATTGTGAATAAAGAAAACCTTCTAGCTGTTCATTATACGCTTCAATCAAAAGATATATCCATCAAGCATCATGATTTCGAAGACGCACTAAAGAATGTAGAGAAAGGTGATTTTGTCTATCTTGATCCTCCCTATCAACCAGTTAGCAACACCGCTAATTTTACAAGCTATACAGACAGCGATTTTAACTATAAAGACCAAGAAAGATTATTTGGAAAATTCAAATCCCTTGATAAAAAAGGAGCAAAGATCCTACTATCTAATTCAAAATCAAAGGAAATTATGCATCTATATCAAGAATTTTCAAAAGGAATAATCGAAATAAATGCAAACAGATTTATAAATTCTGTTTCAGGAAAGCGTACTGGCCATATCGAATTACTGATTAAAAATTATTAATTTTAGGTATGGAAGTAAAGTAGAAATCAAAGATAAATCGAGTGTTAGGTATATTTGAGCTCAAATAAAAAAGAGGAAATTCTCCAGATTGTTAAAAATACTAGTGTGGATCTATTGGATGAAAGAAAATCAATTCATGACATCTTATTAGTTTGTAAAAACATATGCAAAACTCTCCAAATTTCTGATAAGAACACTTGGTTGGATCTTGAAATTAATGGATATCTTATAAAGTATAAGACAAGAGATGAGCTATATCAAAACTTACCATCTTATAGAAAAACTGATTGGAAGTTTTATGATCTTTATGGCAATCCAATATCATTACCACCTGATATAGTAAATCTTTTTGGTAAATCTACTGTATATCATTCAGTAAATGACCTTGAAAATAAGGACCAAATAATAATTGGAAGTCAATTTTTAGATAAATTCAATAATTTTATCACTAATCATGGAATGGATTATGCATCAAAGAATGCACGTATTCATGAAGCAAGGATAACAAAGATGGAAATTTCTCAAGTAATAAGTGGTATAAAGGCAAGAATTCAGGAATTACTTGATACTATCATTTCTATCCTAGAATATTGATTGTACCGCAGATCTGTATTGATTATTAAACCAAAATGAAAAGTTAATCTTCTAGTTTTACACTATATGTGTATTGATTTGGGGATGGGGGTTTTTCATATGAATCAATATTGTTTATTTCATAATTCAGTCTATACAAAATCAACCTTTCAATTCAGTTATGTAAAGGATCTTTTATTCATAAAATGAACACATTCGGTATTACCAGTGGCATTCTAATCATAATACTGGGAATAGCAGTAATGGACTATGGTCTTGATCCAAATGTTCCAAATGCATACCATGCATTTTATCTGGGTCTTGCAGGAATTGTGATAGGGGGAGTAATTATCTGGGCAAGCAGTAAAGGTCAGAAAAATCCCCTATTAGTAAAATCATATCAAGTTGAAGGTACAAAATCAATATCAGCAACCGATAGTATCAAATATAGAAATTTATATGAAAACTCTCCAGTACCACAACGCACTGTAAATACTGATGGTATAATTCTTGCATGTAATGAAAAATATGCAAAAACTTTTGGATATGAAAAAAATGAGATAATTGGAAAATCGCTTTTTGAACATGCAGCAGAACAAAGTCAAAAAGACATGCGTGATAGTTTTGATACGTGGAAACGAGCAGGTCATGTTGAGAATAAAGAAATTTGGTTTAAACGAAAGGACGGGACAACATTTCCAGGAATAATAAGCGCAAATAACATCTACGATGATAGTGGTAAATTGATTGGAAGTAACAGCGTTATACGTGATATATCCGATATTTACAAAGCACGAAAAGTTCTAGAAGAACATGAGCGACAAAAAATTCAGCTTGAGGAACTACAAAAGATGAATTCATCAAAAGAAGGATTCTATATGATGATATCAAAAGAATGTCAAATTCCACTTGAACCTATTAAAAAGAATGTTCAGATCTTAAATGAATCTTCAAAATTAACTAAAAAGCAGAAAGAAGCAATTAGTGAGATACAAGATAATACGTTACGACTAGAACAACTAATCAATGACATTGTGGACGTCCAAAAATTATATAATAATAAAATGGAATTTGAAAGACAACAATTCAATGTTACTGACCTCATAAACGATGTGGTTAATTCATGTTCTCCAATGATGATTGAAAAAAAAATTGAGTTTGTTAATGATTTAACTACAAATTCATCATTAAATAGTGATAAAAAAAGACTTGAACAGGTTTTTTATAATCTGGTGCAAAATGCAATTGACTTTGTGCCACAAGATGAAGGAAAAATTGAGATAGGTGCTAGTGACGACGGTACATCTGTTCTATTTTATGTAAAAGATAATGGGATAGGAATATCAGAAAACAGAAAAGATTCTATCTTCAAAAAATTCTATCAGGTTGATGTTTCACTAAAAAGAAAATATGGTGGAAGTGGTTTTGGTCTTGTTATTTGTAAGGGTATTGTAGAAAATTTAGGGGGAAAGATCTGGTTTGAAAGCCAAGAGGGTAATGGTACTACCTTTTATTTCTCAATCCCAAAATAATTATCTTGAAAACACTAAAAGCTCCGAGCGGGATTCGATCCCGCGACCTTTACCTTACCAAGGTAACGCTCTACCAGGCTGAGCTATCGAAGCATGACAAGCTCGCCCTTCTGAATCCTTATTAATCTTACTTGGTTTTGAAATTTTTTTTCATAAAACGTTTAATTTCTCCAACTTCACGCTAATAAAACGCAGGAGTCGCCGAGCCTGGCCAAAGAAGGTTTTATTGGCCTTTGGACGCGCGGGACTTAAGATCATTACAATGGGTGATCCCGTCTCTTAGGGGTTCGTGGGTTCAAATCCCACCTCCTGCACTTTATCTTTGATGCTTTATTCCTTTTACATTTAGAACTTCATAAACTTCTGGGAGGGAGAATACAAATCCAACATGAACGCAATCTTTCTCTTCACATAATAAACAATAAAGCTCACCATTTTGTACTGCTACTTCGGCAATTCTATTTTTGATATTGTCTTTAACAATTACTCTGTCATCATCCGCAGATATTTTTTCTAACTTGGGGGCATATCTTGCAAATGTTTCGTCTTTTTGCATTAGGTCTTCCATCATGTATGTTATGTATCCTGCAAAACTGTTGATTCCCTTCATTGCAAGATCGTGTTTGTTTTTCTTGTATGTGTCATGGAATCTATTATACACCTCTTCTGAAACCGTAATTGATTTGAAACCTGCTTTTGGCATTATTACCTACCTATACCGTACTTTAAAGTACAAGTATTTAACGTTTCTTGATTCAAATAATCAACTTTTGGTTAATTTGAAATCTATCTTGAGTTAACTTGTTAATGATTGGTTTGATTGCAAGATGTTTTTCAACAAATTTGCTATGAGTATAAATCAAGCTTTTAAATTTTTAGTATAAATCCTGAGTGTTTTTTATTTACTTTTTTATCACAGTACCAATAGTGCGCTCGTAGCATACTGCATACCACACCACGTTCTGGGATCTACCAGACCATACCAAGTACCGGTCAGTAGGGACATTTGGTCCCTGCTGATTTTATTAATTCTATATACTAGACACACAAATGAAAAATTGTGACAAAGGGTTACGGAAATGAAAAGATGAGGGAAAAATTGATTGAACTTCTTCGAGAATCCAAGACTGGGCTAACAGGAATGGAAGTTGCTGAAAAACTAAAGATTAATCGTGCTACCATGTCTAAATATCTAAAAATCTTTGCTGCTGAAGGCTTGTTACGACAAAAACAGATTGGCAGTGTTAACTTATGGCTAGTCGAAGAGGGAGTGGATTCATTCAACTTTCCTGCTGACTTTTTTCAGGTAAAAAACAAGTATTCTGAATATGTTTTATCGTTGTCTGCACCCCAAGCCCATAATCTGATTAAAACATCACTTCATTCTGGAGCCAAACCTTCCAAACTAATCACCGAAGTAATAGTACCAACTATAGAATCTGTAGAGAATTCTTATGCTAGTGGTAAGATAGGTAAATCTGAAAAAAAATTCCTTGACGTAATTGTATCGAACTCTATATACCTAATAGAAACGGCTAGCGAAGAAATCAATTCAAAAAAGAATATGGTTATTTTGGCTACTGATTCTCAGAATGATCTTCTTGCAAAAGCCGCATCAGCAGCATTTCATTCAGAAAAATGGAAAACATCCTTTCTTGGAGACATGTCGTCTGCAATTGACGTTCTATTTGATATTGATCTGCAAAGATTTCTAAGTAAGATCTGGTCCAAACGCGATGGTCTTATGGTTATTGCTATATTTTCTTCAAAAGAAGGAGAAATCAAATTCTTTAGGCGGGCAATTGATTCAAGCAAAACAAAATTTGGAAAGAATCTTCGTGTGGTTTTATGCACAAAAATTGCTAAAAAGACAAAAACAGATGCGGATTTTATATCTGATGATATAGAAAAATTACTACAGTGGTGCCAAACTACCTTTGAAAGCTCACAGTCTTAACTTCTGATTATCTTTAGAATTTTAAATGGTAGGGTAGCAAAATCAATTCCTTTTTCACCTGAAACTAACAAAATATGTTCTTTAATGGGAAAACTCATGATGGTTAGTTTTTCTCTATATGACATGGCAAATTCTACCGGTCCTAATACCTTGTCGAACTCTCTTCTCATCTTTGCTCTCAAAACTAATTCCATGTATAACATTTCATCATCTCTGGAATCTTCTAGTGAACTAATTCCCTGTCTCATACCGCCTGCTACTAATCTTCCATTTTCATTTATTATTCCTGCAAATCTTATATTTGGATCTAAACTTGCAACCTTCTTACATATCTCGTCATAATCCATCTCTATTCATTCCTCATATTTGGGAAATATGTCATGTGATGAAATCTTGACAACAAACATGATAACAAATATTCCTATTTATTGAGATCTATGCTTATCACAAGTGAAATTTTAATGGGCCGAATGGGATTCGAACCCACGACCTTTCGATATCTGAATAAGTTTATCAGTCGAACGCTCCAGCCAAGCTGATCTATCGGCCCAGAAATTTTCCTATCCAACTGTCATTTAAGTCTGCTGGCTTTTCCACTTGATTGAGCAACCCATGGAAGGATCAAAATCTTTTTCAATTTTGTTGCCAGAAAGCAATTTCTCTATGTTTAATATCATTGTTTTTTCTGTAGGTTTGTCTTCTGGTTTCAATGCGTTGTCTATTTTTCCATGAAACACTAATTTCCTTTCTTTATCAAAAAGAAATGGATCTGGAGTACATACCGCACCATATTTTTTAGCAATTTCTTGAGACTCATCTACAAGGTAAGGAAACTTAATGCCTTTTTCTTTGGCAAATTTTTTCATGTTATCAAAACTATCATCTGGGTAATTGGTAGGATCATTGCTATTAATTCCTATCATGGCTATCTTATCTCTGAATTTTTCATAAATCTCATTCATGGCATCAATTTTTGCTTGTACATAGGGACAATGATTACACATGAAAATAACTAACATTGCTGATTTTTGATTATATTCTGCCAAGGAGTGTTTTTTATCATCTATTCCTAAGAGATTGAATTCTGGAGCTTTGTCTCCCTTTTTTAGAACAACTTCTGATTTTAGCAATACCATGGAATTTTTGAATAGTAATATCAATAAAATCTTTGCCACTGTAAAGGCAACAATTAAAATCTACACAATTTTCAGTCCATACAACGGGCTGGTAGTTCAGCGGTAGAATACTCGCCTTGCACGCGAGGGGTCTGGGGTTCAAATCCCCACCAGTCCATTCCTGTTCATGCATGAAATTATAATCTAATTCTTATCTATTGTAACATTTTTGTTGCAAAAACATCTTGAATTGATATATAATTTTCAAGTACACTTATGGTGATAATGACTCCAATGGAAAATAACCAAACAACAATTAGGAGGTGTAAAAATTGTTAATTAAAAACTTGTCAAAACCTCAAAAAATATTCCTAAAAGGAATAGAAATTGTTCTAAAATCGCTTGTATTGGATTTTAGTTAATCTACTTTGTAAACCTAAACAATTTTAAATTTTAAAGAGTTCTTTAGCGTTTTTATACATCAATTTATCGCGATATTCTCTCTTTAATTTTAATTTCGCAACAAAATTTAGGTATGAATCCATATCTGATATTGGCCAATCAGTACCATATAAGAGGTAACGAGGCTCACCTGCATAGTTTATCAATTCTGCTACCTTTTCCATCATTATCTTTTCAAAAAAATGGTCAAACTTTCCCACTGCCAATCCAGACATGTCTGCATAAACATTATCATTCTTGTAGACCACTTCTTGACAGTCTTCAATCCATGGATTGCCAAGATGGCACATGACTATTTTTAGTTCTGGATTATCTACTGCAACCTCATCTAGATTGAGTGGATGTGAGAACTTTAGTTTTCCTTTTTCAGAAAAGGTGTCTCCAGTATGAACCATAACAGGAACGCCAAACTCAACACAAACGTCATACGCTTTTTGATATTTTTTATCATATGGATAATAATGCTCATAACCACAGTAAATCTTAAGTCCCTTAACTAATCCATCCTTTATCCATTTTCTATATTGTTTTAAATCGTCTTCAGTATGATTATCTATGCTATATCCTGCGACAAGACTAAGATTATCATATTTTTTTATTGCTTCTATTAATTGTAATGTTGATGGTCTCTGTTCATTTACTTTGTATGATGATAGGATGACAGAATGATCTACATTGTGACTTGACATCTCTAAAATCAACTTCTTAACTCTTTCTTCAAGTGAAGAAATCTTTTCAAGAGATTCGTATTGGTTCAAGTGTGTATGACAATCAATTATCATCAAAATCACTTGTATTCTGGATTTTTCCATTCTATAAAAGTGGCATAATTTAATGATCTGCCATCTTTTAGATAATTTGGCAAAATTTTAATGAATTTAAATTCATTTTTTATCTGAAAGAGAAGAACCGGTTCACTTATTTGACCTGTCAACACTTTCTTGACATATTCATCTGGTGTTATATTTGGAAATTCACAATAATTGAACAATCTTCCACCTGCAATTATTCTCCTAAGATTTAATCTAATGCAAAGGTTTCTTCTTGCATCATAAAGTTTTGTTGCAATCCCAAATCTTCGGTAATCAGGATGTGTTGATACATCAGCTCCGTAAAGGCTATCGCCTTTTGGATTGTGATTCTTAAACTCTGGACCGCCACAGATCTCCATCCACGTGTGCTCTTTGTATTCTGGTTCTAATTTCACTATTAGACTACTTGCGGAACCCACTATGTTTCCATCTGATTCTGCACAAAATTGACCCTCTGGGAAAACACGTATGTGGTTTTTAAGTGACTGAGGCTTCCAGATCATACCCTCTATTGCCATATGCGGAAAAGATGCTTTTTGTAACTCAACTATTTTAGGTATGTCCTCAAAAGACATATTTCGTATCTTTACCTGTATCTCATTTTCAGACATTAATAGTTGATGTCTTATGTCATATAAAATAGTAAAAAACAAGTATCTGTGGTTTTAATCTTCTGAATTTTGTAGCATTCTTTATAGTATGGAAAATAGCTCATTCTTCTATATGGCCTTTGATATTGATATGAGAATGTTTCTATATCTTGCTATAATAACAGCAGGAGTTTACCTTTTTCCAATAGACTGGCAATCTCCATATTATTATCAAATTATAGGTTTTGGTCTAATAGGTGTAGGTGCAGCTTTAGCATACCGCAAATCGAAAAAAAGTAACTAAGACGTTTTAAACTTTGACTGTACTTTAAGTTTCTTAGTTAGCTCGTTGAATATTTCATTATGGCTTACGTCTGTAAAGTTAACTGCGCCTGATTCTCGAACTACCTGCTTTTCAAACTTGTCCTTTATTGCAAATGTGACTGAAGAATAGTGTATTCTACCTTTGAGTTTCTCTTGTACTATTGTCTCAGTATCTGGGAATGTTGCAAAGTGAAAGGCTATGCCGTCAGACCAGAATATGGTAGGAATTCCACCACCGGCAGATCTCGCACTTGCAATTATCTGTGTAATCCATTCTTCGAATTTTAATTCCAAGACTTCATGTATGACTAGCTGTTTCCATGGCTCAAATATTATTTCCAAGTACTTTCAAAATTTGGAATGCATCGTTTTATTTAAAGGGGATATATCGATCTGTTGGACCGTTTCCAAAAAAGGCAGTCTTGAAAGATGGATTTAAATACTATATCCGTTTGTGGATAGCTAGGTAATTAAGATATGCAAGATTGGAGTCAAGCAGGCGTTTACATACCATTAGCAGTTGGATTAATTCCAGGATTCGTATACTGGTGTGTAATTACCGCAATGAAAAAACACAAGTAAATTACCACATTTATCTTCTTTTTGTTCTCTTCTAATCGTAGTTTTGTACAAGCTTCTAAACTACCTTGTATAGATTATGATATGCAGTACAAGATTAATCACTACTTGGAAGATTGAATTGTGAAATCGATAGTTTTGGCATTTGTATTTGCTATGATGCTACTGACAACAAATTTAGCATCTGCTCAAAACCTTCCTCCATCTACAAGTATCGATGTCAAAGTTCTTCCAGCATATAGCTACAAAGCAGATGATGGTACTACTGTAGTACTAGGAGAGGTTGAAAATGATATGGCCTCCCCAGTGAATAATGTATCAATTGGTGTCTCTTTTGAGGATGATAACAACAATGTGATAGAATACAAGACGGGAACCACACTTCTTCAAGTAATACCTGCTGGAGGGAAAGGACAATTCATGATATCTTCAAAAGCGGATTCTTCAATTACACAGGTGAGCGTAAAACTTGCTGGATTTAGATCGTCACCTGACAAGCCCCAAGTACTAAGCATCTCAAACGGAATAGTAAAGGTATCAGACGGTCTTCTTTTCTCTGTTAACATAAAAAACAATGGAGCTTTAACATCTGCCAATACAAAGCTGTATTTCATATCATATGACGCTTTTCAAAGAGTTGTAGGCATTGGAGTGTCTGAACCAATCAACATTGATTCCGGAAAACAAGCTCAAGTAAGTATATCTGATACATTAAATCCCAAAGCAAGATCCTATGCTGTAGTAGCAGAATCTGATTCTTATCAATCAAAAATTTCCGGGATTACAAATATTCAGATCACCTTACCAGTAATGGTAAGTAATACAGTTGCTACTGACGTTCAAGGTAACGCATATTCTTCAATACCTGTTGGTTCTCAAGTAAAGATAACAAGCAACATAAGATATGCAATAGGTAATTCTACACAACCATTTGTTTATTATGTTGAAGTAAAACAGTTTGGTGGACAGGTTGACTTTATAGGAAAATATGAAGGAGTATTTCTTGATACTAACGCACAAAGTGTTTCTGTAATATGGACACCTCAATCAAGTGGTTCTTATTATATAGAAACCTATGTGTGGACCCCAGATGATATACCTCTATCGTCTGCAGGAACAAGAATTAATCTAGCACTTGTACAATAGTTGATCACGTAATGTTATGACTAGATTCAAAACCGTAGCCCTAGGTGGTACATTTGACATACTTCATAGAGGCCATCTTGAATTATTAAAAAAAGGATTTTCAATTTCATCAATGGTAATAATTGGATTGACCAGTGACGAATTTGCAAGAAAAAAAGGAAAGGAACTTTTACACGATTATTCTCAACGAAAACAAACTTTGGAAGATATAATAAAAAAGAATTTTCCAGAAAGTAGTTATGAAATAAGTAAACTTGATAATGATTTTGGCCCTGCAGTATTCGAAAGCAAAGTGGAAGCTTTAGTGGTAAGTGAAGAAACAGCATTTAAGGGAAAAGAACTAAACCGCTTACGAAAAGAGAAAGGATCACTCCCAGTTGAAATAATCACAGTACCAATGATATTGGCAAAAGATGGTACTAGAATATCTACTACTAGGATAAAAAACTCTGAGATTGATTTGGATGGCAATATTCTCGAAGTTGACAAATAGATCCTCTATCTTTGAGTAATTTCCCTAAAGCCATAGAACAAGTTGTAAGTCATTGAAAGAAATCACTGATAGAATGCTAGGCAGAATGGCAGATGATATTGCTAATATTAAGGAAGGACTTGATCCTGAAAACATTGCCTTTTGGTACAAAAAAGTAATACGAGAAGCAAAAGAGATGGCACCACCGTGGTTAGTGGACAAAATAAATGTAAAACAGGATCCAATTTTATATCTCAAGTTTAATTTGGATATATCAAAAAGAGCAGTAAGATATCTTATGATGGCAATTGAAAGTAATTTAGATGATATGCCATATGCTACAAGGTTGTATTTTTTAAAAGTACAAGAAATCGTTAGCCATGAAATGGACAAGTCACTTATCTAGTTATTCTTTAGTGATTTCAACAACATTCTCTAATACTTTAGTACTGATTATTCTGTGATTGTTTTCTATTACTGATTGAATGAAATCTGCAAATGTCTCTGCTTGTGTCTTATCCCTGAAGAGGACGCTGTGTGCAGACTTGTCTTTTATTGTTATTATGATCTCGTTTTCGATAATTTCAAGAATTCCTGTTATGAAGGTTTCATTTTCATCTCTAACAAAGATTAAACTAGAAAGTTTCTCCGCTTCATAACTATCTTCACAGATTATCGTTTTTTTCATTGTTCTAATCAAAAAGAAATTTATCTATCTGCTCTTTTGCTTTTTCTCTACGTTTTTTGAATTCTACAATAAATGGTTTTGTAGAGTCCTTTAGGTTACACTTACATTCTCCACAGAGTAACTCGCCGCTTCTACATTTTCTTGCACGCTCATCTGATTCTTTCTCAGTATCAAAAAAGTATCTCAGATACCAAAAAACTGGACAAATGTTAAAATTGGCTCCAAGTTTTCGCTGTAGATCTACGGTTGGCTGTCCTCCAGTAAATGTATTTGAAATTTTTTTGTCTATTGCTTCTTCATCATCTGTTGTAAATATTGCAGTCTCAGGTATTGATGATGACATTTTACCTTGCATGCCAAGTCCTGGTAAAAATTTAGAATGAATTTGTGTTGGTTTGGGATATCCAATTTTTTCTGCAATATCTCTTGTCACTCTCCAATATGGATCTTGATCTATTGCAGCTGGAATCAATACTGGTGTTGGTTTGCTTTCTATTATGGAGGGAAGAAAACAAGGTGCTGCCTGAATTGGTGGAAATCCAATCATTCCTATGTTGGTAGAATTTTGGAATCCAAAAACTGCTTTTACAGTAGAATAAGTAATTCTCTTTGCTATCTCAAGTGATATTGGATAAATTCTCTTGATATCCTTTGTATCAATCAGTATCTTTGTTTTCTTTGGATCAAAACCGATTGCAATTATATCCAAAATGTTATCATTAGTGAATTTTGTAACATCCTCAAAGGTTTTTGAATCATTGTAGAGGAATTTTTCATCATCTGTAAGCTGAAAAATAAGATTAACATCGAATTTATCCTGTAAATATTTTGTAAAAATCCAAGGTAGAATATGTCCCATGTGGACTTGGCCTGAAGGGCCTCTTCCTGTATACAAATAGAACTTGTTGCCTTTTTCATATTCAGTTAATACCTTGTCAAAATCTCTATGGCTGAAAAAATATCCAAGCTTTAACATGGGATGAATTTCTCCAGTTATTTTTTCTACGCGTGATTGTAATTCAGGTGAAATTTTTTCTGTTCCAAACTTTTGAATGAGTTTATCATAATCAATTTCACCTTCTACGCTCCAAGGAGTTACAGTAAACTCTTCAGATGACATTCATGATTCAGTTAGGTTAAGGTTTAAAAAGTCTTTATGGCTGTTTGTCATAATGCCACAAGTTCTTCATCCAATTGAACAGCAAATTCTCAAATCTTTACTTGCGAAAGAAAACATGACTGTAGAGGAACTGGTAGAAAAAACAAAGTTATCAATAGATCAAGTAAGACGAGGTATTGAATGGCTAAAATTCAAAGAACTAGTTCACGTTAATGAATCGCAGAAAAATTTTGTTATATTAGGAAAAAGAGGACATGAAGCGTTTGAGAAAGGGCTACCAGAACGTAACCTGGTAAATTTTCTCAAATCCAAATTCGGTGCTTCTTGTGAGATGAATGAAGTAAAAGATGAATTCAAAAATGATTTTAGTCCTGCTATAGCAAATGCAAAGAAAAATAACTGGATAGAAATTCATGAAAACAGAATCCATCTCAAAGGATATCATGATACCACCCCAGAAGAAAAAGTCATTAAACAAATTGCAAAGAGTACATCACCAACATCTGTAGAAGAAATAAATGAAAAAGAAGCAATTGATTTACTAAAAAAAAGACCTGACTTTCTTTCATTTTCTTCATCAAAACAGATGACTATACTTCTTACTGAAAAAGGAGCAGAATCAGCAAAAAGTGTTTCTGAAAATGTATCTGATCCATACTCTAGAGCAATTGATGTTGAAGCTCCAGCACCTGTAGTTTTTGCCGCAAAATCTCATCCTTTACAAGATGTTATAGATGAAGTAAGAGAAATTTTTGTCAGTCTGGGATTTTCAGAGATCATAGGCAATAACGTACAATCATGCTTTTGGAATTTTGATGCTCTTTTCACACCCCAAGATCATCCTGCGCGAGAAATGCAAGATACATTTTACATAGAAAATGCCAAGGCTATGAAATTTGCAAAACCAGATCAGATAAGAAAAGTATCCGAAGCTCACAAAAAGGGCTGGAATTATCAGTGGCAAAGTGAAGAAGCAAGGAAAATGGTTCTAAGAACACATACCACAGCTATTACAATCAGGACTCTTGCAGACCATGATTATGATGAAGCCAGACTATTCTCAATTGGAAAGGTTTTCAGAAATGAAAAAGTAAGCTACAAACATCTTGCAGAATTTCATCAGGTTGAAGGGGTTGTTGTAGGAAAAAAAGTAACACTAAGAGACTTAATGGGCCTACAAACGGAATTTTATCACAAAATGGGAATTAAAAAAATCAAGTTTTGGCCCACATTTTTCCCGTACACCGAACCCTCTTTGCAATCAATGATATATAATGATAAACTTGCAAAATGGGTAGAACTATTTGGAATGGGAATTTTCCGACCTGAAGTCACAAAACCGCTTGGAATTAAAAATCCAGTTCTTGCTTGGGGTGGGGGAATAGAACGCATCGCAATGCTACGATTTGGCCTTGAGGATGTTCGTGAGCTTTATGAAAATAAATTTGGTTGGTTAAGGAGCGTACCGAAATGCCAGTAGTTACATTGTATTTTGATAGAATTCAAAAAATTCTAGGAAAGAAAATATCAAAAGAAAAGATTACTTCTACTCTACCCTTTATTGGATTAGATATTGAAGAAGAGGCGTCTGATCATATCAACGTTGAGTACAGTCCAAACAGACCTGACTATTCAACTGATTATGGTATAATTACAGGATTACAGGGTCTTTTGGGAATCAAACTCGGAATGCAACAATTACACATCAAAGTTGGCAAAGACATGATAAAAGCAGATTCTTCAGTCTCAAAAATACGGCCATATGTTACTGCAATTGAGGCAAAAAACGGCACATTAGATGACGAAAGTATAAGGCAAATCATCACAATGCAAGAAGATCTTCATAATGGAATAGGTAGACGTAGAAAGAAAGCATCCATTGGCATACATGATCTTGATAAAATCAAGTTTCCACTATATTACAAATCCATCGGTACGGATCATAGATTCATTCCTCTTGATTCTGATGTAGAAATGACTGTTACAGAAATCCTGGAAAAAACAGAAACAGGAATAAAATATGGAAATATCCTACACGGACAAAAAGTACCAGTAATCATGGATTCAACCGGTAAGACTATCTCTTTGCCACCGATAACTAATGCAAAATTTACTGAGATAAAGAGTACCACAAAAAATATTCTGGTTGAAGTTACTGCCACTGACAAAAATTCCGCAGAAGATATTCTTGCAGTAATTGCTAACACCTTGCAGACGGCTGGATTTCAGATCTATTCGGTTAGAATAAGTGGTGCAAATAACTCTACTCTAAAATTAAAACCAAGAGATCTACTGCTAGGATCTGAAATAGTTAACCAGACATTAGGACTTGAATTATCAAATTCAGTTATCATAAAATCATTGAGAAAAAGCAGACTTGATGCCAAGATGAAAGGTAGAAAGATTGTTTGTACAATACCACGATATAGGACTGATATCTTTGGTTCAATGGATCTAGTAGAAGAAGTTGCACTTGGTTATGGAATACAAAATCTTACTCCAACAATTCCAGAATCAGTTTCTGTTGGTGAAAGACACAATGTAACAAAAAAATTAGAAGCAATAAGGCTTCTTATGAATGGTCTTGGCTACACTGAAGTAATGAATTTCGAATTAATCAGCAAAGAGATCTTATACGAAAAAACTGGAAGAGACTATTCTAAAATGATTTCCGTATTGGACTCAAAAAGCCAAGAACATGCTATACTACGAGATATATTACTTTCTGGTTTGATGGATGTATTATCAAGAAATATACACGAATCATACCCTCAACGAATCTTCGAAATAGGCACTGTTTACGAAAAAGATCTGCCACTTAAAGAAGAAATTCATCTCTCTTGTGTAAGTGCTCATAATGGTGCTGGATTTACTGAGATTAAATCAGTTCTACAATCTCTTCTTAAAACTGGGTTTAATCTAGAATGTAAAACAATTGCAAGTAAAGATTCCATATTTGCTGATGGGAGGATTGCAAGCGTAGTTGTTAATGGAAAACAGGCAGGGATAGTAGGAGAGATCAATCCTGAGGTAATTGAGAACTTCAAACTAAGAATTCCAATTGCAGGGTTTGAATTAAACCTCACTGGATTAATATTTGACTAGATGATAATTATATCGCCCCAAATGCACGCAGACGGACTGTGATGATAAAATATGATTTTTGGTCCACCCAGCCGTGCGACATGGGCACCCCGGTATGAGAGCAAGATGAGGGTTTAGGCTAATATTCCAATGATTCTATGCGAGTCAGAACCGGGGAACATTTCACTTAATTTTTCTAAAAATACTTACAATGAATCAAATTTTTGGGATTTTATGTATAAAATCAACAGGAACTTGAATTATGAATATTTTTGATTCAAAAAGAAAGAACAGATCTATTGATATATTTGCATTGTATAGGTATTATATGGCAACAGCATATGTGCTGATAAATTGTGAATTAGGTTCAGAGGAATCAATAATTTCACAACTGAAAGCAATTAGTGGAGTGAAAGAAGTTCATGGTACCTTTGGCGCCTATGATATTTTAGCCAAGATAGAATCTCCAACAGTAGAAGCATTAAGAGAGATAATTACTTGGAAAATCCGTAAAATAGAGAAGATAAGATCTACTCTAACTCTGATGGGAATAGAAGGTCAAAGCTAAAATTCCCTGTGGTATAAACCACACATATTTTTCAAATACAACCCATGGGGTTTTATTTTTTATTTTGATGCAAAGACCTTTTAATTGTATGATGATTTCTGCAGCTAATGCTACTACATTTCATATTTCTAGTCAAAGAAGAGGAATTAGAACAAAGAAAATGGGAATTTAACTATGTGGAAAAAATGGCCAAGTTCTACCAATCTTGGATAAGAAAAACATTCTCAAAAGACATAGAAATTCAAGCAGATGAGATGATTGTTCATTCAGGCAGAAAATTTAGCATTATTGACGTGCCCACCATACTTGAAGATCACAGAAGTAGAGGGATAGACATTTTTCATTTCTATCTTACCTATTTTAGACCTATCTGGACTGATTGCACATGTGAGGGTTATTTTGCAGATAATTTTGCTATGGTAAAATGGGATAAAAGCCCGCAACTTGGCGACATTCAGTTTCTCATGGAAAAAAATTGTTCCAAGGTCTCACATGAACTTGCGCATGAGTTTCTAAGACAATCTGGATTTAAAAATTACAAAGAAGTAGTACATGATATATGGGACAAACATCTCTTTGCTTCTCTGCCTTTCGAATATTATGATGAAAATTATGAAAGAACTGATAATGATGGACTTTTTGCCACACTTGACACTTCAAGTATACGGTTATAGCAAAAATCACCATCTCTTTTAACTATGATTTTCAAAAACTCTGACAAATGTTAATCTGTAAAGGCGCATGTAAAACAAAATTTAGATCATCGCTTGGAATCTCGGTACATTACCTATGTGGACAAAAGTGATTAATGTTTATACTATGTACAAATAGGATGGAACAAAATGTCCATGTTGTAATGCCATACTTCATGTACGGCCCAGACATTCTAAAACTAAAAAATACTATCAGATAGACAAAACGAAATGGCTCTAAAAGACTATAAATGAGTAATGTCGAGACTTCTTATGCCAGAATTTATTTGTCCAGACTGTGGAACAAAACTCTTTCACGAAAATGAAACTACGCTAACTGTTGAAAAACAAGTACATACAAAATTCTGTCCTGCTAAGAAAAAACACTAGCACTTGGTAACAGAATAAATTCTATTTTCAAAACTTGCTGTCTTAAATTCTATCTTATTTTGAGGATCCTTCTTTCTGGATTTGCTTAGCTTTTCGAGGGTAACTAGTGCCTCTCCATCAAATCCAACTGATGAGCCAAAGATTCCTTCTGCAAGTTGATTGCCGTGTTCACCTTTTTTAATATCATCAACCATTTCATAGAATTTTACCGCTTCTCTTTTTGATATTGGCCCACCACTTGATTTGTTGATGCCAACAGCAATGTACATGCCGTTATTTTTAACGGCTATTGGTACCTTGTGACTTTTACCTGAAGCCCCAGGGATCTTTTCATTTAATAAAATCTCACACTTGTGGAACATACTTGAGATATATGCAAAAAATCTGTAATCTGCATAAACACCATTGGAATCCTCTTCACAATTGACAAAAACTTTGTGGAGTATTTCTAGAGCCTCATCATTCATGCTCTGTAGCCTTTCTTCAATTCTGCCCTTTTTTACCAGATCAGATTTGCAATCTGTTGCAATCTTTTCTAATATGAAAGGAGGCAGATTGTAGTTTTTCAGAGTAGAAACAAACGTTCCTGTTTTTGAAGCACCAAAGGTTGGAAAATTACCACGACTCATGAAACATAACCTCTATTTTTTAAATTACTAAAATGAACCCCCATTTTGCTCTTCACTTTCTAAGTCGCTTTTTCCTTATAACTGTTCGCTAGAACCTCGATCAAAAAATGGTGGGGCCGACCGGAGTTGAACCGGCGACACACGGGTCACTACAGCTCCAAACTGTACATCATCCTTACGTCAGTGAAGCTTGTGAAACCACTGGAGCCCTTAGCGGTGATCATGTGATCTATCCTGTCGCCATGCCTGGCTAGGCTACGACCCCACGTAATGGACATAAATGCACTTGAATTTTAATTTACTTAGATCCTGAAGCTTTATTGATGACAATCTGATATCATGAAACAATGTCGAAAAATCAGAAAGAATGTCGTGTTGTACTGAATTTAAATCCATTAGCATCTCATGTTACAAAAGTGAAATAATGTGGTACGACCTTTAATCATAATTCTAGGTGCAATTCCTGTTTTGGCAGCAATTTTCATAGTTGTTCCAACACTTACACGTCCAACTGTTCCAACAGTTGCGGTTACACCTGATGATGTCATATCGATAGAATATAGTAAACAACATCTCAAGAAAATATCATTTGGTCTGACACAAAGTATTGGATCTGATACAAGTGAAGTTTTAACTATTAACAATGATGGTAAATCTACTTACAGTTTGACTAAAGATGGCTATTCAGAACCTGACAAAAAATATCAACTCTCAAAAGATGAAGTCACAAAATTAACTGCGTTCATAAAAGAGACTGGGTTTATGGAAATTCCACAAACATCATTTCAGGTAAAAAATGACCTCAATGAATATGAGAAGTATAAACTTGACGTAACATTAAATGGAAAATCAACTAGTATACAGTGGTCAGATCCAAATTCTACTCAAGAATTTGTTCCTCCGTTAATAATACACATGCAAAACAACTTGGATGATATTATCACAGAAATAATAAAATAAATAGAGTCGGAAGCGTTCAGAACTTATGATACCGCTCGCTGGAGATTTGAATGATGCTAAAGGCATAATAAAAGAGAACATAGGTTCCTTTGGAACAAAACGTGGTACATCTACTCTAAAGCGAGGTTTTGCTCATATGTTAAAAAATGGAGTTGTAATGGATGTAACTACTGTAGAACAAGCCCAAATTGCTGAGGATGCAGGTTCAGTTGCAGTGATGGTTCTAGACAAACTCCCATCTGATGTTAGAAAGGCAGGAGGAGTAGCTAGAACTGCAAGCATTAGAATAATTCAAGAAATAATGGATTCTGTTACAATTCCTGTTATGGCAAAATGTAGAATTGGTCATGTCTACGAAGCAATGGTTTTACAAGAAACAAATGTTGACATGATTGATGAATCTGAAGTTTTAACTCCTGCAGATGAAACTAGACATGTTTGGAAATGGGATTTTACTACTCCATTTGTAAATGGGGCAAGAAATCTTGGTGAGGCTTTGAGAAGAATCGAAGAAGGCGCAGCAATGATAAGAACTAAAGGTGAACCTGGTACTGGAAATGTTGCAGAAGCGGTAATTCATATTAAAAATGTAAACAATGAACTACGTCGCATAAAATCAATTTATGATGATGGTGATCATCAGGATCTAATTTCAATTGCAAGAGACCTTAAAGTTTCTTATACATTAGTAGAACAAACAGCAAGCTTAGGTAGATTGCCTGTTGTCAATTTTGCTGCAGGTGGTATATCCACTCCAGCTGATGCTGCATATCTAATGAAATTAGGATGTGATGGAATCTTTGTTGGTTCTGGGATATTCAAATCTGATGATGCAAAAGAACGTGCTCAAGCAATAGTTCTAGCTACTACTTTCTGGGAGGATCCAAACAAAGTAAAAGAAGCACAAAAAATGATTGATGAGAGACAATCCATGTTGGGACTTGACACTAAAAATCTGGAACTTAGAATGCAGGAACGAGGAAGTACAGCATGAATGGCGTTAATATTGGTGTGCTAGCAGTACAAGGCGATGTTGCAGAGAATGTTTTAGCAACACAAATGGCTCTTGAAGATCTGGGAATAATAGGGACAGTAAATGAAGTAAAAACACCAGAACAAATCTCTGATATTGATGGTCTAATAATTCCTGGGGGTGAAAGTACTGTAATAGGTACACTTTCTATGGTTAATGGTGCACTCAAAAAAATAAAAGAAAAAATTGCAAATGGGATGCCTGTATTTGGTATCTGTGCAGGAATGATTTTGTTATCTAAAAAGGCTAAGGACAGGGTAGTGGGTGAAATGGATCAACCACTTCTTGATTTTCTTGATGTAAAAATAGAACGAAATGCATTTGGAAGGCAGCAAGATTCATTTGAATCGGAAATTTCGCTGGAAAAAATAGGTATTTCCAAGTTTCCGGGTGTATTCATAAGAGCCCCATCAATAATAGAATCTGGAAAGAACGTGGAAGTTCTATCTAAATTCAATGAAAAAATTGTAGCAGTAAAACAAGGTAATATAGTAGGAACATCGTTTCACCCAGAATTAACAGGAGACCTTTCTCTACACAAATATTTTGTAAATCTTGTTAAAACAAAACACTAGATTTTTTATATTATCTTCTAGAAAATACCGTTTATATTAAATTTAGATTAACATTCTATTGTTGCAGTAATGGAAATTGAGACAACTCCTGAGCTAGTATCCAAGGTTTACAATAAAATTGAAGAAAATATTGCTAAATACCGTAAAGTCGTTAATAGACCACTTACCCTAACTGAAAAGATCCTAATTGGTCATCTTGATGATATAGAAAGTGCAAAAGATCTAGTGCCAGGTAAAAGCTATTCATTTTTTCTACCTGATAGGGTTGCACTCCAAGATGTTACTGGACAAATGGTAATTTTACAATTTATGCAATCTGGCCTTAAACAAGCCAAACTTCCAACAACTGTTCATTGCGATCACCTAATTCGTGCTAAAGTGAGTGGTGATGTGGACATCAAAGTTGCACTAGATGAGAATAGTGAAGTCTACAAATTTCTTGAATCATCTTCAAGAAAATACGGATTAGGATTTTGGAAACCAGGAGCAGGAATCATTCATCAAGTTGTACTGGAAAATTATGCATTTCCTGGTGGATTGATGATTGGGACTGATTCTCACACACCCAACGCAGGTGGTTTGGGTATGCTAGCTATTGGTGTAGGAGGACTTGATGCGGCTGAGGTCATGGCCGGATTTCCATGGGAACTTTTGTATCCGAAAAGAATTGGTATACACCTAACAGGCGAACTAAACGGATGGGTAGCACCAAAGGATGTAATATTGTATGTAACATGGAAACTTACAGTATCGGGTGGAACAAATGCAATTGTAGAATATTTCGGACCTGGTACAAGATCAATTAGTTGTACTGGTAAGGCTACTATAACAAATATGGGTGCAGAGATTGGTGCAACATGCTCTGTATTTCCATATGATGATAAAATGGAAGTCTATCTTAAGACTACTAATCGTGGACAAATCGCTGATCTTGCAAACAAATACAAAGACATACTTGTTGCAGATCCTGAAGTTGAACAAAACCCAGAAAAATATTTTGATAAAGTAATAGAAATTGATCTATCAAAACTTGAGCCATATATTGCAGGACCTCATACTCCTGATCTGGCTAGGCCGATTTCTCAGCTCGCTGAAGATGTAATCAAGAATAACTATCTTGATACCATATCTGTAGCTCTTATTGGAAGTTGTACTAATTCTTCCTATGAAGATATGACACGGGCTGCATCTGTTGCAGAACAAGCAAAATCTCATGGAATTAATGTAAAGGTTCCACTTTTGGTGACTCCTGGTTCTGAGCAAATCAGAGCTACGATAGAACGAGATGGCCAGATGCAGACTCTAAATGAAATTGGTGCAACCGTACTTGCAAATGCATGTGGTCCATGCATTGGACAATGGAGCAGACCTGAGATAAAGCCAGGAGAACCAAACACAATAGTTACCTCCTTTAACAGAAATTTTCCTGGGCGAAATGATGGTAGAAGGGAGACAATGGCTTTTATGGGAAGTCCAGAGTTAATTGTTGCGCTCGCACTTGGTGGACGATTATCATTTAACCCCCTCAAAGATACTTTGAAGGGATCTGATGGAAAAGAATTCAAACTAGATCCACCTAGAAAGGCTCCAGAGGTTCCATCCAAGGGATTTTTAAACATAAAAGAAATCTATGTTCCACCATCGACAAATCCCGATGAGATTGAGGTTGTAATTAATCCATCAAGCGGAAGATTGCAAAAACTAGAACCATTTCCAAAGTGGGATGGAAAAGATTTCATTGAATTACCAGTATTACTAAAAGCTAAAGGTAAGTGTACGACAGATCATATCTCTCCAGCAGGTGCATGGTTATCATTACGTGGGCATCTTGATAAGATCAGCGATAACATCTTTCTTGGTGCAGTTAATGCATTTACAAACGATGTTGGAAAGGGAAAAAATCAATTGACCGGAAACACAGAATCATTTCCAGTTATTGCAAGACAATACAAAGAAAAAGGTCTAAAGTGGATTGTAATAGGTGATAACAACTACGGAGAGGGGAGCAGTAGAGAACATGCTGCCATGTCTCCAAGATATCTTGGATGTGGTGCAGTTATAGCAAAAAGTTTTGCACGTATACATGAAACAAATCTAAAGAAACAAGGAATTCTTGCACTTACATTTACTAATCCAGAAGACTACGACAAAGTTCAGGAGACCGATAGAATCAGCATCTTGGATTTATCGCATATGCAATCTGGCAAGAATCTTAAATGTGTACTAGATCACAAAGACGGTACCAAAGATGAGATTGTTCTCAAACATTCGTATAATGAATCTCAGATAAAATGGTTCAAGGCAGGCTCTGCTCTAAATATATTGCGTGAGAGATAAAGATAAGAACTATTAGTTTGAGTGACGTTTCTTTCTACAGTCTTGAGTCATACCTTTGATGCAAATGAGCTTTACAATAGGGTAGTTCATTATTATATTGACAAAAAGGGATATCCAAAGGAGCAAGCAAATCAGATAGCCCGTAAAGTTGTAGAAAGAGAAAAGACTAGACGCAAGTGTAAGAATGTAATTTGTGGTCATGATATGGATGACCATATAAGAAGCAATGAAACTTGTCTTGTTCTAGACTGCGATTGTAGGAAATTTGTTAGCTAGCTACTTGCAAGAGTATCTTTCCAAACTGGTTACTCTTTTCCATCTTTTCATGTGCAGCTCTTGCATCCTTTAATTCAAAGATACTGTCAATTACAGGCTTTATTTTTTTTAATTTCATAAATCTATGTAATGATGTAAGTTGTGTCTTTGATCCAAGATATGCGCCAATTATCTGAGCTTCCTTACTGTAAAATGATCTAATGTTTACCATTGCTTCTCCTCCAGTTGTAGTACCACATGCAATCATTTTTCCCTTTACTTTGAGAACTTCAAGGCTTATAGGCCATGTCTTTGCACCAACATGATCAATTACTACATCTACTCCTGTCTGGTTTGTAATTTTCAGAACCTCTGCCGTAACGTCTTGAGTGTTCCTATCTATAACAAAATCCGCGCCTATTTTTTTTGCAAATTGTATCTTATTCTTGTCGGATGCAATTGTTATTACCTTCAAGCCTTTTGCTTTTGCAAGCAAAATTGCAGCAGAACCCACTCCGCTATTTGCACCCCAGATTAGAATTATATCGTCTTTTTTACATCTTGATTTTTCTATCATATTCCAAGATGTAAGATAGGAGATATTGATTGAGGCAGCCTCTTGATCTGAGAAATAATTTGGCTTTTTTATGATGTTCTTCTTTGGAACTGAAATAATCTCTGCATAACCACCTTTGTATCTTCCAAATCCTCCAATGATTCCAAAAGATACTCTCGGAATATTGCTATCAAAAGCTGGATAAATAACCACTTTGTCTCCTCTCTTGAAGGTTCCAAATCCCTCTAGTAAAGTTCCACTTATATCACAACCCAAAATGTGTGGAAATGATACCGTTTTGCCAGCAATTCCGTTTCTTACCCATATGTCAAGATGGTTTACCGCACAATAATTTACCTTAACTAGAACATCTCCTTTCTCAGGAACCGGATCTGGAATTTCTTCATATGATAAGACCTCAGGTCCTCCATGTTTTCGTATAACTACTGACTTCAACTATCAGTAGAGAGACAAAATTGTTATTTAAATAACGTATCTAATTTTTGATAGTTGCATATATTGTGATACTCAAAATGTACTGCCTAGACTATGTTATGCATTGCCTTGAGATCTCTTGTAAATGGTTCCAAGTTTTGAGGAATTACAATCTCTATTGTATCTTTTAATGACAAATTCATACTTTTTTTCTTGTTCCATATCTCAGAGTTAAATTCAGTAATTTCTTTGGTGTATTTTGTCCAGTCTTCATGCCCTTCCGACTCTACAAATTTTTCATGATGTATTGAATTTTGAGAATAAAGATTCTGCCAAAGATAATCTGTGATAAATGGAATAATTGGTGCAAGCAATATCAAAACTGATGACAACACTTTGTGTAGTGTAAAGATTGCACCATCTCGCTCTTCATCGGTAAAACCAGAACTATATGCCCTCCCCTTTACCATCTCGATATAATGAGCTGCAAACAAATTCCATGTAAACTCTCTTAGGGCAGTAGATGGAATAAAGAAATTGTATTCAATGTAACCTCTCCTGCATTCTTCAATTACCTTGTCAAGTTCAGATAGTATCCATTTGTCAGAGGGGCTTAGCTTTCCAGTTTTTATTATTGGAAATCCTGACAAAAATCTTGAAACGTTCCATAGCTTACTTAGAAATTTCTTGGTACTCTCTATTTTTTGTTCCGAGCATCTAAAATCATAACCTAGATTTATCTCACTTGCGCTCCAAAATCGAAAAGTGTCTGCACCAAACTTTTGTATAATTGGTAATGGATCAATTACATTTCCTTTACTTTTACTCATCTTTGCACCATGTTCATCCACCCCATATCCCATAATCCAAGCGTCAGTCCAGGGAATCTTACCTGTTAGTTGTTCACAACGTAATATAGTATAGTAAAGCCATGTACGTACAATATCCTTTGATTGCGGTCGTATGGTAGTAGGATATGTTTTACTGAAAAAATGTTCATCCTGTCCATATCTTGTGATATAAAGTGGAGACACACTAGAGTCCATCCACGTATCAAACGTACGTTGTTCCCCTACAAATTCAGTAGAATCACATTTGGTACACTTTGTTATTGGACTGGGGTCTTTCCATGGTCTGTAGTATTTTCCGGCTTCCGGCACATGAGGTTCATTGCATTTCTTGCAATACCAGATAGGTATCTCGGTACCATAGAACCTTCTTCTTGAAATTGGCCAGTCAATTGAGATTGACTCAAGCCAATTCATCAAGATCTGCTTGTGCATTGGAGGATGGAAATTAATTTTTGCTCCAAGATCCTTTATTTTATTGACTGAATCTTTCTGTTTTAGATAATATTCTTCCATGGAAATAATTTCAATCGCAGTCTTACTTCTTTCTGATATGGGTGTTCTATGATTAATATTTTCTATCTTTTCAATAAAACCCTGATTTTGCAGATCTTCGATTATTTTTTCTCTTGCCTGTTTTACTTTGAGACCTGCATATGATCCTGCTACCTCTTTCATTCTTCCATTCGTTCCAATCGCTGAAATTTCTTCTAGATTGAGATCTCTGAACAGTGAAACATCATTTTGATCACCATAGCTACAAACCATTACAGCACCAGAACCAAATTCTTTTTCCACAGATGGGTGAGTCCTTATCTCCACCTCTCTATTTACCAACGGAATGACTGCTTTTTTTCCTATCACATCTGTATACCTTTCATCTTCAGGATTCACAATCACAGTCTGACATGCACATAGTAATTCAGGTCTGGTACTTGCAATGATTATGATCTTTTCAGGATCTTTTATTTTGAATTTCATGTGTACTAATTTTGTAGGAATCTCTTCATAGATTATCTCTGCATCTGCTATCGTGGTACCTGTTACCCAGTCATAGTTGTTGGGTCTGTTTGCAAGATAGATCTGACCTTTTTTCCACATATCAATAAACGTAGACTGGGTCAGAGTGCGATATTTCTCAGAGTCTGTTCTATAATATTCTGTAAAATTCCCACTCAGTCCTAGACTTTTCATAATCTGTATCATTTCGGCTTCTAGGTCATCTAGTGCAGTAGCACAAAGCTTGAGAAACTCTCCTCTGTCTGTCTCATGCATCCTGATTCCATGTTTTTTCTCAGTATACATCTCAACAGGAAGGCCATTTCTATCAATTCCTATGGGGAATAGTACATTTTTTCCAAACATTCTCGCAGTTCTCGCAATCATGTCTATTTGAGCATAGTGAGATGCCGCACCAATGTGCCACGGTCTTCCAGATGGATAAGGTGGTGGGGTATCAATTACAAAGATGTCGCCCTCTGGCTTGAAATCATAAATGTGTGTGTCCTCCCACTGTTTCAGAATCTGTTTTTCAATCTCAGGATTCCAAGCTGTTTCCTTAATCTTGGGTTCCATATCTTATTGTTTTGATATTTGTGAAATTATATGTGCGCCTTTGTTATAACCTTCATAAATGTAAACGCCAACAGCTTCTATATTTTTTGGCATTTTTGGTACCAATAGTTTTATTATTTCAGTTGACAGGTTTTCTACAGTAGCTTCTCCTTCTAACAAATATGTTGTATGTTTTGGAACCTGAAGATCAAATTTTCCTTTGGGTCCATCAAATGTTATTCTGAAATGTATTCCATCATCATTAACAAGATATCTTTTATTTATGAAAAATTTATGATCCAAAATGGACATCACCTCTTTTATGATCTTTTTTGCTTCGCCAAAATCAACTAACAGATTGTTTTTCATTTCTCCTACTAATTCAACCATGACAGAAGATGTATGACCGTGAAGTATGGAGCATTTTTCTACTAACGGAAGTATGTGTGCATAATCAAAAGCAAAAGAAGGATCTTCTATGAATATTGAGCCTGTTTGAACTTCTTTTGTCTTGTATAGAACTATATCCTCAAGTTCTTTTATCTGAGCTGCGAATTTTGGGTGACCTATTGCAATTATCTTCGAGTCTGACAAACTGTTTTTCATCTCTTTATATTTCTCAATATCTGTTTCATTATCTATTACTTCAATGAGACCTTTATCCGTTTTAAAATCAACATTGATGTTCTTTCCGTTTACTGTTATAGTATGATTGTACTCATAATCAATTTGTAGAAAAGAAAGCATTTGAGCAATAGATAACTCTGTTCTACTTTTTAACAAGTTTCCTTTACTGTCTATGTATCTAAAATCTGAATCTAAAATTGCAGAACCAGTTGCCATTTGAAAAATTTTGGATATTCCGTATATAAATTCTGTATAGGTTCCTTTTTAGTTTATTTTTCTAGCAAATTGAAAATCCTGGCTAAATTGATATCATTCTGAGTTATTCCCCCCGCGTCATGGGTTACCAAATCTATGCTTATCTTGTTGTACACGTTAAACCATTCTGGATGATGATTCATCTTTTCTATGTGAATAGATGCTCTACACATAAAACCAAAGGCTTCCACATAATCTTTGAATGCGAAATCTTTGTGAAGTTTCCCATTAATTATGTTCCAACCTTGTAAAGATGAAATCTCCTTTTTGATTTGTTCTTTGGATAATCTTTCCAATCTCATGTTTAGTTTTAAGGAATCCTATATTTAACTCTCAAATTGATCTAGTAATACTTGACACAAACCTCACAACTATCAAAATTGGAACACGAACTTTATGAATGTATGATCCAGTCAGTATCTGAAATCAACATTTCAGAAAAAATTGGTATTGCTTTTTCTGGTGGTGTAGATAGTTCTCTTCTTGCAAAAATTGTAAATGACTTGGGATACAAAACTACGCTTTTGACCATGGGATTCAAAAACTCGCATGATGTTAATTTCTCCAAAAAAATATCAAAATCTCTAGATTTAGAACATAAAACTTTACTTATAGGAGAAAAAACATTTCCACAAATCATAGAAAAAATCCATGATACAATAAAAACAGATAATCTGTCTTGGAATGAAAATTGTATCGCATTTTATTATATCGCAAAACTAGCAAAAAAACATGGTATAAGATTGGTTCTTACTGCTAATGGTATAGATGAATTATTCTGTGGCTATAATGCATATAGAGAGGCTATATCACAAAGTGAGCAAATTGTTAAAAAAATGATGGAGGCAAAACTGGAAAATGAAATTAGCATGATGAAGGCCGTAAATCTTATTGCTTCGGAATTTGAAGTTAGTATAACACAGCCATTTCTAACTGAAAAATTTATTCAATTTGCAAAAAAAATCCCAATAGATGAAAAAATAAAAGATGCTAATGACATGATAAGAAAGCACATAGTGCGTAAAATCGCACTAGCCATAGGTATTCCACATGAAGCAGCATTACAACGTAAGAAAGCTATGCAATACGGTTCATCAATTCACAAGAATCTAATAAAAATTAGAAAAATTTAGAACAAGTTTTTCTAACCTTGCTGGATACATTTCCTATGATATTGGATGATGCTCCTAGATGATTCTCCGCTACAAAGATTTGTTCTATCTCTTCTTGTGTTAAGTGCGATGCTATGGCAGAATCATTTTTGACCGCATCCCGGAAATCAGTTCCTTCCTCTGAGGATGCAAATGCTACTCGCTGTATGTCTCTATACGCTTCAAATCTTGGAACTCCCTTTTTGATAAGTTCATCAAGCACAAATTCTGCAAAGATTTGACCATGTGTTAATTCCAGATTTTGCTGTATTTTATTTTCGTTAACGTACAAATCGCGTAGAATACGCGTCATGGTTTCAACCATATCATCTAATAGAATAGAACTAGTTGGAAGTATGAACCTCTCATTTGCAGAATTAGATAGATCTCGTTCATGCCAGAGGGGTATGTTCTCAAATGCTACTGAAATCTGACTCCTCAATAATTTTGATAAGGAGGTTATTCGTTCACTTTTCACAGGATTTCTCTTTACTGGAACTGCACTACTACCCATCTGTCCTTTTTTGAAAGGTTCTGCGACCTCGCCTATTTCTGTTCTCTGCAGGTTACGAATTTCTACTGCAATTTTCTCAAGTGTTGATCCTATCAACGCAATTAAAAATACATATTCTGCATATCTTTCACGAGGAACTACTTGTGTCGTTACATCGGCAGGGTATAATTCAAGTTTCTTCGCAACTCTTTTCTGAACTTCTAGCGCCTTTGATCCCATAAGTGAACCTGTTCCTACAACTCCCAAAGTCTTGCAAATTAGACCTCGTTTCTTGAACTCTTCTATTCTCTCTATGTGTTTTGACATCTCAAGTGCCCAATTAGCAAACTTCAAACCAAATGATATGATGCTTGCATGCTGACCATGCGTTCTACCTACAGCTGGAATATCTTTGAATTTAATGGATAATTCTGATAAAATGATAGCAAGCTTAGCTACTTTGGGTTCAATTATACGAAGAGCATCACGAAACTGCAATGAATTACTAGTATCCACTAAATCATTACTTGTTAAGCCATAATGTATCCAAGGCTTTGAAGATGCTTTACAAATTTCACTTAATGCTTCCACTAGAGCTGCTGTGTCATGATCGCTTTTTGCTTCTAATTGTTTTACCCTCTTTACTGTTATCTTGCCTGATTTGGCCATCTTAGAAATATTTGCAGCTGCATCCTTTGGGATCATTTTTATTTCTGCTTGGGACTGTGCTACTGCAGCCTCTATTGATAATTGATAAGTTATTTTCATCTGATCATCAAAAATTTCCTTCATTTCTATAGTTCCATAACGACCAGCGTCAATAGGAAGAATAGGCATGTTTGTGTTGAGATAATCTCTCAAAATAAATCTACTTGGTCTAAACATAGCATCTCATCAATCATTTTTTATATAATGCGCAGAAACTAGACATTATGGAAGATGGTATGAAAACCATAAAGAAAGCCAATCCAGAAAAAGACGACTTGTCTAATGTGTTCAAAAAATCACCCACTCTTGATGGTAAAGGATTGCATGACTTGTATAGGCATGCTACTAAATTGATTAAATGACTCTAAGCCACAAATTAGTCATGATTTAAATTGTGTCGGGATATCTTTTTTCGCAGAAAGAAATGTCTGCACTAAATCCAAAAAAAATTGGCGAAATGGAGTATCGTATTGAGATAGATCCATCAAAAGGGATGAAAGTACCAGTTACAATTTACGCTGACCAGGGATTATTACAAAAAATGTTAACCGATAGAACCATCCAACAAGCTGTAAATGTATCAACATTACCAGGTGTTCTAAAACATGTAGTAGTTTTACCTGATGGACATGAAGGATATGGTTTTCCAGTTGGAGGAGTAGCAGCTATGGACGCTGAAGATGGAATGATAAGTCCGGGGGGTGTCGGTTACGATATTAATTGTGGTGTAAGACTCATTAAAACAAATCTGAATGAAAAAGATGTAAGGCCAAGGCTCAAAGATCTTATAAGTGAATTATTCAAATCAATTCCATCTGGAGTTGGTTCAAAGGGTGCAGTAAAGTTATCTTCATCTGATTTAGATGAAGTGTTAGTTAGAGGAGTACAATGGGCAGTAGATCATGGATATGGTACAAAAGAAGATGCAGATGTATGTGAAGAAAATGGTCAGATAAAAAATGCAGATCCTAGTAAAGTATCTCCAACTGCACGAAAAAGAGGTTCTCCACAACTAGGAAGTTTAGGTTCGGGAAACCATTTTTTAGAAGTTCAACGAGTAGCTGAGATTCACGATAAAGAGGCAGCTAAGAGAATGGGTATACTAAATGAAGATCAGATTACTATACTGATTCATTGCGGTTCTCGTGGATTTGGGCATCAAGTTTGTAGTGATTATCTTAGAGTCTCAGAACATGTATTACAAAAATACAAGATTAATTTGGTAGATAGGGAACTAGCATGTGTTCCAAATTCTTCAGAAGAAGGAGAGTCATATAGAAAAGCAATGTTTGCAGCTCTTAACTTTGCTTGGAGTAATAGACAAATGATTACTCATTGGGCAAGAAAAGCATTTGAAAGAGTTTTCAAACAATCTGAATCAGATCTTGATATGAAACTTATCTATGACGTCGCTCATAATATTGCAAAAGTGGAAAAACACAAAATTGATGGAGAATTAAAATCAGTTGTGGTTCATAGGAAAGGTGCAACAAGAGCATTTCCAAAAGGAAGAGAGGAAATTCCACAGAAATATCGTGACCTTGGTCAACCTGTCTTTATACCTGGTTCAATGGGAACTGGAAGCTGGATTCTTTTAGGCAAACCCAACTCTATGGATCTTAGCTTTGGTTCCACTGCACACGGAGCAGGTAGAACTATGTCAAGATCAGCAGCAAGACGTAGTTTTACAGAAAATCAGGTTCAAAAATCTCTCGGAGATAGAGGGATATTCATCAAAGCTCTTACAAGAGAAGGTGTGGTAGAAGAAACTCCTGAAGCTTACAAGGATGTTGATGCTGTGGCAAATGTGTCGCATGAACTAGGAATTGCAACCAAAGTAGCTAAACTTGTTCCAATCGGTGTAATCAAAGGATGAGCGAAGAAGATAAAGAACTTGAACTATTAAAGGCAAAAAGATTACTTGAGATGCAAAAAAATATCTCTAATAGACAAAAACACGAAGAACTAAAATCCATGGAATCAAAGCCAGTCCAAATTTCTCCACGAGATATTGTTATAAAACAACTCGGATATCGCGGATTAGAAGTTCTTGAAAATGCAGAGGCGCAATTTCCAGAAGAGACCAAATTAGTAATAGCAAAACTTGCTGAACTTATTCGATCTGGTGAAGTAACTGAAATAATAGATGGTGGAAAACTTTTAACATTATTTAGATCAATTGGAATCAGAGTACGCGTTCAAACTACCATACATATAGAAGAAGATGGAAAGATAGTGTCCTGGTCAGATAAGCTAAAAGGGACAAAACCTGACAATAATCAAACTACAGAAAATATATAGCAAGTATATTAGGCAGAGAAAATAATTTTTGGAAGAGGTAATATGTACACCTTTAATTTTGGAGTTAGTAGGAATGAATGGTAGACCAACAATTCTTGAAATTGCCACTACTAAGTACGACATTGACAGAGATCTGGTGGAACATGCAATGATTTCCTTGCAAGCAGTTTGCAGTATCAATGATGGTTTTCTTATTAGTAATCCGTTGGAAAGATTTGGATGGGCATTTTTCAAAGTTTTGATAAAAGAAGAATTACTCTCTGAAATGCAACTAAAATTAGCTGAACAAATTACTCGTTCAAAAGGCAAGAAAATAGAAGAAAAATTTGTAAATTTTATGATAAATCTCTTTGAAAAGGAAAATGCAAAAGTAAAAGTAAAACTTGTAGAAGACTAGACTCTTCTTCCTCTTTTACCACCTTTCTTTCTTGTGGTATCATGAGGAATTGGTGTTACGTCATCAATTCTTCCAATTTTAAAACCGCCTCTTGCAAGAGCTCTGATTGCAGCCTGTGCTCCTGGTCCTGGTACTCTTGAGCCAACTCCACCCACTGCTCTTACTCTAATGTGCAAGCCTGTGAAACCTTTGTCATGTGCTGCCTCTACTACTGCCGCAGTAGATTTCATGGCTGCATATGGCGATGATTCGTATCTGTCTGCGTTCACATGTCTTCCTCCTGAGCTAATAGATACTGTTTCTGCACCAGAAAGGTCTGTAATGTGAACTATGGTATTGTTATAACTGCTGTAGATATGTGCAATACCCCATTTCTCCTTGGTTTCTTGTTCAGACAACATTTCAAGACTCTGTAACGGGTTTAAAAAACATTAGGATCTAAGATGAATCCATCCACATCTCTTTATGGTCTTGAACCTACCATCTTTGTAAAAAACAACACCTTTTCCCTTTGTAACATGTCCTATCTCAAATATTGGTACATTGAGCTTTCTTGCTAGTCTTATAACCTTTTGAAGGTTTTTTGGTGATACTGTTGCTACAATCTCAAATTCTTCACCTCCACAAAAAACCATGTCAAACAAATCTATTTTGTTTAGTCTTGTAAATTCTGTTACATCCAAATTTGTTGGTAATCTCTTTACGACAAATTTTTTTCCACTCTGTTTACTCATATCATTTAAGGTAATTGAAAGTCCATCGCTTGAATCCATTGATGATGAAAAATATCTTGCAGCCAACAATCCAAATGCAAATCTAGGTGTAGGATTCATTACATTTTCTTTACATTTTTTTAAAAATTCTGACCTGCCTTTATATCCATGTAATACTACGCCTAGGCCTGCAGAGGAATACCCAAAGGGTCCAGATGTTATGACTATGTCGCCTATTTTTGAACCACCCCTGCTTGGAAACTTGTCGGCAGTGCCAAACATAGATACTCCTATGACCAACTCCTTGCCGGAATTTACATCCCCTCCTATGATTCTTATTCCAAACTCCTCTGATGCCCTTGCAAATCCTTTGGCTAGATCTTGAACCGTTTTTTTTGTAACAATAGGTAATGCTAATGAAATTGTAGCATATTTTGGCCTAATTCCCTTGCAAACAAAATCGCTCACACAAGATACCATGCTCTTTCTTGCAATCTGCCATACTTTCATTCCTGGCAAAACATCGGTACTTTGAACTAGCATGTCAGATTTTATAATAAATTTTGTGTCTGAAATTTCAACTATTTCTACATCTTCAGGAGAAAATTTAGATTTTCGTCCAAACTTACTCTGAAATATCTTAATTATTTCTAATTCGTCTGGCTTCTTCATAGCTTTGTTTTACCAATTTCGATATTTGTTTTTCAATAAATTGTGCCTTGAATAAATCGTTTGATTCTGATGAAACTCGTATAATATGTTCTGTATTTGACTGTCTTACAAGCACCCAACTATCTTCATCTATAATTGATTTTATTCCGTCTATGGTTATTATTTCACTGAACTGACTTTTCATTTTGTTTTGTAATATTCTTAATGTTTTTTGATGGAATTTGGAATCAACATTTATTTTTGATCTTATCTGATGATATCCTTCCATGAATTGAGTAATCTCCTTAAATTGTCCAGTACCTATCATGGTTGTAATCAAACCGCTTGTAAGAAGCCCATCTCTACACATATTAAATTCTGGAAGTATGAATCCTGCACTACTTCCTTCTCCACCAGCTTGAGAATTAGTTTTAATCATTAAATCCACAACGTTGGCTTCTCCCACCTTTGATCTTTTAACTATGCCACCCTCGTTTTTGATATGTTTTTCAATAGCTACACTAGTGTCTATGCTAAGTACAAATTTCTTGTATCCTTTTTCAATTGCACTTGCAACACCTAGCCCTAGAGTAGTATCAGGGGATTGTATCTTTCCATCTTTTACAACAACTAGTCTGTCCCCATCTAAATCAAAAGCAAAACCAATCTGTGATCTTCTTGATACTGTAACTAAATTTTTTAATGGATCATTTGTTGGATCTGGTCCACGTGATGATTTACCAGGTTTTTCATTAATTATTCTTATTTTGCAACCTAGCCTTTTGAGCAATTCAGGAGCCACGCCATACGCAGCACCTCCTCCTATGTCCAACGCAACCATGACTGAATGTTTCAGTTTTCCAATGAATTTTATTGCATCACTTACATAGGTTGAAGTAGCCTTTATTTCAGAACCTATTATCTTTTTTTGAAAATCTTTTTCTTTTGTTAGTGTTTCTAATTCTTTCTCATTAATCCCCCTACCTTCAAGTATGAATTTTAAACCGTTCCATTCAAGAGGGTTGTGAGAAGATGTTATGATTATACCAGCTCCGTATTTTCTTGATTCTCTAAACGCAACTGGTGTAGGGGCTATTCCTAGATTGTAAACATATAACCCCCTTTCCATGAGTGATGCTGAGACTACATTGCTAATGATGTTACTAGAGGGTCTTGTATCTTGAGCAATAACACATTTTTTTGATTTTACTAGACGAGAAAAATTTCTGCAAAAATAAATAACATCTCCAACATTTAACTCATCTCCAAAAATTCCTCGAACTCCAGAAATTGTTACCTTCAATGAATCCAAAGCACCAAGGCTTTTTATAAACTCTGATGACATTGCGAACCAGTGCCTCGATAGCTCAGCCTGGTAGAGCGAACGCCTCGTAAGCGTTAGGCCGCGGGATCGAATCCCGCTCGAGGCTTTTCAAAACTATGATTTAATTAAAATATATTGAAAATTAGAAACTGGACTCGTCTTTTTTTTCATCAATTGATTCTATGTCCAACTCAAGTTCTTTTGCAAGTCCTTTCCACCAACCAGATATGTCTGTCACGCCTACTCCCCTCTTGATAGACCCATCTACGCCTTTATAGATCTGTCGGTTCTTGATTAATTTTATAAAAAATTAATTTTCTAACAAGGCAGCTTGTTCTGTGATAAAACATACTATGAAAAACTATTCTAATTGTTACAAAAATATGTTTTTTGGTCTAGAGTTCTAATCCAAAAGAATCTGCCAAATTCTGAAACTTTTCGTATGTTTCCAGATATTGTCTTCCTTTTGGAGTTAAGACAAAAGTGTTCTTACCGTCGAATTCTATTCTATTGATTAGTCCTGCACCTGTGAGGTTGTCAAGGAATTTAGATAGTCTTGAATGTGATAAATTGGCCTTTGTTAATAGAGCTGTTACATTGATCCCGCTAGCACCGCTTTCTTCTGTAACAGTAAGCAAATCTCTTACTATCTGCATACTTGTTCTATACGTAACCATGGTCAGTGAGTATATAGCATGGTGATATAAGGGTATTACTAATCAATTCAAATAATACGCTATCTTTGATGCAAAGCCATTTTATCTCTTTTTAGCTTTATCATGGTATTGGATTTCCAATGTGTAGATGAATGCTCTAAATGTTGTGTGGAAAGAGAATATTATCCTGAGACAAAATTTGGGAAAGTTGGCGTTCTCTTACTACCTGAGGAAAAAGAATCAGTAGAAAAGATGGCAAAAAAACTTGGTATAAAAATAGATGTTTTTCCAAGAATTGGCTTATCTGAAGAAATATCATCCGAACCTTCCATCATACTGGCCTACCAATTAATGGGTAAAGACATAGATGGTAATACCTGTCCTTTTCTAGATATTAAAAGTGATGACAGATCTCCCCATGGTGGATACAAATGCAAAATCTATGAAGACAGACCGTTGGCATGTAAAGCATACCCGCTTATAGAATTATCTCCTGTAACATTAGATCCAAAATGCAAGTTTTGTGAAATGCATAAAACCGCATCCGGAAACATAAATTCCGAGATCGAATCTTTAATTCAAATAAAAAAAGAAATGCAGACTAATGCTTCCTACATATGGCGTTATGCCACAGGTGTAGGTGAAGAAAAACATAAAGATTTGATAAAAACTGGTTGGTTTCTAATTTGATTTATTGACTCTTTCATGAGTCCCTGGATAAAACTCTGCAATTTTTTTTGAGTAACATTTACTGCAAAGAAAACCACTTACATTCCAAGATTGCATGGGCTTGTACGTATGATCTAGTGGGCCGCTACATAATGCACATTTCTGTTTCTCTTCCAATTGATTAGCTGCGATATTTCTGGGTATAAAAATCATGTTAAACGAATGTACTTCGACATTTAATAATGCTGGAGAGCAATACAAAACATGGAACAGAGAAGCATCATCGTATTTGAGAACTCGATAAAAAGCGAGGGCACACGAAAAACGTATTTGCACTCGCTTACAAAGTTCAAGGAATATTATAAAATAAAAGACTTTGACAGCCTTCTTTCCATTTCTGATGAAAAGATACAGGTGATGCTTGAGGACTATCTTTTCTATCTGAAAAAAAGAGTCTCTCCAAATTCCATTCCTACTATAATGGCAGGAATTGAGCTCTTCTTTTTGATGAACAGAAAAACAATCAACACCAAGATCTTACACAAGATGTTTCCATCCAGAGTAAAGACAACCGGTGCAAGAGGATGGACAACAAAAGAGATATCAAAAATTTTACAGTTTTCAAATTCAAAGCGAAACCATGCACTGATACATTTTCTTGCTTCAACAGGTGCAAGAATTGGCGCAATCGAAGGATTGCAGATGCGACATGTTGTGGACATGGCAGACAACTGCAAGGCAGTAACACTGTACGAAGGGTCACAGGAGGAATACGTGTCATTTCTTACACCTGAAGCGTCTGGCTCTTTACTGGAATACTTGGAAGAAAGAAGAAGGGATGGCGAGAACCTTGTTCCGCAAAGTCCTGTCTTTAGATCAACTTACATGATAGGAATAGAGAAGGTGCGACCGCTGACACGTGTTGGTGCAATCGGCATAATATCAAGGTCAATTAGAAAAGCCGGGCTGTACCGAAACAAGTCCGGCAACAGGTATGAGATTCAGGCAGACCATGGATTTAGGAAACGATTCAATACCATACTAAAATCAAACGACAAGGCAAACCCAAGTTTGGTTGAAAAACTAATGGGTCATAGGGGAGTCTTTGCACTTGATGGAGCGTACTTGAAACCGTCAATTGAAATCCTGTTTGGCGAATTCAAAAAACACATACAAGATCTTACGGTTGATGACTTGGAAAGAAACAAGATCAAGCTTGAACAAAAAGAATCAAGGATAAAAGAACTTGAGGATAAGAATGGTACTGCAATAAATGAGCTCAGACAAAAGGTGGAGACATACGATGCGTTAATGGAAGGAGTCTCGGACTTTGTCGAGTATATGAGAAAAACAACTGGCAAACCTAATCTATTCAAATTCTTGGAGGAAGGATATGTCAAAGCTCCAACAGAAATTACACAGAAAGTTGATAATCTTGGCAGAAATGATTTTTGAGTAAAAGAAAGGAGTATATCTTAAATTTTTGATTTTGATTGGACAAAAAAATTTGTTAAAAAATTATTTTCAAGATACCTTTTGCATTCTTCTGCAAAATATGACTTACGAACAAAAAGATACTAAAACGGTATCTGATACAGCATCGTAGCTACTTTTTGAAAAACTAGCAAATAAAGTACGAGTGATAAATAATGATTTGTAGCTATAGCTAAAAAATGCATCATTTTGTGCTAATTTTTGGTGCTACAAATTGGTCGCTACGAGTTTTTGATCGTGACTAAAATTCGTTCGTAAACGTACTGCAAATTTTAGAATCATCATAGCTAAGTAGCAACAATTGTTCTTGATTGTAGCTACTGCAAAGCATAGCATGGAATCAAAAGGTGCTACAGAACTAAGATACACTATATCGTAATCTGTTTTGGTGATTAAACAAAGATTTAGTCAATTTTTGTTCGTTTATTCTATATATAGAAGCATGGTCGATATGATGGCATTATTTTTTATTTATTTTATTATTAAAACTGGACATTTAGCTGAGTGACATACAGCATTACTTACGCTACCTAACACAAATTGATCAAATCCTGTACGTCCGTGTGACCCCATTACAATAAGATCAATCTTTTCCGAAGTAGCAAAGTTGATAATTTGTTTTGAGACAGATTTTGTTTCAATAACATGAACTGATAGTGAAACACTTTCATCTTTTGCCCTCTTTTCTAATTTTGAGATAAAACCCATTGCAAATTTCTCTGCATCTTTAATTATTTTCCTATGCATTTCCTTATTAATACACCATGCACTGATGTTTTCTTTTTCGAAGCAAGTCAGAAGACTGATTTTTGCACCATATTTTTTTGCTAAATCAAGTACAGCATTAAATGCCTTAACCGAATGCTGTGATCCATCAACAGGTACTAAAATATTTTTTATTATCATACCTGGTCTCCGAAATTACTCTTTTTAATGACGTCTTTCTTTGTTATTGCCAGATATATGACTGTAACCAGTATGATACCAAAGAAAATCATGCTTGTTATTTCATGACCCAATCCCAAGCCACCGTCGGATATATTTTGCGAGAGATAGTCACCTATGGAAGCCCCAAGAGGACGTGTTAGAATGTATGCTAGCCAAAATGCCAAAATAGCATTTACCTTGAAAACAAAATGACTTATTGCAACAGATGCAATTAGTGCACCAAAGATGATTAGGGAGAGCAGATAGCCTAGGTCTATTTTTTCAGCTAATAGGTCTCCTGCAGCAGTTCCAAGAGCAAAGGTAAACAATATGGCTAGCCAATAAAACGCCTCTCTTCTGGACGTGATGATTGAATGTATGGAAAGTGTTTTTTCTTTCTTATACCAAACAACAAATACTATTGAAAGTGTTATGGTAAAGACTATGGTAGTTATAGTCAGAGGTACCCCCATCTTGTCAGTCAGATTATCTGTGATGAGAGTTCCTACTATGCTAATTAAAACAACTGCAAGCCAGTAGATTCCAGGAACATATTTTTTTACTTTGAACTGAAAGAATAGCGTTACAGCAAGCATTGCTCCCATGATTAATGTTACGCCATCGAGCCCAAGATTCAAATTCGTATCTAAAAAATCTGCACCTGTTTCACCTACTGTGGTGCATAGAATCTTGATTATCCAAAAGAACAAGGTGATTTCGGGCACCTTGTTTAGCATTATTTGAGCCCGTGACTGGTGATGATCCTTATCTTTCATTTTTTCACCGTATGAAATTGGTATTGATCATGACAGTAAACAGTTCAAGTGATGATTTTGTCATTAGATCTTTTTCAATTAGTTTTGTATATTACAATATAGGTACAGTTGACTAAAAATAAAATGAAAGTAAGGGATGTAAATCCCTACTGTCCTGATTCAGTTTGGTCTGGTAGTTCTCCGTCACCGTCTCCGTTTGGACCCTCGTTTGCACTGTTGTGGTCATCATTTGTTTCACTATCACTGTGGTTGTCTACATTGCTGGTTTGACTCTGTGAGTCAGGCTGGTCTACTGCTTGTGTATTTGTAGTATTTGGATTAGCTGGCTGAGCAAAGACTTGATCTTCTGCCAACATTGCTACTCCTGCAGCTACCACGATTGCCATCAAGTGAAGTGCAACAATTGTTTTTGTTTTGTTCAATGTTCTGTTTTTCACCTCGAAAATAAAAACATCAAAAATCGTATATTATAATTGAGGGACAGCTGACTAAATTTTGTTTAATTCCAGTCATGTAAATTTCATAAATGTAAATGAAACTTAGCTGGTTGCACCTGTAATATAATTAGGCTTTATTATGGTACACCTACAGTGATAGGAGAATACTGTTGCGTGATGAAAAAGATCAAGATAATGACGGCTCAGAGATCAGATTTCAGATATATGATTACATCAAAAAAAACCCAGGTGCACATCTTAGAATGATTACAAGAGAACTGCAGTTGGGTATGGGTGCAACCCAACACCATCTTGATGTACTGGAAAGATCTGGAAAAATAAAAACCAGAAGAATTAACGTATACAGACACTACTATGCGGTAGAGGTACTTGAAACACAGCACCACCTGCTTGCATTCTTAAGACAAGAGACTGCTAGAGACATTCTCATTTACCTGCTAGAGCACCCTCGTTCCACACAAAATGACATTGTAAATTTCAAAGGATTTTCCGCACCTACGATTAATTGGCACATGTCAAGGCTTGAACAAGCAGGACTTGTCAGATCTGTAAAGGAAGGTCGGTCCATAAAATATACCATAGTAGACAGCCAAAATGTTGCCGCTGCCCTTAAAACCTACCATACAAACATTTGGGATAAATTGCTAAGCAGATTTGCAGAACTCTTCATACAAATATCATCTGATGACAAGGAGGGACAGGACTAGTGCTAGAAAATTTCTTTTTGAGTGCAGATAACATGACAGAAGTTGGAGGAGAGATGCCTGACCTCCCAGAATCCCTAGATTTTGCAACTGGAATTTTTGCAGCAGTACTACTTGCAATATCGCTGTTTGCCTACAAGCGAACAAATCTTACAAGATTAGTTTTTGTCAGCGCTGCCTTTGGTCTTTATGCTTTTAGGACAATACTTCCTAGGCTTGAGATCTTATTGTCTTCTGTCGAGGTAACCACAGTAGATACAATTTTGTCTTTGCTAGGATTTGTAATACTTGCATTATTTTTTGTAGCCATTGTGAAAAAGAAGTAGATATTATCCTACATTTAGAGAACTGTACCTGAAACATAATATGCGTCATCAGTATCATGTAAGAAAAGATCAACTTTGGACAAACAAGTTCTACGAGCAATTCATTATGTCATAGTTGCACTCATGCTGTCTACTAGTGCAGTCTACTTTCTGGTGACATACCAACAATTCACAGATGAAAGTGGATACGGGATAAGAGAGATGCCAAACCAAAAAGAGGTTCAACAAGGAACAAGCGATATGGATTCATCTCAATGGACAGAACTTGATCTTGGTGGAAAGGTACAGACTATATTCTTCCTAGTTGTAGCAATAGTCTATGTTCCAGTTGGACTCTGGATGCTCAAGCAAAAGCACAGCAACAAGCCTCATGTCATAGCATTTGCTGGTTCCTTATCGTTGATTTTGTTCTATGTAGTTTCAAGAACCATATCTTTGCCAATAGTAGGAATACAAAATGACATAGGCATAATAGATATAGTGACAAAGATTTTCCAAAGCGGAATCGTAGTAAGCTCCGCATATCTGGTGATTATGAGAAGAGAACTGGAGAAGAAACTTTCTATATAAATGGTGTTTAAAGGAGTTATGGAGCTACTTTAAGATCAAAACCCATTTACCATCAAAACTAAACTAATTTAAATTTGATCCTTAGAAACCATCAATGAAATACAGACCCGTGGATAGTATAAACAAACCTGAATTGATTAAATCTTATTATAATCTCGATTAAATC